>JACRLN010000008.1 GCA_016215115.1 Nitrospirota bacterium
ACTATCCAAGGACATTACCCTTGATCCTTCCCCCCTCTTGTTCCATAAAGATACCCCACCTCCTTAAAAAGAAGAAACCGCCCTGATTCAAAAAATAACATCTGAGGCGTGTTGCTTCCACCTTTCACTGAAGGGTTACTGCAAATGGATACTTTATGTATACAGTTGTATGAATTTATTAAACAATATTCAATCGGGGATTTCTGGAAATTCCCTCTCCCCTTGTGGGTGAGTGTTAGGGAGAGGGAGATATACTGCATCCGGAAGTGGCAGCGGGGTTGAGGCCATCCTGTTGTCTATCATGCACTGCAGGATCTCGAGTTCATCATTTTCAAACCAGCTTATACCGCAATAACTGCAACGGTCCAGTTCAACTAAATACGCCATGCTGTAGAAGGTCCTGTTCATCCTGCTTTTGCATTTAGGACAATTTAAGAAATTCATATTCGACTTTGCAGATTTGTTTTTATTCCTGGCAAGTATCTTGAGCTGATTTTCACTGAGCGTTATTCTTGACAATGCATTGATCCTCTCTGAATATTTTACATCCTTTCTTACAATTATCCGGGGCAGTTTGACATCATCCACCAGTGAGCCGCCGCAAAATCTGCACTGGTAAATTTTTGTTTTTTCATAAGTCTTCGGTATTAATGGATTGCGGCAGGACGGACACAGGTAATCTGATACGGCTTTGACATCACTTGCAAACCGCTTCCTGAGCAAAACATCTGCAAGCGGTATCTGTGATGCTCTTGCTACGGTATCCCCATTGTTACAGATCCACGTATCAGCAGACAGCCATGGTAAAACAGCAAGTTCCATCATTGTAAAAGGCCCCTGCCATTGATATTTATTATCGAGGGCATAGAACATGTTTTCAGGTCTTTCGTTAAGTTTTATATTTTCATCCCCATCTATCTGCCTGGTCAGCGCGGAAATTCCTGTATGTGCCATCTGTAAAAGTATTTTTATCCTTTTATTAACCGGAGGATGAGTGGACATAAGATCTGCAGACCATCCGTCTGATTCATCGAGAATGCTGTCAGAAGTATTCATTATACATAGCATTTCAATTCCGGCACCTATATGTCCTATCCCTTTCCAGCGATGGGAAAGCATGTACAGAACCTCAGCAAGCGCCAAAGGATTTCTGGTCATGCGGACAGCGCCTGCATCTGCGCGGTATTCACGCTCCCGCGAAATAAACATGTTTAACAGGTAGCTGACTTTTACCATAAGCCATGCGAAAAGGAATGTCGGTACAAGGAAGATACGGCCTTCCGAGGCGGTGCTGACTTTCTCAATGGCGGCAGAAGGTATTCCGAACAGACTGGCAGCGATTGTTGTTTCAAGGCAATCTCCGGAGAGGATGTGGTAGGCCTCATGCGCAATTACAGTTTCAAGCTGCGCCCTTGATATCCTGGAAAGCAGTCCTTCTGTAATTGCGATTATCGCATTTCCCCTGAGATCCGCTGCCGACAATGCATTAACGGAAAGGGACGGTATGACCAGACACTGAATGTTTATTCTCCTCCCGGATGCAACTTGTATCTCATCCACAATATTTATCAGTTGCTTATGTATTTCATCTTCAGTATCAGGCGTAAGGGCGGGTAAACTTTTCTTTATATAGGCTACTGCGTTGAGGGAAGAGAGACAGAAATGCATTGAGGCTATAATCACTGAAGAAATCAAAACCACGATAAGGAAGGACGATTCCGGAGAAAAGATTTTCATAGAGGAAAAGCCGACTGGAAATAGCTGGTAAAAAGATACTGCCAGGGTGAAGGATATAACGAAGTACAGTACAATGAGGACAGAAAAGAAGATAATGATCCGCCAGCTCTTTTGTCGCTCGATATCAATAAATGTTATGGACATTTATTTCTGAAAAGATATACAGCCTTTCTTTTATTTGGGTCAGCAGGTATGGCTTTTCCGTATACTTGTATCTACAATCGGTACTGTCCGGTCAGCCGCTGATGCCTCAAAATATTCTTCCTTCCGAAATCCGCTGAACACAGATGCGATGATGGTATTGGGAAAAACTTCCTGCCTGATCCTGTAGTTCGCCACCAGGTCATTGAACAATTGCCGTGAGAAACTGATTTTATTCTCTGTTGATGTCAGTTCTTCCTGGAGCTGCATAATATTTACATTTGATTTAAGGTCAGGATAATTTTCCATAACTGCAAAAAGCTTACCCAGCGTCTGCGTGAGCATATTTTCGGCGCCTGCTTTTTCCTGAGCGCCGACCGAGGACACCGCTTTTGCCCTCGCGCTGATTACTTTTTCGAGGGTATCCTGTTCAAACTCCATGGCCCCTTTGACCGCTGAGACAAGATTGGGAATGAGGTCATGTCTGCGTTTTAACTGGACATCAATCTGTTTCCAGGCATTCTGGACATTATTCCGAAGTGATATAAGGTTGTTATAAGTTATAATTACCCACATCAAGAACAGAATGACAGTCCCTAATAGGATCCATCCGATCATAAATCCTCCTTTTTATTTCTTTTCATAAAAGAATATAGTTACTATATCGGCATATTCCCAATAATTATTAAGAGCAAAGGACCGTGCCCCCTCCAAGCTTTATTGTCCATGAACTATTTATAATTAAATAATGGTTGAGCAGTAAAATAATTACAACCCCTTGAAAGGAAAGACATATTCCCTTTTCGGGGACAATAACACAACAGATGAATACTACCGTGCAAGTAAAGGATTAACAAATTTATTCTTGCAGCGATATCCAGATGAAAAGGGACTCCTTGTTCAAATCCAGAAAGCAGGCGGTAATACATCTTTTTTAAGCAAGCTTTCAGATAGACATGTTGATAAATCACTTATTTCCTTTATAAAAAAGACATTGCAGGAATCTTTGTCGGTTTATACACCCGGGATTAAACAGCACTTGAAAACCTTGCCGCTTTCGCAGAGGCTTGACGGCATATTACGGACAAAAGAAGACCAGTATCATCTGTATATGCTTGAGATTGAATCGGATAACAGAATTTATTACCGGATTTAATTTCGAGAAAAATTTCAAATCTTATGGCAAAATGACAATAATGCCAAATTCAGAAGTACAAAATAAAAATATGTCCAAAGTATTTATCAGGAAGTCTGAGTATAATTACAAAACACTGAGACCGGTATTTTTTGAAATCATGGACCGCACGGCCGGGAACATGATTCAAAAAAACAGTCGAGTGGTAATTAAACCCAACCTCCTTGCTCCATCCCTTCCTGAGAAGGCAATTGTCACGCATCCGTTGATAATTAAGGCTGCTGTTGAATATGTGCTGGATAAAGAAGCGCGGCCTGTTATTTCCGACAGTTCCGCTATAGGTTCGTTTGAGAAAATCATAAAAGAAAGCGGTATAAGAACTGCGCTCGAAGGATTGAAAGTTGAGTACAGTGAATTCAAGACCTCTGTAGCTGTTGACGTCGGAAAACCTTTTAATGAGATAGAGATTGCGGGGGATGCAGTGAATGCTGACTTTCTTATTAACCTGCCGAAATTAAAAACTCATGCACAGATGCTGCTGACGCTCGGCATAAAAAATTTATTCGGTTGCATAGTCGGCATGAAAAAACCTGAATGGCATTTCAGGACAGGCGTGGACAGGGAAATGTTCGCAAGGCTTTTGGTAAAGATATATAAGGCGGTTAATCCATCCATTACGATAATGGATGGCATACTTGCAATGCAGGGGGAGGGTCCCGGAAAAGGCGGTGAACCAAGACATATCGGCGTGATTCTCGGAAGCAGGGACACGCCCGCAGTTGATATTGCGATATGTAACATGTTAGGCATCTCACCCGATAGTGTGCTGACCAACAAATCTGCCATAGAGCAGGGATTGGCTGCCGAAGAAATAACTTTTGACGGCGACTTGCCTGAAGTAAAGGATTTTAAATTGCCTGAGATAGTCCCTCTTGTTTTTGGGCCAAAAAGATTCCACGGTTTTATGCGGAGACATCTTGTGCAGAGACCGGTGTGTAATGATTCTTTTTGTAAACTCTGTGGAGAATGCTGGAATTACTGTCCTGCAAAAGCGATAACGCATGATAAAAAGAAGATTCACTTCAATTATGAAAAGTGCATCAGGTGCTACTGCTGTATTGAAGTATGTCCGCACGGAGCATTAAGTGCGCATGAAACATTAACCGGGAAGACAGCCAGAAGATTATTGAAAATGTAAATTAAGGCACTGAGACTCCGGAAATGTAAAGGAGGATAATTATTAGCGACAATAAAGCATATTTTTTTGTACTCTTCATTCTTGAAGCTCTATTTTTTCATTAAGTATCCACCGATCGTTTATATAGTTGCAATCTCTGTTATTCTTTTAGCACAAATTCCGGGACTTGACTATAGGTTTCTATATGATACAGAGCGACATATTTTATTGCGAATAGAGTCTCTTATATCTGAGCTGTCATTCCCGAAGTTTTTTATCGGGAATCCAGTATTCTTTCAAATCAACTGCTTCTGGATTCCCGCTTAAAGACTGCGGGAATGACGATTTATGCGCAATTATTTATGACACTATGTATATTTTCCCTGGACAGATATGGATTAACATGTAAAAATCATATTAAATTATTTTATAAATTCAGAAGAAGTTTTAAATTGACATTTATTGTTGCCTATTTGCACAATTATGCAAATAATGATGGTGCGAAATTATTTGATGCTGTAAAAATTGATAAAAGGAGGTAATTGATATGTTATTGGCTTTGATCGTACTACTGGTACTTTTTGCGCTTGGCGGATTATGGGTTTTTATCCTTAGTTTTTCAAAACAAGACAACCCAAGATGCGGGGCAACGTAAGTTTTAATTTATTCAAGTGTAGGCTATAACATGGTCATTCCGGCTTGTCCGGAATTTTTCTTACGTAAGGACTCCCAACAAGCGGGAGTGACAGATCTCGAGGACTTTTTTTATGAAGGGATCAATAATTTCGTGATGGAATATCAGTTGCTTGCAGGAATAAAATCATGCAGGGTTAGAATATCATAAACCGGATAACCCAAAGCTTCTATATTCTGTCTGCCATTTTGTTCACAGCGATCTAAAAGGATAATTACCGCATCTATAATCAGGCCGTTTTCCTTCGCAGTATTTATTGCTTTTATTGTTGAGCTGCCTGTAGTTACTACGTCATCCACGATAATTACATGGCCTCCAGCCTTTACATCTCCTTCTATCGGGAGTTTGAGTCCATGCTGTTTCGGCTCTTTTCTTATTACAAACGCATGGATAGGTTCTTTTGCAATGTGGGAGTGCATGGCAACGGCATAAGCGATAGGATCGGCTCCCAGAGTAAGGCCGCCAATTGCATCCGGATGCAAGCCGAGTTCTTTGATCTTTTCAAAAACGATTTTCCCCACAAGATACATGCCGTCAGGAGACTGTGTTGTTTTTTTCAAATTAAAGTAGAAATTACTGACGGCGCCGGATGAAAGTTTAAATTCCGGCTCGCTACTATACTGGAAAGAACGCTCCCGTATAATTTGGATAAGGTTTCTTTTCAAATCGTCCATGGCTATGAACTATACCAAATAATAAAATAGTTTTTCAATTAGAAAACTTCTATAAAAGTAACCCTTCAGTTATGGGTAGCAATAATTGTTAAAAGCGTGTCATCCCCGCAGTCCTTTGAGCGGGGATCCAGTTCTCTGGTTTCTGGATTCCCGCTTAACAGATCGCGGGAATGACAATCCAAATAGTTTTTTGTCACCCATAACTGAAGGGCTACCTATAAAAAATACTGTTCAGCAGTTATTTTTTTAAATACACGACAATCCTTTTATGAATGAGAAGGATTACCCCACCTGAAACGCCTCCCAGGATAGCTCCGCCTATAACATCGGAAGGATAATGAACCCCCACATATATCCTCGAAAAAACAACTAAGGCGGCAATGACGAACGCCGGAATCGCTGCGCGTCTGGAAAAATGACCAACAATTGAAGCCATCACAGCAGAAGTCGCAGCATGACCTGAAGGAAACGAAAAAGATCCGGGACATGCAATAAGAAGTCTCACATTTTGAAGCTCGTTATATGGTCTGGGTCTTGCAAAAAGGCTTTTTAAAAGATCTACGCTATTGTCCGCTATAATAAATCCGAAAATGCAGAGGATGAAAACAAGGAGCCCTTTCCGCCAGTCTTGAAAAAATAAAGGGATCACGACTGCAATGAAAAAAACATATCCCTTGTTTGTTATAAAAGGCATCGCAATGTCAAAAACATTATTCTGCAATCCGTGATTAATGAGGAAAAACAAATAAGTGTCCATAACAGATATCATTTTTTTGAGGGTATTAGCGAATGAAGCACCCTGTTAATCACTGCAATTGAAAACCCCCTCCTCTGGAGCATTCCACAAAGTCTCCGTTTGACAATATCATCAGGATATTTTTTCAGGCTCTTTAATTTCTTTTCTGCAAATCTCCCCGCAGATTCCGCTTCAATGTCGTTTGTATGAATTGATAGCGTTTTATTGACAAGTTCTTTATCGATTCCCCGTCTGGACAGGAAGGCCTCGATGCCTTTTTTCCCCAGAGATTTCCTCTCTATTGAATATCTGAAAAGTTCTGCAGCAAGAGTTTCATCGCTGATAAAGCCTGCTTTTTCAAGGAAATGAATAGTGTTGTCAATTTCACTGTCGCCGAAGCCCTTTCTTTTCAGCTTCTCAAGTATTTCTTTTTTGCTTCTGGAACGGTAGCTGAGGAGTTTTAATGCACAGGCTTTGGCGTCAGCGTGAAAACCTCTCAATGTTGAATCCCTTTTTATCTTTTTCTTTTGGAGCGGCGCCTTCTTCCCATGATTCCTTTGAGGATATTACCCCTTTAATTTTGAGGGCAAAATCATCAGGATTTGTAGCCCTGCTTATCGCATCTTCGTATGTTATGATCCCGCGCTGGTAAAGGGTCAGAAAAGATTGGTCAAATGTCTGCATGCCGTACTGGCTGAAACCTTCCGCTATGTAATCAGGAATAAGCTTTGTCTTGTCAGGATCCTCGATACACCCCTTTATCGTTGCGGTTGCCACAAGCACCTCAATGGCAGGCACCCTTCCTTTTTCATCAGCCCTCGGAACAAGCCTCATGGATATGATGCCCCTGATAACAGAGGCAAGCTGTATCCTCACCTGTTTATGCTGATATGGCGGGAAAACGGAAATGATCCTGTTTATAGTCTCAACCGCATCAGCAGTATGTAGCGTGCTGAGAACAAGATGACCCGTTTCTGCAGCAACCAGCGCTGTCTGTATGGTTTCAAAATCACGCATCTCGCCAACAAGAATAACATCCGGGTCCTGTCTTAAAGCAGCCCTCAACGCCTTGCTGAACGATTCTGTGTCATGGCCGATTTCCCTCTGGCTGATTATACTTTTTTTGTCCCTGTGTAAAAATTCAATCGGGTCTTCTATGGTAATGATGTTTCTTGTTTTATTTATATTTATATAGTCAACCATGGATGCCAGGGTAGTAGATTTTCCACTCCCTGTGGTCCCGGTGACAAGAATAAGCCCCCGGGGCTCGAGGGAGATTTTCCTTAAAACAACCGGAAGCATCAATTCTTCAATATCCAGGATTTCCATAGAAACAATTCTAAAAACAATACCTACCGACCCTCTTTGTATGAATAAGTTGCACCTGAACCTGGCAAGTCCGGGAACACTATACCCTATATCGATATCATGTGTCTTTTCAAACTTCTCCCACTGATAGTCCTTCGTTATTGACTTTGCCAAATTTAAAGTATCTTCAGGGGACAGCCTTTTTTCATCCTGTAAAGGTATAATCTTTCCATCGACCCTGACAATCGGCTGATTGCCTGCCTTTATATGCAGGTCCGAAGCCTTCATCTGAGCAGCTTTCTTTAAAAGTGCATTAACATCTATTGACATTATTTATCTCCGTTAAATAATTAGAACGCAGAGTTACAGGATATACTAAGGAGTTCATAAGTAAGCATACATAAGCGTCATTCCCGCAGTCTGTTGAGCGGGAATCCAGAAAGGTACTGGATGCCCGCTTACTACCTGCGGGCATGACAAACGTGTCTTCATACTAATGAACTGATTAGTACATATAATAATCTTAAATATCTTCTTCAATAATGGCCCTTTCTTAATCATGTAGTTTCTGTGTTTATCTGCGTCTAACTGTTTTATTCGGCTTTTTTCTCTTATTTCTTAAAATTATAAGCTTCTAATATCTTTGATTCAATCTCTCCGGCTATTTTAGGGTTCGCCTGTAGATATTGTCTGGAATTCTCTCTCCCCTGTCCTATGCGGCTTCCGTTATAGGAATACCAGGCGCCTGATTTCTCGATAATGTTTTTTTCTACTCCGAGATCAATTATCTCGCCGTTTCTTGAAATCCCTTCATTGAAATAAATATCAAATTCAGCCTGCTTAAAAGGCGGAGCAACTTTGTTCTTGACCACCTTTACTCTTACCCTGCTTCCTACCGACTCCTGAGCATCCTTTAGATTTTCAATTTTTCTGATATCAAGCCTGACAGACGCATAGAACTTAAGCGCATTTCCGCCGGTTGTGGTCTCAGGATTTCCGAACATAACCCCGATTTTCATTCTAATCTGGTTAATGAATATAACGGTTGCCTGGCCTTTAGCAATCGCCGCTGTGAGTTTTCTCAATGCCTGACTCATGAGACGTGCCTGTAGTCCCGGGAGACTATCACCCATATCTCCCTCAATCTCTGCCCGTGGTACTAGCGCTGCGACAGAATCTATGACAATAACATCAAGAGCACCGCTGCGAACCAGCGTTTCAGTCACTTCAAGCGCCTGCTCTCCAGTGTCAGGCTGGCTTACAAGAAGATCATTGATGTTGACCCCGAGTTTTTCAGCATATGACAGATCCAGGGCATGCTCGGCATCGATATAGGCTGCGTTGCCTCCTGCTTTTTGTGCCTGCGCTACAGCGTTGAGCGCAAGGGTTGTCTTTCCTGACGATTCAGGGCCGTAGATCTCAACAACTCTTCCCCTTGGATATCCGCCGACTCCAAGGGCCGCGTCAAGACCAATGGACCCTGAGGGGATAACCTGTATTTCCGTCACCCCTTCAGAGCCGAGGCGCATTATTGCGCCCTTGCCGAACTGTTTTTCTATCTGCGATATGGCTACTTCAAGAGCCTTTGAACGATCTTTGTCAGACATTATTATTTCCTCCTCGTTGTTAAACTATTTATTTTGTTTTATCTATTGTTCGTCATTCCCGTAAAAACGGGAATCCAGAGGCCCTTTGAAAAGACTGGATTCCCGCTTAAAAGACTGCGGGAATGACACCTTCTAAAACATTTCATAATATTTTTAAAACAGACTCTATTTGTTCTTTACTCTCCCAGCAATGCTATCTCAGCAATCCTCATATGCTTCGCCCCTGCCAGGCTTAATTCGCTTTTCATGAAAGAGACGGATTTCACATCGATAAAACCAAACTTATTGTCCTTATGCAATTCAATTTCTTCCAATAAAGTTTCTTTCCCGATTAAAGACCTGAATCTGCCGAGGGTGAGGTGAGGGATAAACTTCCTGTTCTCTTTTTCAAATCCCATAGAAGCCATCGCTTCCTCAATTTCCTGTTGAAGTGCTGCAAAAGTCCTGTTTCCGTTAATTCCAACCCATAGAACACGAGGAGATCTCTTGTTTGGAAAAACGCCTGCTCCCGCGATCTCAAGATTAAACGCCGCATACTTCCTGCAAGTCCCCTCTACTGTCTTTATAATCTCGTCAACGTCTTTATCATTAATATTGCCAAGGAACTTGAGTGTCAGGTGAATGCCTTCGGGTTTTACCCATCTCACATCCGCTCCACACTTTTTAAGTCCATTCTGAAATTCAGAAAGAGCGGTTCTTACCGACTCCGGCAATTCTATAGCAATAAAACTTCTCAAGATTATTTTATCTACAGTTTACGTTCCAAAATAGGATACCACAGATAAATCAAATTGAAAACTATTTAAACAATTTTGTTGTAACCATTCAGTGACGGGGGGTAATTGTAACCATTCCATTAAATAAATAGCCGCAAAGTTTGCTTATCTCTGCTTAAATTCCATTTAATCTTCCGAATCAATTAGTTGTTTTCATTTATCGTGTTTTTTATCTTGACT
>JACRLN010000017.1 GCA_016215115.1 Nitrospirota bacterium
AACTCGTTTATTAAACCGCGTCGTTTCTTTCTATCACAAAAGCTTCTGTGAAGATCAGAGGGCGTTGCAGTATCTTCAATCGAGAGGCATCACCGATAACAGCATCTTCACAGACTTCCAGATCGGCTACAGCAACGGCACGTTGCTGAATACCATTCCGGACGAAGGGGATATCCTGGACTCACTTAAAGAGATCGGTATCTTGAATGACAAAGGTCACGAAATGTTTTACGGGTGAAAGAACGGGGTCGCACCTTGACTATGTACGGGTTTGAGAAGCAAAAGGGGCGGGGCAGTTGAGATCGTCTCTTACTTTCCCTTTCTCACCTTCTCGATGAACGATTTTACGTCGATGATCTTGATATTGTGGAAGTGTTTGAGATGGCAGAACTTGCTTGTTAATTCTGGAACCAGGCAGAATAGAAAATCATACATATGGAGGAATAACATAATTATGAAAAGAATAATGCTGCTTTTTAGTTGTCTTGCTGTTCTGATTTCAGGTTGTGCAAGTGCAAACAAATATGTTTTCTATGACGGTCCCAGTCTTCCAAAAAATAAAGTTGCAATCCTGTATGCCCCTGAAAATACAAATGTCAGGCTTTTTGCTGTCAATAATCATAAATCTTCGAGCATTAACGGATTTGGTTCGGAATGGGGAGATGCATTTATAATCGAACTTCTTCCGGGAACATATAATCTTGCAGTAGGATATCGTGAGGTATACGGAGTTATCATATACTTTTCAAAAGACAATAAGGAAGTAGTTTTTAAGGCCGAGGCCGGACATATATATTTACTCACCGCCGAAAGCAAAAAATCTATTGAGGGAGTATGGTCTATTCCTAAAGTAATAGATGTAACACCGGATGTGGAGAAAAACGAAAAATACAGCTTTTAAAACATTAAAAACCGGATCATTTTAATTGCAGATCGCCGGGCGGTTTACAGTTCCTTTATCACCGCAAGTTCATTGCATTCCGGGAATTTATGACATTTGAGGCATTCACCCCAGATCTTTTGCGGCAGGGAATTTTTATCAATATCGGCAAACCCCAGTTCTTTAAAGAATCCCGGGTGATATGTAAGTGCAAATACTTTCTTAACTCCGAGTTTTTCTGCTTCTTCCAGGCATTTTTTTACAAGTTTTTTGCCTATACCCTGACCCTGATAATTATTAGAAACAGCTACGGACCTGATCTCGGCAAGATCTTCCCACAGGATGTGGAGAGCGGCGACGCCGATGATCTTATCATTATCAAGACATATATAAAAATCACGGATGTTCTCATAGATCTCGTTGAGGGAGCGAGGCAGCATCTCGTCCTTATTGGCAAATTGATTGACAAGCGTATGTATTGCCTTTGTGTCAGTAATAAGCGCTTTTTTGATCTGGCGTTTAGTTGAGTTTTTTCTTATCACTTTTCCTGAGTAGAAGCAAAGGGGTCGCACCTTGACATTGGAAGGTTTCTGCCAGAAATAGATGATAAAAAATTGACATTGGCCGATAGAAAAGGCTAATTTAATGAAGCCTTAAAAAATATTTTATGGGGACATGGCAAGATCATTACGAATAGAATTTGAAGGGGCGTTGTATCATATCACGTCGAGGGGAAACGAGAGGAAGAAAATATTCTTCTCAAAGAGCGATTATGATAAATTTCTCCACTATGTCGCTGAGGCCAAGAAAAAATATGGAATAAAAATTCATTGCTATGTTCTGATGAGCAATCATTATCATTTGGTTATAGAGACACCGGAAGCCAATATTAGCAGGGCAATGCATCACATAAACAGTTCATATACTACCTATGTCAATATAAAGAGAAAGCGAAGCGGCCATTTGTTTCAGGGAAGATTCAAGGCAATTGTAGTTGACCGGGACAACTATCTGGCAGAATTAAGCAGATATATTCATCTTAATCCGGTCAGGGCAAAAATGGTACAGAAACCGGATGAATATCCCTACAGTAGTTACAATGCCTACATCACAAAGAATGGGAATAAATTGTTAACGCAGGATCTTATATTGAAAATGATTTCAAATAATGAGATTCATGTCAGGAATGAATACCGGCGATTTATAGAAAGCGCAATTGGGACAGAACTCGATAGTCCTTTAAAAGATACATACGGTGGCATTATTCTTGGCAAGAAGAAATTTATTAAAGAGATATTAAGCCGAGTGAAGGAGACTTTCTTGCAGGTTGAGGAAATTTCTAACAGAAAGGCGATGAAGTCATTGTATAATATGGCAGAGATAATAGACTTCTTAGAAAATTATTTCAATGTCAGCAAAAACGAACTTATAGAGAAAAAATATTCTAAGTTGCGGCGGATCGCAATTTATTTGATAAAGGAAAATACGGGAGCAACTAATAGCGAAATCGGAAATTATTTCGGAAGAATAACATATTCAGCAGTAGCTAAGTCATGTGAACGATTCAAAAGAACACTAAAGATAAACAGAAAGCTGAAGGAGGAAATCCACAAAATTGGACAGGAACTGTCTAAAGTCAAGGTGCGACCCCTATGATGTGATACAACAGGCAACAGAAGAAGGAGGCAAGAGATTAAAGCATGTGGCAAAGGCATATGAAGCTATGCCGCCTGAAGACGCCGCTACACGACTTGCAGGACTTGATAATGAAACATCAGTTCAGATACTGCTGAAAATGGAGACTGATAAAGGAGGGGGTTTTTTATTGGAAAAACTTTCCTTATCAAGAAAATATTTCATTTATTTCAAATCTTAAAAATTCTATAGTTTTTTTAAAAAAGCTGGAATAACAAAGACTTGTCAATTCAATACTAACTGGCATGTCTGTTGCTTTATAGGTCGTCATGGAAATGAATCTCGCAAATATGCCGGATATAAATACCATACCGCAAGTTAATTCTGCAGCAGTTCCATCATCTGATGGAAATACCCAATCATGCAAACCATGCGAATCCAGGTTTGCTTCCATTGTTAATAAGGAAATTAATAGTCATGAGGCAGGTAATAAATCTGACAATTTATCAGGAAGCGCTCATGGAAATGAATTAAATAGCAGATCTGAACAGGCAGGAAACACATCAGATTTAAATATATCAGCAAACAGTCCTCAAAATAAATCTGACAAATCCGGGAAGGAATCAGTATCAGAGGTACAAGGTAAAAAAGGATCAAAGATAGACAAGCTACTTTTAAATATGATCGGAAGTTCAGTAACAGCGAATACAAACGGTTTGCAGGTCAGTTTAATAAATGAAATTGCAGATCCGGCAATAACAGAAGAAGCGCTTCAGCAGTTAATAAGTCAGCAAGAACAAAACATACCTGTTGAAAAGGGTTTACTGGCCAACTTAATCAAACAAATTAAAGATCAAGAAATAACAGAAGAAGCGCCTCAGCAGTTAATAAATCAGCAAGATCAAAACATACCTGCTGAAAAGGGTTTGAAAGTGGGCGCTTTATTATACTCCATGACTAACAATGTTGTTAATCCAACAGGCGATTCTCATGCTGACTTGATTAACCAAAGTAACAGCGATACAAAAACTAAAGGAGAGACATTTACAGGAGAAATAAAGGGTTCTCCTGAACATGGTTTAAAAACTGGCACGTTGTTATCCGGGACAAAGATAGAAACTCCCTTACGCGACTTAATTAAAGAGGGGACGGGAGGATTTTCAGCAGAGAAATCTCTATCAGCGTTTGCTCAGAATGAGAATAATAAGACCGCTTCAGACAGCGGCAAGTTATCTGTAGTGGAGAAACTCATGGAGCACTTTGATAAGAATAATAAAAATGAACTGAATCATTTAAAATCAGCCAAGGTACAGCAGGATATTACAGGTTCCGGTCTTACGGAAAACAATAACAATTCAAAAAATATTCAGGGCGGGCTGTCACTTGAGGTTGTGAAAGAAATCAGTAAAGCAGAGGGCTTTAAAAATATTACGGACAATTCTGTAAAAATGGAAAAAATTGAATCAACGTCTGATAACACCAATCTGTTAAATCATTCAGGTATCAAATTAGATAGCAGTAAACTTGCAGAAGCAATATCTTCAGGAAATGCATCGAGGCCCCCGGGAGCCAATCAGGCGCTGGATAACATTGTCTATGTTATAAAAGGCAACAGTAAGCTGGGCGTTAGTGTTGAGCATGACATCCTTGGGAAACTTAACATCAATCTCAGCATGGAAAAAGGCATGTTGAATGTACACATTAATACCTCCGGAAAAATAGCGAGGGAATTCATTGAGAATAATATTAACTACATTGTTGACTCTCTTGCAAAAGACGGTTTAAGTGTCGGAGGATTCTCGGTAGGATTGAAAAATCGTAATGACCATGAAGAAAATGTCTTTATTATGAACAACAAACAGGAAAGCCAGGAAAAACAGGTTATAAATGAGAAAACAAAAATAAGTGCTATAAGCGGCCTTGTCAGTGTGTTTGCATAATAACTAAGAACTAAGAAATGGGAACTGAAAAAGTGAAGAGGGAAAGGCATCTTTTCAACAATTTCAACTTCTCAGTTCTCAGTTCTCAGATTTGAGTTCAGAAAGGAGTTAATATGGAAGTATCAGGCGTAAACGACATTAATAGTAAAGTCCAGACAGTTGGGGGTAAAACTTTTGGCAAGGAGGATTTCATGAAGATCCTTCTTAAGCAGTTGAATTATCAGGACCCTTTAAATCCCATGGACAGCACGCAGTTTACATCGCAACTTACCCAGTTCAGTTCTCTTGAACAACTTACTAATATTAACAGTACCCTGGATAATGTACTTGCATTTCAGCATTCTATGCAGAATGCATCAATAACAAATTTGATAGGCAGGACGATAAAAGTGTCTGGAGATACCACATATCTCAAAAATACAGCGGATATAAATTATGAGCTTCCAAAAGATGCGGCATCCGTGAAAATATCAATATACGATGGAACAGGAAAACTTGTACTGACAAAGGAAACAGGCCCTCAGTCAAAAGGCGACAATAAATTTATATGGGACGGCAAGGACGCTTCAGGGAACCAAATGCAGGAAGGGAGTTATACATTTGATGTTAAAGCTAAAGATGCTTCCGGCGCTGTTAATGCTCTGACGAATTCATTCGGTATGGTAACAGGCGTCGTCTTTGAAGATGATTTGGCATATCTTGTATTAAACGATGGAAGGAATATAAATCTCAGCGAAATTCAATCAATACAATAAATGGTAGCCGCAGGCTTAAGCCTGCGTAATACAGCGCAACCTGAAGGTTTGCGGCTACAAAATAAAGAAAAGGAGGAAGTAAGATGCTGACATCTTTATTTACCGCGGTAAGCGGAATGAATGCGAACGGCACAGCCCTTTCGGTCATCGGCGATAACGTTGCGAATATGAACACCACCGCTTTTAAGTCAAGCCGTGCGTCCTTTGGTGACATCCTTAGTCAATCGTTGGGTAACTCACAGATTGGAAGAGGTGTCGCAGTAAGCAATATTTCGCCGGTTTTTACACAGGGTTCTTTTGAGAACACGGCAAATGTACTGGATCTGGCCATTGACGGTGATGGTTTATTTATCATGAGAGACAGCAGCGGAGTTGCTTATACAAGGGCAGGACAGTTCACTCTTGATAAAGAGGGCTATATTGTAAATACCAATGCAATGCGTCTGCAGGGATATCTTTTTTCTACCTCAGGCAGCTCAAGTGGTCTCGGCGATATCAATCTCTCAACGCTGAACAGTGCACCGAATTCAACGGACAATGCATCAATATCTGTGAGGCTTGATTCAACGTCTGCCGTTGGACTTGCATTTGATGTAACCGATCCCGGTAATACATCCAATTTTTCAAGCACCCTTACTGTTTATGATTCACTGGGGGTCAGTCATGTTATTAATATATATTTCAGGAAGGATACCGAAGTTGCAACAGGGAACACATGGGAGTGGTTTGCAGTGGTTAACGATGCGGATTCGGCAAGCGGAAGTACAGAAATACAGGCTCAGGGCACTCTTGATTTCGACACTAACGGAGCCCTTTTTGACGAAAGTGCGATAACTTATCCTTTGGCTTCAAGCGGATTTGATTTTAGCGGTGGAGCTGCAGCCGGTCAGGTTATAGACTTTGATTTCGGTACAAACATAAATTCAGAGGCAGGCACGGGATTTGACGGTACGACACAATTCGGCGGTACTTCCGCAACCATATTCCAGAGCCAGGATGGTTATGCCTCAGGTTCTTTGAGGAACATAACCATAACGCAGGACGGCTATATAACAGGTATTTTTACTAATGGGCAGACAAGGGCCGTTGGACAGGTTGCCCTTGCAAAGTTTCTTGCACCGTCAGAAGTTACAAAAATGGGCAAGAACCTTTATTCCGAATCTAATGAATCCGGGCAGCCGATCATCAGTATCCCGGGAACCTCGGGAACAGGGGTGATCATGTCAAATACCCTTGAGCTAAGCAATGTCGATCTTGCAGAGGAGTTTGTCAGGATGATCATATCGCAAAGAGGTTTCCAGGCAAATTCAAAGATGATCTCGACATCTGACGAACTCATGCAGGAGCTTATCAACCTTAAGCGGTAAGGGTTAAAGGATAAGGATTAAGAGGTAAGATGTAAGAGAAAACAGTATGGGCGGGGTAACCCCGCCCATACAATGTTATACTGTATTAATAATCTCGCCGGCTATTTCATCAACAGGCACCACCTTATCGGCGATTCCTGATTCTACCACGGCTTTCGGCATTCCATAGACAACACATGTTTTCTCACTTTCTGCAATGGTTTTGCCGCCGGCATTCTTAATTTCCTTCATTCCGTTTAAACCGTCATTTCCAAGTCCCGTAAGTATTACACCGAGAACATGCCCGGAAAAATTTTCTACAACTGAAAGCATGAGTACATCAACAGAAGGTTTATAAATATAATTTCCTTTATTTTCGGTTATAGAAATTGTTGTTTCCGTTATCTTTTTCCGGAATACGCTCATATGTCCTCTTCCAGGCGCTATATATACAACTCCTTTTTTAAGAGATTCACCATTTTCTGCTTCTTTTACTTCAACCGCACTTAGTTGATTAAGTCTTTCTGCAAAAGGGCCGGTAAAAGCCGGCGGCATATGCTGCGCTATAAGAATAGGAACAGGGAAATCTTTTGGTAACTTGCAGATTATATTTTGCAAGGCCGTTGGGCCGCCTGTTGATGAACCAATCGTAACAATATTTATCCTTCTGTGAGAAGTGTAATCAGCAGTTTTTGGCATCTGTAGTTGTTTGAAGGAGGATATTTTTTTTATTACAGGTAAACCTT
Organism: Nitrospirota bacterium; assembly: GCA_016215115.1. Taxonomy (GTDB): domain Bacteria; phylum Nitrospirota; class Thermodesulfovibrionia; order UBA6902; family UBA6902; genus SURF-23. The sequence continues at coordinate 7,303 of JACRLN010000017.1, forward strand.
TTTTACCAATTTTCTTGATTTTCTCTATTAAGGTTTCCTTGATTTTAACAATATTGACAGAGAGGTCTGATAAATTTTTTGGAATAAAATCAACAGCTCCAATTTCAAGCGCTTCAAGTGTAACCTTTGCGCTATCTGTCGTCAAGGAACTGACCATTATGACCGGGACCGGATTTGTCGACATTATCTGTTTCAATGCCTCTATGCCGTCCATCTTTGGCATTTCTACATCCATAGTGACTATATCAGGTTTTAATTGAGCGACTTTTTCGACAGCTTCAATACCATTTCTTGCAATACCTACAACCTGAATTTCCGGATCATCGGATATCAGGCTGGTGAGGGTATTTCTCATAAAAGCTGAATCATCAACTATCAGAACTTTTACCATTTTTTAAAACCTGTTATAAATAATACGATGTATTTTTTTGTCATTCTTTCATAAGCAGATCGAAGCTGCTCTAATCATTATTTATACTGCTCCACCGTAACCCTTCAGTTACGGGTGGCAATAATTGTTTAAAGCGTGTCATCCCCGCAGTCCTTTGAGCGGGGATCCAGTTCTCTGTTTTCTGGATTCCCGCTTAACAGATCGCGGGAATGACAATCCAAATAGTTTTTTTGTCACCCATAACTGAAGGGTTATGCTCCACCCATTAATCCGTCTATATCAATAAGTATAATGAGTCTGTTCTCAAGTTTTGCTATCCCTTTGATGAACATGCTGCTCATGCTTGATGCCATCGGCGGCGGTGGCTCTACTATATCTGCAGGTATTCTCAATACTTCCGAAACAGAATCCACAACAAGTCCGTATGTAACACCATGAATATCCATAATTATAACCCTTGAAGAATCATCGGTATCTTTATTGTAAAGACCGAATTTTTTTCTGAGATTTATTACAGGGATGACCTTACCACGAAGATTAATTACACCTTCCACATAGTCTGGAGCATTAGGTACCCTTGTTATCTCTGTTATCCTGTTTATCTCCTGTACATTAAGGATATTTACAGCATATTCTTCTTTTTCAAGGGTAAATGTTACCAATTGCAATACCTGTTCACTTACCATTGTATTTCCCATGTTATTCCTCCTTTTTTATTAAAATCCCCCTTGTGCCCCCTTTTTCAAAGGGGGAAATCTATTCCCCTCTTTGACAAAGAGGGGTGCAGGGAGATTTTATAAATTAAAAATCAAAATCATTTAAAAGCGCTTCAACGTCAGACTGAGTAACTTTCTCAGCCGATTTAACGTCATTTCCAAATGTTTTATTCTGTCCCGCACCAACGCCAACAACAGTTTTATCTGATTCTGCTCTAATCAGCACTCCAAACTTTGTTATCAACCTCAAGAGTTCAACTTCAACATTATTTACAAGATCTATAACCTTTTTGATAGTCTGACCTGTAATATCCTGAAACTGCTGTGCAGTAAGTATTATGGTCATATCATTGTCCATTGAATCCTTAAAAGATCTGAGATAATTAACTGATTCTTCGTGTCCTTTAATTTCTTCGATATGTTTTGAAAAATCAATCGATTCTTCAAAATACCTTTCCACAATCTCCATTGTTTTATTAGCGGCTTCTTCCGTTTTATTGATTACAAATTGTAGGTTGTCAACAGCGTTAGGGACATCAGTTTTGGTAAGTTTCTGGAGGCCATTGTTTACGGAGCTTCTGAATTCCTCAAGTGAATCGTGCAGTCTTCTTGTTATTTTCCCGATTTCCTTAAAGAGATCACTGTCTGTTGCCTTGACTAATTGCTCAACAATACTTTCCATACGGTCATATTCGTGAGCTGATAATGCATCCATAAAACTCAACATCAATTCAAATATGTTGTGTTTGGGATCGTTCTTGTCGAGTTTAGTGCTTAAGAAGTCCTTTGCATCACGCAATTCTTTTACAGTAACTTTCCCGCCGCTCGTATCAATTTCTCTGGTAATTTCAACATTGTCTCCATCTGTTAAATTACTTACATTGACAATAGTATCTTCAAGCAGACTCATGTCATTGAGAGGCAGGATTTTTTTAGTGTTTAACAAAACAATAAGTCTGTTATCAAATTTAGCAACACCTTCTAAAAGTTCTACGTTATTACTGATCAGTTTTTCGGGAGGTTCGATATTTGCTTCATCTATTTTTACAACGCCGGTAATGCCATCCACAATTATGCCAAATGTTATTTTTCCTGCTGAAACAACAATTACTGTTTTTCCTGCTTCTTCACCGCCGTCTGAATTTAAAAGATTTTTTAAATTTACAATTGGAATTACAGTTCCTCTGAGATTTGTTATCCCTCTTATATATGACGGCAAATGAGGCAGGACAGTTATTGACGGCATGGTAATAATTTCCCTCACCTTTAAGATAGGTATCATATATTCATTTTTGTTAAGATTAAACCCTATATATTGTTGCACGAAGACCTCCCTTTAAATTTAAATATCATAAATATTTTCCTGCATCAGGCTCTTGTCAATTCCATTAAATTTCTGGACATGCCTGTAACATCGAGTATGAACACAACTTTGCCATCACCTGTTATAGTTGCGCCAAGAACAAAAGAAGAGGTTGTATCCATCCCATTCAGTGTTTTTATTACGACTTCCTCCTGTCCTACAAGCTTGTCTACAGCTATACAGAACCTTCTGTCTCCCATTGATATAACAATGAGATATTTAAAATCCAGATCATCATTATTCCCGTTAGATCCAAACCCCAGTATGCTGCTTAAATCAAATAGCGGGCAAATATTATCACGGATAACAATTACGTTCTGTCCCGTAATATTATTGATGTCCTTTTTTGATACTTTTAGAGTTTCTTCAATAGGTGACAGAGGAATGGCATATTTGACGCCGTTAACTTCGACCATTAATGCCTGAATAATAGCTAACGTTAAAGGTATGCTTATTTTAAAAGTTGTGCCCACGTCTTTTTCCGTTGATACCTCAACATAACCGTTTAAAAGTGATATGTTCGTTTTTACAACATCCATGCCAACACCGCGGCCGCTAAGTTCCGTCGCAACTTCTTTTGTGGAAAAACCCGGCATAAATATTATATCTATAGCATCCTTATCTGACATTTTCTGGGCTTCTTCTTCTGTTAACAATCCTTTTTCAATGGCTTTTTTCTTCAGCTTGTTGAGATCCATTCCTTTTCCGTCATCCGTTATTTCAACAACAATCTGAGTGCCTCTTTGATATGTATTAATAACAATTTTTCCTTTTGACGGCTTGCCTTTGGCAATTCTTTCTTCTGCCGGTTCAATAGCATGATCTATGGAATTTCTCAATATGTGAGTCATGGGATCTCCAATATGTTCTATCACTGTCTTATCAACTTCTGTACCTTCTCCGAATATTTGCAATTCAACATCTTTATTGACAGAGGCTGAAATATCCCTTACGAGTCTCGGGAATTTGCTGAGAACCTTTTGAATGGGCTGCATCCGCATTTTCATGACTGCAATCTGCATATCGGAAGTAATTCGATCCAGAAAAGAAACTGCTTCCATAAGTATTTCAGTCATTTGATCGTCAGTATATTTCATATCGAAATAATTGGATATATTTAAAAGCCTGTTTCTTACAAGCACTACCTCGCCGGCGAGATCCATGACCTTATCAATCCTGTTGACGTCCACCCTCAAATTCTGAGCTTTTTGAACATTATCTTTTGCCGCCTGTATCATTTCATTAGGTTTCTGTTCACCATCAGTTGCAGCCTGTGTGCTTTCAGAATTTTTGATAGAATCATTTATGGTAGTTTTTGCAATTTCCGGAATTTGTGATAATTCTTCTGCTATTTGTGTTATCTGCGAGGATTTGGATGTTTCCTGAGCATTTTCGGTTACTTTGGCAGATTCAGCAACGTTTACCTTGTTGAGTGGTTTTTCTGAGGCAGATTCTGGTGAAATGCTTTCAGATTCTTTAGACGCTTTGGATGACTGTTCAGCCCGAATATCCGGTTTTACCGATATTCCTGCTTGCTCCTTATTATTTAAATTAGACATTGCAGCCTTCAAAGCCTTACCAAGTTCTTGAACCAGGGGAGCAACATTTTCTTCAACACCGTCTTTTTCTTTTATATGAATGAGAAGCAATCTGAGCATATCGATTGACTCAAGTATCACATCCATGAGAGACTTTGATAAAGAAATTTCGTTGTCTCTGAGTTTCTTCATAATATTTTCCGCTGCGTGTGCAACGTCTACGATCAACTGGAATCCAAGAAAACCTGCAGCCCCTTTTATAGTATGCATGGACCTGAATATATCATTTATAAGATTTGTATCCTGACCTTTTTGCTCAAGCTCAACAAATCTCGGCTCTATCCTGTCAAGAGATTCTTCCGCCTCTGTGATAAATTCCTGTATTATTTCTTCCATTTCATCGTTCATTTTATATCCCCATGCAATATTTAATTATATTTATCATGCTATTGTTTTTGAGCGGCAAGTCGTTCAAATATCTTGTCCATTTTTTCTTTTAATACCTCCCCGGTAAAAGGCTTGACAATATAATTATTGACGCCGGCCTGTATTGCTGTTATGACTTTTTCTTTTTCTGCTTCAGCGGTTACCATGAGAATCGGCAAATCTTTTAATTCAGGGTCACTGCGGACTTTCTTTAAAAGATCGAGACCATCCATATTGGGCATATTCCAATCGCTGACAACAAAACCATATCCGCCGTTTTTCAGTTTTGAATAGGCCTGAGCCCCGTCTTCAGCTTCCTCTATATTTTCGTATCCGAGTTGTTTAAGAAGATTCTTGACAATTCTTCTCATGGTGGAAAAATCGTCAACAACAAGTATTTTCATCTTAAAATCCGACATATTCAGCCTCCTTTTGAAAACAATTCTTTTAAAATATTTTTTATATTTTCTGCAATAGCTTCTCCGATAACAGGCTTGACAACATAACCGTCTGCTCCAAAATGGAATGCTCGTTCTTTTTCTGTAACATCGTTTTCAGTTGTAACCATCAAAACAGGAATATCAGAAAGGTTCGGGTCTGATTTTAAAGTCCTTATAAGTTCCATGCCGTCCATATACGGCATATTCAGATCTGTCATTATAAGGTTTACTTTTTCCGCGCTGAGCTTTTCCAGGGCATCAAGACCGTTTTCAGCAAATACAACGGAATATCCCCTTGACTTCAGGTAATGACCCAGCAGTTTTCTTGTGGTCTGACAATCATCAACAATCATAATTTTCATAGCATCACCCCAGAACTTGTTAATTTGAAATTTAAAATTTGAAATTTGAAATTTATCATTTTCACACCTTTTGATATGCAATGACTTTATTTAAGACATTCGGTTTGAACGCCCTTGTTATATTATGGAGACTTTCGGAAGACCCGATTAATAAATACCCGCCTGGATTCAAACAGTCATAAAGATGTGAGGTTGCTTTCTGTTTTGACTTTACATCAAAATATATAAGTACATTACGGCAGAATATTACGTCAACGTTACGTAACATTCTTATATTTTTATCATCAATGAGATTAATTTTCATGAAGTTAACAGTTTTTTTAGCTGAAGCACTCAGGATATATGATTGATTGCTGATGGAAAAATATTTATTCATATAGTATGCTGGTACATTTCTGACAGAATATGAACTGTAAACAGCCGTTTTTGCAGTGTTTAAAGCCCCTTCGCTTAAATCAGAACCGTATATCTCAAACTGTTTGGGATTGAGTCCCTTCTCAAGAAGCATAATCGCAAGCGTATAAGGTTCTTCCCCGGTAGAGCATGCGGCAGACCATATTTTTATAACCTGAGATCCTTTCTTTTGACTTAATATCTTAGGCATGATTTCATCTGAAAAAATTTTGAGCTGGTCAAATTCCCTGAAAAAATAGGTCTCATTTGTAGTAACTGCATCAAAAAGCCTGTTAAGTTCATTTCCATTGCCGCTGAATTTTATAAGCTTCAGGTAATCTTCAAAATTATTAATTTTTTTTTCAAGCAAAATTCTCGAAAGCCTGTTTTCAATGAGGTACTTTTTTGTATCAGCTACATAAATACCGCTTTTTTCATATATATAATCCCGCAAGTCTTTAAAAGTAGAATCAGGAAGAGGGATATTCAGCATTTCCTCTCCGAATTATATGACGATGTATATCTCGCTGCTATCTCCTGTATATTTTTATTAAATCCACTAATGCGCGAGAAGAACAAAGTTGAATTAATGTTGAGAAGTGATTTAATAAATTCATCAATAATATCGCTGTAAATTTCATTCCGAAGCAGTTTCATGAGTGGTTCAAAGGCCGACATTTCAGCTATTTTACCGAGTGCAATAATAGCTGATTTTCTGACATGGCTGTCTTCATCGCTGACTGCTTCAATCAGGTATTCTTTTGCTTCTTCGCTTTCTATCTGGCTAAGGGAATTTATACTGGCTCTTTTTATATCCCTGTAATTGCTTTTTACAAGTTTTATTAAATTTGAAACCGCGGCGGTGCATTTTAAATCTCCCACTATTTCTATGGCTAACGATTTGCCCCGGTACCTGAAGGTATCGTCTTCAAGGATTTTTAAAAGATAATCGTTGCAGCCGAAACTAAAAACTGCCTCCTTGATTACCTGTACTTTTTCTTCTCTGTCAGGAGCGGAAAACTCCATGGAGCCTGCGATATCTATCATATGGTAAATTGCACGATCTTCTCTCAAAATCAATAATCCTTTAATCGCTATGAATTTCTCTTCCCAGTCGCCGTTCTTCAACATTTCAATGAGGTCGACAGATATGTTCGGAGAGGAGGGTATCATCCCTACCTGTACGAGACTCATTACGGTTGCTTTCCTTTCGAATTCATCTGCCCTGGAAATATACTCAAGTAAAGGATGTTCAGCCAGCGGTGAACCGATCTTTCCGAGCGCCTCAATGGCTGCAAACCTGATAGCTTCTGAAGGATTGTTCAGGAGTGTTACAATAGAATCGATAGAATCTTCATCTTTTAATACAGTAAGCGCTTCAATAGCAGAAAAACATACCCATTCATCATCTTTTAAGGCATTAACAAGTTGAGGTATTGCTTTTTTATAATTCAAAACACCTAATGTTTTTGCCGCAGCCGCCCTTACATTTGCGTTTGGATCGTTTTTTAGCATTTCTACCAATTTATCAGGATAATTACAGTACTGAATATCGCATATAAGGTTGATGGCAAATTTTCTAACATCATCGTCTTTATCGTTTAACAGGACAATAAGAAGGGGAATAGTAAAGTTACCCATTTCTCTTAGAATAATTAAAGCTGTATTTCTCAGATAGGAATCTTCCCTTAATAGAGGCAGCATCATATATGCCGTGACCTCATTTTTTATCGCCATAAGAGAGTGCGTTGCAGCATCCTGCACCCCCAAATTATCATCACCTAACGCCTTGATCAGAGGATAGACAGCCCGTTCATCGCCTTCTGACAGCGCCTCAGCAGCAGAACGTCTTTTTGAAGGATCATGATGGCTGAGATTTTTTATAAGTCTTGCAAGTCTTGCATTATGCATTTGTCATCCTCATTTAAATAATATATATATCTTGTCTCAAGTTAAATATACAGTAGTCCCTCAAATCTCATGCATAATTATCGGAACTTTCTAACGATTACTTTAGGAGGAAGATGAAGAATAGATAAATAGTTTATCTCAAAATTGTAATGTTGAATTAATAGATTCAGGAATTCGATAAAAAAACCAATTCAGCGCGTTCCTTCAGCAGTAATATCATCTTCAGTTTTAACCTTGTTCCTGCCAGACTTTTTGGCAAGATAAAGTGCCTTATCAGATCTTTCAAATACTGTATTTACATCATCTCCCTTTTTGAAAGAACTTATGCCTACGCTGATTGTAAGAGGAATTTTCTGGTTTTTGTAGGAAAATACTGACATGTCAATATAAGACCTGATGCTCTCACCGGCAATCATTGCGCCTTTCATATCCGTATGCGGAAGGACAATGGCAAATTCTTCTCCTCCATATCGTGAAATGAAATCATTTATTCTCAATCTTTCTTTCAGGAGTTCCGCGAGTTTTTTCAAGGCAAGATCTCCGACTTTATGACCAAAATTGTCATTTATCTTTTTAAAGAAGTCTATATCACAAATCATCAGAGAAGCCGTGACATTATATCGTCTAATATGAGCCAGAGTTTCTTCCATTTTTTCGTCATAAGCCTTGCGGTTGTGAAGACCTGTAAGAGCATCGCGGTAGGTCTCAACTTCCATTTCCTGCGATCTCTTTCTTATTTCGTCTGCTTCGCGCTTGACTTCATTCATCCGCTTCTTCATTTCTTCGATGGTTTTCTCCGTTTCTTTCAAACGCACTATATCACGTTCTCTCTTTTTTTCGATCCCTTTGTTTATGTTTTCTATTTTGTTGATAAAGGCCATTTTGAGTGATTCAATATCATCGGTAACATTACATTCCTCCCGCATCATATCCATATATTTATAAATACTGTCTTCAAACTCCCGGTCCTCACTGAATTTTTTCTGCTGGAAAGATAATTCATTTGTTAGGGGAGCTTCAATAGCAGCAAGATATTGCATGGTCTGTTTCAAGAACGCTTCAAGCTCGTTATTTCGTGTTGAGACAGACTCGATATATTTCTTTACAGTACTGATTGGAGAATCCAGCCAGTCCGCAGAACTATTAAAAATAGTATGATCCTTAAATATCTCTTTCAGGCTGCAAAGATTTTCCACCATATGAGAAGGCACAAGCTCTGAAAACTTATCCAGGACTGTATTGGCAAGTTCTTTAAGGAACTTGATTTCATCTTCTTTATTTGTTTCCCCGTTATTTTTATTAACCAGAGCATTTTTAACAGATTCTTTGTGAAACATTTTTTCGGCTATTGTTTTACTGTTTATCTGCTTCTGGTTTTCACGCGATAATTCTTTGAGGATATCAAGTACCTCGGCAGCGATGACATAAACTTTTTCTTCAAATCCTGCCAAATCAATATCTTTGAGATAAATCTCATGAGTCATAAATTATTTGATTCCTTTTAATAGCATAAAAGCCGGTCTAAGAAACTTCATATAGCACTCTTTGTAATATATCGGAAACTTAATGTCATTTCTTTAATCAAAACAATTCCTCGAAGCTCTGCTTCGGGATAGTTCATTAAAAATTATTCTATCCATGCAGAGCCAATTATTTATCCTTGAGTCATTATTTTGACAGAAACCTGGAATTGTAAATCATTATTTGTCATGGTGTTACAGCAGGCATGATATTTGTATATGAAGAATTGTTGTTTGTTATAAGTTTATGTTTATAACGAGTAACGAATAACGTTTATAAAGGGAGGGTATAAATAATGGCAGAAGAAAAAGACGAGCTTCAGGTTGAGACACCCGAAGAAAAAGATTCAAAGAAAAAATTGGGGAACAAGAAACTTATTATTATTATTGTTGCCGCTTCTGTTGTGCTTGGTGCAGGAGGTTTTGCAGGTTATAAGCTGTTGGCAAGCAAAGGAAACGGAAATGCTGAACATAGTGAACAGAAAAAAGGGACAGAAAACAGCAAGACAGCTATTGTGGCCCTGGATCCGTTTGTTCTAAATCTATCAGAACACGGCAGGTATCTAAAGATAACCCTTCAGTTTGAAATTACTGACAAAAATATAGAGGAAACAGTGAAAGAAAAAACTCCACAGTTAAGGGATACAATAATTACTCTTGTAAGCAGTAAATCCCTGAATTCGATTTCGAGTCCTGAAGGAAAGTTTCAACTCAAGGATGAAATACTTTTTAGAGCCAACCAGATAATGGGTATGGAAAAAGAAGCTTTTAAAAACCTTTATTTCACAGAATTTGTAATGCAATGACAGATAAAATACTTTCACAGGATGAAGTCGATGCCCTGTTAAAAGGAGTGGCCTCGGGCGATATTGATACCGAAGAAGCCCGTGATAAAATCATCGGGGGGATAAGAGCTTACGATTTTGCCAACCAGGAGCGTATCATTCGCGGCCGTATGCCCGGGCTTGAGATAGCAAATGACAGCTTTGCAAGGTTATTCAGAGGCTCTATGTCTTCCCTTGTCATGAAATTCATAGACATAAGCATTCAAGGTGTTGAGATAATAAAGTTCAGTGATTTTATAAAGACCATTCCGGTGCCTTCCAGTATTAATCTTTTCACTATGGACCCGCTGAAAGGACTCTCATTGTTGGTGCTGGAAGCGCCCCTTGTTTTTGCCTTTATCGAATTTTTCTTTGGAGGAGCAACGGCAAAGCATATTAAATCGGAAGGAAGGGCCTTTACAGCAATAGAGCAAAGAGTGATCCAGAAGATAGTTAAATTGGCGCTGAAGGATATGGGAACTGCATGGAATGGAATAGCACAGATACATCCCGAATACGTAAACTCCGAGATAAACCCCCAGTTTGTTACCATTGTTACTCCGGCTGAGATAGTCATTAGCGTTGAAGTGCTTATTGAGATAGAGGATTTCTCGGGTAAAATGTTCTTCTGTTTTCCTTATTCGATGCTCGAACCTTTGAAAGAAAAACTTTATTCCGGGATACACGGCAATAAATTTGAAATGGACCGCAGGTGGGCGGAAGTTATGAAAGAAGCTTTAATGAAAATGTATGTGAATGTGACTGCGGAGATAGGCAGTATGGTTATTAATTTCAAGGACGTCATGAATTTTGAACCCGGTACCGTTCTTAATCTTGGTAAATCAATTACAGACGAACTTGTCGTAAAAGTTGAAAATTCTCCAAAATTCAAAGGAGAACCAGGAGTGAGCCGGGGAAATCAGGCGATTAAACTGACAAAGGTTATTGAATAAATCGTTATTCGTTATTCATGAGAAAGCGGATAACGTATAACGTATCAAAAAATGGAGGTGTTATGGATCAGGATGTTCAACAACATGAATTTGAGGATGTCAAAGATGAGAAGCAGCAGCAGACAAAAAGAGATATAGAATTTCTGCTTGATATCCCTGTTGAGATTACTGTGCAGCTTGGAAGGACCAGAATGCTTATAAAAGAGTTGCTGCAGCTGGGTCAGGGTTCAGTTATAGAACTGGAAAAACTTGCCGGCGAACCTATGGAGATACTGGCAAATAGCAGACTTATAGCAAAAGGAGAGGTGGTTGTTGTAAATGAAAAATTCGGCGTCAGGCTGACTGACATTATCAGCCCCACGGAAAGGTTAACACGACTGCAATGACAGGGAGTTATATTCAGATGGCAGCAGCTCTTCTATTTGTGATTATTTTGATATTTGCTGCCGGTTTTATCCTGAAGAAGAAACAGAACAGGTTTGGTTTTATGAGTATTGTCGGTTATCAGCCGGTGGGCCCCAAGAAAGGAGTTGCAGCTTTGAAAGTAGGAAAAGAGGTTCTGATATTGGGAGTTACGTCCAACGATATGAGGCTGCTAAAAATTTTCAGGGAAGGTGAGCTTGAACTAACAGAAAGTGAAGCATTCCACACTAAACTTGAAAGATTCAAATTCAGGATAAAGGCAGAGGACAAATGAGCATTTTAAATTTCAAATTTCAAATTTCAGATTTAAAATTTAAAACTACGATCGTTATTGCTCTCTTTTTGCCCCTCATTCTCTTTACCGCTTCACCTGCCCATGCGATTGATTTTAAGGATATTGATAATCCTTTAATTCAGGTTTTTTTGCTGATCAGTTTCCTTTCTTTTTTGCCGGCTGTGCTGATTATGTTTACATCATTTACCCGTATTGTTGTCGTGCTTTCTTTTTTACGGCACGCATTTGGCGGACAAAGTATACCGCCAAACCCTGTAATTATCGGACTTTCTTTGTTTTTGACGTTTTATATCATGTCACCAACAATTAATGTGATTACTGAAAAGGCAATCACTCCATATATCGAAGAAGAAATAAATCTTGGAGAAGCTATTGAAGCGGCCACGCCGCCTTTAAGAGAATTTATGCTGAAGCAGACAAGGCAGAAAGATATTGCATTATTTGTGAACCTGTCAAAAAAGCCTGTTCCAAGCACTCCCGCTGATATAACAATGAGCGTTCTTGTTCCCGCCTTTGCAATAAGTGAATTAAAGACATCTTTTGAAATAGGTTTTTTACTGTTTCTGCCGTTTTTGATAATAGACATGGTTATTGCGAGCATACTATTAAGTATGGGTATGATGATGCTTCCGCCCGTTATGATATCACTTCCGTTTAAACTTCTTCTGTTTGTGCTTGTAGACGGTTGGAATCTTATAATCGGATCCATGGTAAGGAGTTTTTCATGAGTCCGGAATTTGTAAGAGGAATTTCAGCAGAAATGTTTAAAGTCACATTGCTTGTAGCAGGTCCCCCGCTTCTTGTGGGTCTGGTTGTCGGAATACTTGTTGGCTTTTTTCAGACCATAACACAGATACAGGAGTTTACCTTAACTTTTGTACCCAAAATGTTAGCGGTCTTTATTTGTCTATTTTTGCTGATGCCCTGGATGTCAAATAAGCTCATAACTTTTACAGCTAATTTAATAGAGCAGATACCTAATTATATAAAGTGAGAAAAGAAAGTGAAAAAGCGAGGAAGTGAAGAAGTGAGAGAGGAGATACATGTTAAACCTGAATAACATTAACACTGAATTTCTTGCTCCATACATGACGAACTTCCTGATTATACTTCTAAGAAGCAGTATCTTTGTCTCTCTTCTCCCTGTTATTGGAGGCAAGGAATTACCCGGACAATTCAGGCTTGGATTTGCAGTGTTTATTGCGATCCTTTTGACACCTGTAGTGAAAGTTGAGATTCATGAAAACTCTATCCCTCTGTTAATTATCAAGGAATTACTTATCGCCTTTGCACTTGGATTTACAGTCAGGTTTATTTTTATGGCGGTAAATCTTGCCGGTCAGCTCATGAGCCAGGCGATAGGTTTGTCTGCAGCAAGCATTTTTAACCCTGAAATGGGTCAGAGCACACAAATATCAGAGGTGTTAGGGGTTATAGCAATGCTGTATTTCATTGTACTGGATGCACACCATGAAGTTATATATATTTTTGTGAGAAGCTACGAATTGCTGCCCGCAGGGCAATTAAATATTGTGCCGGTAATCCCGGAGGTGCTGGCTATGGGGAATAAAATGTTTGTCCTTGCATTAAAGATTGGAGCGCCTGTTATAGTTGGCTTGTTAATAACTAATATTTTGACAGGATTTTTGTACAAGGTAGCGCCGCAGATGAATATATATTTTATTGCCTTGCCTCTTAACATTACTCTGGGCTTGCTATTGATAATATTGGGTATTCCTGTTTTTGAATATGTACTTAAAATAAACTTTACCAATTTAAATAATGAAATGGAACGTATTATTGCATTGGCAAAAGGAAGCTGACAGCTATCAGCTAATAGCTAAAGAAAATGGCAGAGGAATTTCAGGAAAAAACGGAACAGGCAACGGGCCGAAAAAAACAGAGGGCCAGGGAAAAGGGACAAGTCCCAAGGAACCGTGAGCTTACCTCAATGGCAGCAATGGGCGGGATACTGATGATGTTTTATTTTATCGGAGAATATTCCTTTACAAGTCTGTCCACTTTTACGGGAAGTCTTCTTAGCATGAGGTATGGATTGGAACCGATGAATGTATCCAGGGTAGCAATCATAGAGGGAGCAAGGATACTTTTTCCATTTTTATTTGCACCGCTTATTTTTGTCACATTAGCGAGTGTGGCACAGGGAGGGTTTGTATTTAAAACCCTTGAATTTGACATTGAAAAGATCAACCCTCTTAACGGGATAAAAAAAATATTTTCCATGAGTGGCGCAGCTGAATTGTTAAAGAGCCTTTTAAAGTTTGCAATAGGCGGATGGGTTATATATTACGTCGTAAAAAAAGATTTAAAAGCGCTTCCGATGCTTTCAGCTATGGAACTGAATGTCCTGGTAAGAATATCAACTAAAATGATTGTTCGTGCAGTTGGAGTTGCATTTTTTTATTATTTGATTGTGGCCCTTGTCAGTTACGCAGTCGAAAAATGGCAGTTCGAGCGATCCTTGAGAATGACAAAACAGGAAATCAAGGAAGAACATAAGGAAATGGAAGGAGACCCGCTGATCAAGTCAAGAATAAGAACCATTCAGAGAGAGACGGCCCGTAAGCGCATGATGCAGGAGGTGCCCAAAGCCACTGTCGTCATTACAAACCCGACACATTTGGCGGTTGCGCTTCAGTATGAGGATAAAAAAATGTTTGCTCCGAAGATAGTAGCCAAGGGCGCAGGTGTAGTTGCGGAAAAAATAAAGGAAATTGCAGCAGAGTACGGCGTACCTATTGTAGAAGACAAACCGCTTGCAAGGGCGCTTTTCAAACATGAAATTGATACGTTTGTACCTGAGGAACTTTATGTAGCTGTAGCCAGGATACTTGCATATATTTATAAGCTGAAAGGCAAGAAATGATAAAAAATATCAAATATCAAATATCAAATATCAAATTTAATTTTGAAAGAAGGGCCGCATGAATCATTTAACCCTGCTGCGAAAGAGAGAAGATATATTTGTTGCAATATTAATTGTATCAGTTATCGGAGTGATGATCCTTCCTGTTCCGCCTTTTATCCTTGATATATTACTGGCGCTTTCAATTTCTCTTTCCATGACAATAATAGTTACATCTGTATATATAAGAAAACCGCTTGATTTTTCTGTTTTACCGTCAATACTTCTTATGGCGACTCTTTACCGGTTGGCCCTTAATGTTGCAGCGACCAGATTGATACTCTTAAGAGGCAACGAGGGCATAGATGCTGCCGGGCAGGTTATTAAATCCTTTGGAAATTTTGTAGTAGGGGGCAACTACGCTGTCGGCATAATAATCTTCCTGATATTAGTTATTGTAAATTTTGTCGTCATAACAAAAGGTTCGGGGAGAATCGCAGAGGTTGCAGCAAGGTTTACTTTGGATGCAATGCCGGGAAAGCAGATGGCCATTGACGCAGACTTGAATACCGGGCTCATAGACGACAAGGAAGCAAGGAGACGAAGGGAACAGATATCACAGGAAGCAGACTTTTATGGATCAATGGACGGTGCAAGTAAATTTGTAAGAGGTGACGCGGTAGCCGGACTGATTATTACTGCAGTCAATATAGTAGGGGGGTTAATTATCGGCGTGTTGCAGAAAGGGATGCCGATTATTGAAGCCACAAAGACTTATACGATCCTTACTATCGGTGACGGACTGGTGTCGCAGATACCGGCGCTTCTGACCTCAACTGCTGCCGGTATTGTAATGAGCCGTGCCGGGAAAGAGAGCGATATCGGAAAAGACATTACCCAGCAGGTGCTGATGAACCCCAAGGCTCTCGTTACAGTTGCTGGGGTTTTAATGGTTCTTGGTTTTGTTCCGGGGCTTCCACATATTCCTTTTTTTCTTATTTCGTTAGGTTCAGGTGGTATGGCATATTTTCTGACAAAGATGCCCGCGGAAGAAGAGAAGCTGGAGGTATTACAACAATCAGCCGTTGAGGAGCCGAAGATAGAATCATATCTTGAACTGGACCCGCTAAGCCTCGAAATCGGCTATGGACTCATACCTTTTGTAGATGAATCCGGCGGAGAGCTGCTCGGAAAGATAAAGGCCATGAGAAGACAGATAGCAACAGAGATCGGTTTTGTTGTTGCGCCTATTCACATTAAAGACAACCTGCAATTAAGGCCTCATGAATACAGTTTTTTAATTAGAGGAGTTGAGATTGCGAGAGGCGAAGTTATGATGGGAAGCTGGCTTGCGGTAGCCTCGGGAGAAACTGAAAAGATTGACGGAATTCCCACAAAGGAACCAGCTTTTGGTTTGCCGGCATACTGGATTGATGAAAATGATGTTGAGAAGGCTCAATTGTCGGGATATATGGTTGTTGATACTGCTACGGTGATCGGCACGCATGTTACAGAGCTTATAAGGGAACACGCATGGGAACTTCTCACAAGAAGGGAAACCCAGAAGCTGATGGATAATATTTCGAAATCCTATCCCAAAATGATTGAAGAGCTGGTCCCTGGAAATCTTACGCTTGGCACGGTCCAGAGGGTGCTGCAAAATCTCCTGAAAGAGAGAGTGCCGATTAAAGATATAATAACAATTTTCGATACATTGCTTGATTACTCTCCTAATATTAAGGATCCTGAAATGCTGACCGAATATGTGCGTCAAGCCCTCGCACGAACAATTACAAAACAGTATATCAACGATGATGGCAAGCTGACGATTTTTACTCTGGACCCTGCATTTGAAAAATTGATGTCCCAGGCAGAGGGCGGTACTATAAACCCTGATGTAATTAACAAGCTTGTTAAAAGCATAGAAAAAGTTCTTTCTTCAGGGAAATTTAAAGGGGTACAACCAATTATTTTATGTTCATCGAATGTCAGAAAATACCTCAGGCGTATTGTTGAAAGGATTTCTTCATCCATTGTGGTGCTTTCAAGCTCGGAAATTGTATCCACAACAAATTTAGATATAAGGGGAATGTTGAAATATGAAAGTTAAAAAATTTCAGGCAAAGAATTTTACAGAAGCTCTTGCAAATGTAAAGAAAGAACTTGGAGAAGATGCAATAATCATCTCGTCAGAAGACAGGAAAGGGACGAGACCTTATGTGGAAGTTACTGCGGCTGTTGATTATGACATTGAACCATCCGGTAATTTAAATTGCTCACCTGCGTATTCAACATCTAACAGTGATATTGTGGAATTAAAAAATGAGATGAAGAACCTGAGGGAAAGCATAGAGATCATGAGAAACAGCGGATGTGAATTGACTTTGCCCGCAGAGAGAAAGAAGATGTTTTATTTCCTCAGAGAACGGTCTATTAAAGACGAGTATGCATTAAGTCTGGTAGAAAGGGCCCATGCAATAGAAGATTTAGAAACGATTATAACGGATGATATGAGCAGTTCAAGGTTGTTTAATACATCCTATTCCGGAATCTGGGGCATGTCGAGCAGGTACAATAAAAGGATAATTATGCTTATAGGTCCTACCGGCGTTGGCAAGACAACCACTGTTGCAAAGCTTGCATCAAAGGCGCTTAAAGAGGGTAAGCGGGTAGCTGTCATAGGCGTAGATACATTCAAGATAGGAGCGATAGAACAGATAAGGATATATTCAAAAATGATAGGAATTCCTCTTGATGTTATTTCAGACGCACAGGATTTAAAAAAGAGCATCAGAAAATATAATGACAGGGATATTTTGTTAATAGATACAACAGGACAAAATCCCAGGGATGATAATTATATCAGGAGTCTTAAGGATATATACAAGACAGGATTACCTATTGAGACCCAGCTCCTGCTGAGCGCCTCCAGCGATTGTGATTTCCTCATGGAAACATATAAGCATTACGGTACGCTCCCTGTAGATTATATAGCTTTTACAAAGACAGATGAGGCGGTAAAACTTGGTTCGATATATAACCTCTGCCGGACCTACAAAAAGCCTGTTGCGTATATAACTACAGGACAGAAAGTGCCGGGCAATATCGAATTTGTTGATAATAAAAAGCTGACAAATCTTATTCTCAGAACGGGGAGTGCATAATGAATATTGCGGATCGAAAAACGGTAAGAACAATAGCAATCGCAAGCGGTAAAGGTGGTGTCGGGAAGACAAATATTACTGCCAATCTTGCAATCGGATTCAGCAGGCTGGACAAAAAAGTTCTGGTATTTGACGCAGATCTGGGTCTTAGCAATATCGATGTCATACTGAACCTTGCAACGAGGTATAACATCAAGCATCTGTTTAAAGGGGAAAAGAAATTAAAAGACCTGATAATAGAAGGCCCTTCCGGCATAAAGGTGTTACCGGCCAGTTCCGGCATTCAGGAATTAACGGAGCTCGACGAATTTCAGAGACTGAGGATTATTGAAGAATTTGAGTCGTATGACGATGATGTAGATTATCTTCTCATAGACACTTCTTCCGGGATATCCACCAATGTTGCATTTTTCTGTATGGCTGCACAGGAAATTATTATTGTAACATCAGCCGAGCCAACTGCAATGACTGATGCATACGCTCTGATAAAGGTCCTTTTTACAAAATACCAGGAGAAGTATTTTAAAGTACTTGTTAATAATGTGAAGGATGAAAAAGAGGCAACAGAGGTGTACAGAAGGTTATCAACTGCTGCTGAAAAATTTCTCAGCATCTCTCTTGATTACCTTGGATATGTGCCGTACGATGCTTTACTGCAACGGGCTGTAAGGCAGCAAAAAGCGTTAATTGAGATTTACCCTGACAGCGAAGCGGCCAGGAGTCTGATGAAGATTGCTGAAAAAATATCCTCTGAAAACAGTAATCAGATAAAAGGGACTCTTCAATTCTTTCTTGGAGGTCTGTTGAAGGCAAAATGTTAAAATATAAAGCAGCAATAAAAGAAGAAACCAAAGAAAAGATAATCAAGGAGTTTTTACCTTATATTAAATACACAGCCTACAGGCTTTCTTGGAAACTTCCTCCCCATGTTACCGTTGATGATCTTGTCAGTGTCGGCTTAATGGGATTAATGGATGCCCTCGAAAGGTTTGAACCAGGGAAGGTAAAACTCAAGACATATGCAGAATTGCGCATAAAAGGCTCGATGATCGATGAACTCAGGGCCACAGCATGGATTCCAAGGTCCATGAGGAAAAAAATTGATGAAATTAACAATGCACGCAATAAACTTGAAAAGAAAAACGGCAGGATGCCCGACGACACCGAAGTTGCAAAATTTCTCAAGATGCCTCTTGATGAGTACTACAGGATATTACAATATGCGGTATCTGCCATACCAATTAGGATTGAAGATTTCAAGACTAACAAATATTCTGACAGTGATCTGAACTTCTCCGAATGTATTGCCGACCCGGCTTCAAAAACCCCCCTTGAGGTTCTTGAGGAAAAAGATGTACAGGAAAAACTTGCAGAATTAATAGAATGTATGCCCGAAAAAGAAAAACTGGTCTTATCTCTTTATTATTATGAAGAGCTTACAATGCAGGAAATCGGCAAGGTATTGAATATTACCGAGTCAAGGGTCTGTCAGATTCATAGCCAGGCGCTTATTAAGCTTAAATCAAAACTTACATGGGCCAAATAAATCTTATGAGGTTTATTACGCGGCGATAAGATAAAAGTCGGGGTTAACAATGCCGATTGATGGACTTGGAAATATATTAGGAATTCTTCCGGTAAAGAAGGAAAAAGAGGCTGGAGAGACCTCCAGGAGAAATCAAAAGAAAGACCGGAATAAGGGCGATAAGAAAGACAGTGAAGAACCGAAGGGAAAAGAGGGTAAAATTGATATCAGGATATAGGGGTGAAGAAGTCAGGGAAGTGCAAAAGAGCAGAAGTGCAAAAGTGTATGAGGGATGGAAGGAAATATTTTCCAGGGGAAAGGAAAGATATTCCGCCCGGCAAACAAAAAATTGACGGTAAAATTTTCAAAAAGATAATGCAAGTGAGCGATTTTAAAGACAATAAAAATAAAATTCTATTTTAAACCTCTGGCATCAAGTTTGCATTAAACAAGAAAGTGTAAGGAGGCATTAAATTGAAAATTATAAATTTCAAATTTTCAATTTTAAATTTTTAAAATGTATAAAGGGATCTACATAGCGCTTTCAGGAGCAATTTTAAAACAGAAGCATATGGACATTTTTGCACAGAATGTTGCAAATGCGTCTACGCCGGGCTACAAGAAAGAAAGAATATCTTTCAAAGACTATCTGATACCTGTGGATAATAAACCGCCTTTTATGACTGACGGAAGAACAATGACGGAAACTTCTCAAATCGTAACCGATTTTTCTAAAGGCAGTCTTTTAAGGACAGGTAATCCTCTGGACATGGCAATTAACGGGGAAGGGTTTTTTGCTCTTGAAGATAACAGATATACAAGGAACGGTAATTTTAAGATTGACAGTGAAGGTTACCTCACAACACAGGACGGAATAAAGGTCCTTGGCAGTGGAGGACCTATTGCGATGCAGGGGAAAAAACTCGATGTAAACGAATCGGGAGAAGTTTTTGTTGATGATATATCCGTTGGAGCATTAAAAATAGTTGATTTCTCCGACAAGGGGAAACTCAGAAAATTAAATGACGGAGCATTTACGACTGATGATACAGGCGAGGAAACAAGAGCAAGTATAAGTCAGGGCTATTATGAAGCGTCGAATGTTGACGCGGTAAAAGAATTAGTGCAAATGATTACATCCCTCAGGGAATTTGAATCTTATCAGAAAGTAATTCAGACATTTGATGAAGCATCATCGAAAGTGACGAATGAACTGGGGAAGGGATAACCTTAAATTTTAAATTTGAAATTTGAAATTTCAAATTAAATGCAGGAGGATAGGCAATGCAAAGGTCATTATTTATTGCAGCAACAGGAATGGAGGCGCAGAGACTTAGTATAGATGTCATATCAAATAACCTTGCAAACGTGAATACAACCGGGTTTAAAAAGAGCAGGGCTGATTTTCAGGAACTCCTGTATCAGGGGATTAAATCAGCCGGTGCATCTTCAGCCTCGGGAGCGGAACTTCCATCCGGCATACAGGTGGGTCTGGGTGTTAAACCCGCTGCTGTTCAGAAGATGTTTCAACAGGGAGATTTTGTTTCTACCGGAAACAATCTTGATCTGGTAATAGAAGGACAGGGGTTTTTTCAGATTACTAAACCGGATGGTGAAATTGCTTATTCCCGTGCGGGTGCTTTGAAGATTAACAGTGAAGGTAATATAGTAAACTCTGACGGCTATGCTCTTGAGCCGGCAATTACAATTCCGGTAAATACCTTGCAGATTACAATCGCTCAGGATGGTACGGTATCAACGCTGCAGGCAGGAAGTTCGACGCCTACACAGGTAGGACAGATAGAATTAGCGCAATTTATAAATCCCGGCGGTCTTAATGCAACAGGAAAGAATCTGTTTTTGCCTACTGCAGCATCCGGCGAACCGATTACCGGCAATCCCGGTTCAGACGGGCTTGGGACCATTAATCAGGGTTTCCTTGAATTGAGCAATGTAAATGTAGTTGAGGAAATGGTAAACATGATTGTGAGCCAGAGGGCCTATGAACTGAATTCTAAAGTAGTACAGTCATCAGATGAAATGCTCGCAACAGCGAATAATATTAAAAGATAAGAAGTAGAGATTAAGGGATAAGGATTAAGGAATAAGAGGTGGAAGAATGAAAAAATATAGAAGTCAGGAGTCAGGAGTAAGGAGAGGAATATTTATTTCATGCATTCTGACTTTTGCATTCTGCCTTCTGAATTCTGCAGCATTTTCCTCCTCATGGGATGCAAAGGATGTTTTGCAGGGTTTTTTGGCAGATAAATATCCATGGGAAAAGATAGAGATAAGCAATATTAAGATAATCGGCGCGATCCCCGACAAAGCCCCCGATACTATAACTGTTGAAAAGGGTCCTGTTGGCAAAGCAGTCTTTTCGTTTGTATTCGATAATAGTCAGAAAGTTACTGCAATGGCTGAAGTCAGGGCATATGATAGCATTGTTAAAAGCAAAAGACCTTTTAAAAAAGGGTATGTTTTGAGCAGTGATGACCTTTATTTGTCAGAGATGGATATAAATAAAATGCCGAAGAGCTCCGTGAAAGATCCGGAAACAATTATCGGGAAGTCATTAAACAGATCTATCCCGGCGAATATCACATTAACAGAGGACATGGTGGAGAAGTCACAGGTTGTTGACAAAGGAAAACAAGTGGTGCTTTTGATTAATGCTCATGGATTCAACATTACTGCAGCAGGTGAGACAAGAGAAAAGGGATATGTCGGGAAGCCTGTTAAAGCAACTAACCTGTCATCAAAAAAAGAGGTAAGAGGAGTTTTGATCAATGAAAGAACAGTTGAAGTGGAACTATAAAACAGAAGTCAGAAGTCAGAAGTCAGAAGTCAGAAGACAGGAAACAGGAGTCAGGAGTCAGAGCACAAAAGACAGAAAACATAATACAAAGGTCTGCTTACTGCTTACCGCTTATTGCTTACTGCTGTTTTTAATGTACTCCTGCGCTACTCCTTCTGCAAATTTACCGCCTCCGCCTCCCAAATACGTTCAGGCAGTAGAAGATAAAATGTCAAAGCATTCTGCCAACTCACTCTGGAATGACTCAGCAAATATATTTGGAGACACAAAGGCAAGGAGACTTAACGACCTCGTGATGATAAGTATCGTAGAAAATCTATCCGGTTCCGGAACGGCTGATACAAATACCAGTCGCGATTCATCGGCAGATTATAATTTGACCAACCTTTTGGGCATGAACAAGGATTTTAATCTTCACAATGCCTTTTTGCTGAAAGATCTATTTAAAGGTGCCAATATATTTGACCCGTCTGTTGTCGGCGATGGAAAGTCCGAATTTAAAGGAAAGGGAGACACAAACAGGGAGGGTAAACTTGTAGCTAATATAACTGCCAGAGTTGTTGAAGTAATGCCTAACGGTAATCTCGCATTAGAAGCAAGAAAGGAATTGACTATAAATAACGAGAAACAGATACTGGTACTTACCGGAATGGTAAGACCTGATGATATTGATTCGAATAATACGGTTTTAAGCAGCAAGATAGCCGATGCTCAAATTTATTATGTAGGAAATGGAGTAATTCAGGATAAGCAGAGTCCCGGCTGGCTGGTCAGGATAATAGATAATATATGGCCGTTCTAAGAAAGTGAGAAGTAACAAGTGACGAGTAACGAGTGAAAAATGAAAAGTGAAAAGTTGAAAAAAGAAGTCAGAAGTCAGAAATCAGAAGTCAGAAGAATTGTGCAATGGTTATTTGTTTTCTTTTTCGTCACTTGTAACTTGTCACTTGTTACTGCCGTTTACGCTGAGCGTATTAAGGATATAGCAAGTTTTGAAGGAGTGAGGGATAATCAGCTTATAGGTTACGGACTTGCAGTTGGACTTGATGGGTCAGGCGATAAAGGACAGGCGGCAGTGCTGGGCATAATAAACATGCTCAGTAGAATGGGAATGACTATTAATACGAATGATCTAAAATCGAAGAATATAGCTGCAGTTGTAATTACAGCGGTGCTTCCGCCATTTGCAAAACCAGGCACTAAAATTGACGCGCTTGTATCAACTATCGGTGATGCTAAAAGCATTCAAGGTGGAACGCTGCTTCTTACCCCCCTAAAGGGCCCTGACGGCAAGGTATATGCCCTTGCCCAGGGTCCTGTTTCAATTGGCGGTTTTGCTGCAGAGGGAGCGGGTACAACATCGCAGAAGAACCATCCTACTGCAGGAAAAATACCGGAAGGAGTAACAATTGAGAAAGAGCCGCCTTTTGTTCTTGGAAAAGGAAACGATATCAGACTCTTCCTTCATAAGGCTGATTTCACTACTGCTGATATGGTGTCAAAGCAGATAAACAGAGAACTGCATGGTAATCACGCTGTTGCAATAGATTCTTCAGCGGTAAAGCTGTCGATCCCGTCAGAATATAAAGATAATATCGTTGGGTTAATTACAAGGGTTGAAACGCTGGACGTTAAAGTTGATATGCCGGCAAGAGTTGTCATCAATGAAAGAACCGGAACTATCGTTATTGGTGAGAATGTTACGATATCTCCGGTAGCTATTGCACATGGTTCACTTTCAATTGAAGTTAAGGAAACGCCTGAGGTTTCACAGCCTCTTCCATTTGCGCCTGAAAAGGCAGAAACAGTTAAAGTGCCCAGAACAGATATCACAGTTCAAGAGCAGAAGGGATCACTTGTTGAGGTCTCTGGCGTTACTTTGGGTGAAATAGTAAGGGCCTTGAATGCGTTAGGTGTGACACCGAGAGACCTTATATCTATAATTCAGGCATTAAAGGCATCTGGTGCATTAAAAGCTGAAATAGAGATAATATAATATGAGTAATATACAGAATACACAACAAATAGCCAGTAACGTAAATTCTAAAACACAAAGAACTGAGCAAAAAATTCACAAACCTGAGATTAAAAAAGCTGCTAAAGAAATGGAGGCTCTTTTTGTATATGAATTAATAAAAGTAATGAGGGAAACTACAGAAGGCATGTCTTCAGATAGTAAGGGGCTTGGAAGTGAGACATATATGGGACTTTTTGACATGGAGGTCTCAAGGGTTATGGCTGACAAGGGGGTTGGTATTCAAGATGCAATAGTGAACTGGCTTGAAAGAAGCCCTAATAACAAAATAAATGACAATGATAATAAAAAATAGGTCTAAAGAAATTGCAAAAAGTGCCGATAAGAGATACAGGAAGTGTAAAAGTAATTTACACCACCTGATAATATAAATGACAAAAGGGGGTTAAGATGAAGATTGATGGAAATAGTCCAGTTGAAAGAAAAGATTTGCATAGCGGCGTTCATGAAGTAAACAAACATCATGAAACAAAAAAGAAAAAGGATGTTGAAAAAGCAGATGCCGAAAAAGACAAGATCAGTCTGTCGGGCAAGGCAAAGGAGATAAGCGAACTTAAAACTGCAATAGATCGGCTTCCGGATGTGAGAACAGATAAAGTTGATGCCGTTAAACAGGCAATAGACACCGGTACATATAATATTGACGCACGGAAAATAGCACAAAAGATATTGGAAGAACTATGACATGTGACAGAGCGGTTATTAGCATATTGAAAGAGCAGATTAGTGCTTACAAGATACTGCTTGATCTCCTGAAAAAAGAGAGGGTGTGTCTTGTGGATTTTGATGCAGAAAAGGTAGAGGAAATCTCAAAAGAGAAAGACACTGTTGTAATGAGGTTGAGGCTTTTAGAAGAGGAAAGGGTGAGGTTGATAAAAAAATTTGCTGAGGACAACAGTCTTTCATTTAATTTAAATCTTGAAAAAATGGCGAAACATACAGGAGACACGGCCTTTTCAGTATTGCGTTCCCAGATGCTCTCACTTCTTCAAAGCATAGATGAAATGAATAAATTTAACAGTATCTTGATAGATCGCTCGATCAGATACATCAGGACCACAACTAATTTTTTTAATTCATTTACAGCACAGCATATACCTCAAACCACGGGTGTTCTCTTGTCAAAGGAGACATAAATGTCACTTCTTGGACTTTTTGATATAGGCAAATCTGCAATTTTTGCAAATCAGACCGCACTTAATGCTATAAGTAACAATATTGCAAATGTAAATACGCCGGGTTACAGTCGCCAGGACGTAGTGCTTGAAACAACCAGAGGCGTTCAGATAAGAGGTGATTATCTTGGGAGGGGTGTACAGATTGCCGGGATAAGAAGGCATTATGATAAATTTATACATTTACAGATCATCGGCCAGAATCAGAGTTATGGAAGATCATATTCCCTTGACCAGGGCTTAAGTCATGTTGAGCAGATTTTCAATGAAGCGAAAGAATTAGGATTATCTAATTCATTACAGGATTACTTTAATGCATGGCAGGGAGTTGCAACTAATCCGGAAGGACAGCCTCAAAGGATAACATTGCTTCAAAAAGCAAAAGCACTTATCCAAAATGCAAAACAAATAGAAAGAGATGTAACGGACACATTAAAAAACGTAAATGATGAAATTGCTAATGTTGTTGATAAGGTTAATACCATAACTTCACAACTTGTTCAGTTAAATGAAAAAATCGTACAGGTTGAGGCAGGAAAAACCGATCAACAGGCAAGTTACCTGAGAGATCAGAGGGATCAATTACTCAATGATCTTGCTGAACAAATAGATTACACATGGTTTGAAGATGATAATGGATATCTCACAATCATGATAGGCGGTAAAAGTCTTGTAACTCCTGAGAAGGCATATCAACTTTCTACGTCAGTAGACATAGAAGGCAACAGAAGTGTAACTTTTGGCGGAGAAGATTTAACATCTTTATTTGAGAAAGGCCGGCTTGGCGGAAATATTGATGTCAGGGATGATATAAAAACAGATACACTGACGAGTCTTAGAAAACTTATTGCATCAATTATTAAAGAAACAAACTCTTTACACAGCTCCGGGTATGGTCTTGATGGTTCAACAAACAATGATTTTTTTGATCCTCTGCAGATATACACACTCGATTACTCTTCAGGAGGATATATAACATCTGCAACAGTTACTGATCCTTCTGCACTCACTCTTGATGAATACGATATAAAATTTATTGATGCGTCAAACTATGAAGTAAATAACAAGCGTACCGGGGCACTTGTCACATCAGGTAGTTATACTGCCGGCAACCCTATTGATTTTGATGGAATCCAGGCTGTTGTTGATGGATCTCCTGCTGCAGGTGACAGTTTTGTCATAAGCCCCCTGAAAGGCGTAATTGAAAACTTTAATATTGCAATAACAGATACACAAAAAATTGCGGCATCATCTTCTGATCTGACTCTGCCGGGTGATAATACAAATGCATTAAATATTTTTCAGTTGTCTCAATCGGGCATTTCAGATCTTAGTGGAGCCACATTTGAAGGTTATTACAGTGGAATTGTTTCAAGTGTCGGTGTCAATAGCAAGGCAGCGGCAGATAGTCTTACGTATGATAACAATCTGCTTTTTGAGCTGCAAAAGAAGAGGGAAGAATTATCAGGCGTTTCTCTTGATGAAGAGGCTGCCAATCTTATAAGATATCAGCGCTCGTTTGAAGCAGGAGCGCGAATACTGAAAATAACAGATGAATTGATGGATATGATAATACAGTTATGAGAATCACAGCGTTTGCGATATTTAATCAAATGACAAGGTCCTTACAGGAAGGAATGAAGGAAATGTTTTTTTACTCTGACAGGCTTTCCTCAGGCAAGAAGATTAACAAGCCATCAGATGATGTTTTCGGCATGATGGAGGCAATGGGCTATAAGGTAACCATAAATGAGATTGACCAATATAAAAAGAACATAGATGACGCAGACAGCCAGCTGGGTCTTACGGATTCGGTTATGTCCTCTGTTGCTACAATAGTAGCACGCGCCAGGGAACTTGCTGTACAAACCTCTACAGGCACACAAACTGCTGAAGACAGGGCGGTTGCAGCAGAAGAAATAGCCAACCTGAGAGACGAAGCCCTCAGACTTTCTCAAACAAAGTTCAGGGAAAGATATATATTCTCAGGCTATAAAACAGACATGGTGCCATTTGATGCGAGTTTTAACTATCAGGGAGATTCTAACGAAATAAATGTACTGGTTGACAGGGAATCTACAATAGCTTTAAACGTTGCAGGCACCGAAGCATTCAGTTCAGGAGGAGAAACCTATTTCGAGACCCTTGATAATCTTTATAATGCGCTAAAAGATCCTTCCAGTAATTCAAGTACAATTGCCGCATTTATTACTTCACTGGATAATGCGACTAATCAGGTTGCTAATGTACGCGCTGACGTTGGTGCAAGAATTAGCTATATAGAAAGGCTGAAGTCTACACACGAAGACAGAGACACTTCATTAAAGACTCTGCTTTCAAATACCGAAGACACAGATATCGCAGGAACCGTAAGTGAACTTACAAAGATTCAGGTTTCTCTTGAATCGTTAAGGGCGTCAGGCGCAAAAGTATTATCACAGTCATTGATGGACTTTTTAGATTAGCTGAAAGCTGTCAGCTATTAGCTGTCAACCATAAGGAGGCAGGATGCTGGTTTTGACAAGGAAGTCGGGTGAATCAATAAATATTGGCGATGATATTACGATTACCATCGTTGAAATAAAAGGGAACTCCGTAAGATTAGGCATAAAGGCGCCTGCCAGTCTTAAAATATACCGAAAAGAATTATATGAAAAAATAAAACAGGAAAATCTTCTGTCATCAAATCTTTTCATGGATGAATTCAAAAAGATAAATAAAGTTTTGAGGTCAAAATGATTAAACTTAGCACATCAAGATTTGGAATTTTAGAGGCTGAAGAAGGAAAGATTATCAATTTTCCCGAGGGACTCATAGGTCTTCCGGATTTAAAACGTTTTATTATTATTGACCACAAGGATACCCCTATTAAATGGCTCCAGTCTATAGATGATCCTGACATGGCATTTATTGTTGCTTCGCCTGACATTATGTCAACAGAATATTCAATAGATTTAGATAAAACAGTAAAGCAATATCTCCAGATTGAAAATGATAATGATCTTGTTGTGCTTGTAATTCTGAGAGTCGACAGAGAAGATGTTATAGCCAACTTTCAAGGACCATTAATTATAAACGCACGGAATATGAAAGGTATTCAGATAGTTTTAGAGAACCCTAATAAATCCTACCAGAAAATTGGATAATACCTAACCCCTTTCCTAATATATTCCTGTTATGATAGCCGTTCTTCCGTCATCCCCGCCCGGTATGGATAAATTCCAACTGGAATCCAGTATTTATTTACAAACGTCTTCATATCATTTCTCTGAGGGTTATTTTTCTCAATGAGTTTACCAGGGAGCTCATAAGTAAAGCTACATTGTTTGTCATTCCCGCATTCAGTAAGCGGGAATCCACCCTTTGACAGGCTTAAGGTGACAAGTTGTCATGGTGAGCTTGTCGAACCATGGATGCCTGATTACACAGGGACGGCGTCTGGATTCCCGTTTTCACGGGAATGACGAAAAAGCGGACATTATTTATGCAGTTTTCAATAATTTCTCTACCTGGAAAAAAAATTTACAGTTTAAGCTAAAGTTTTCAAAAAAACATCCGATAAGAATACTAAAGGATAAAAGGTGAAGGTCGAGAAAGGGGTGATGAAAGAAGATTTTAAACAAAATGATCTAATCCTTAAAGAAAATTAACAGCAAGCTTTAGCTTGCACAAATTTGGTAAGGAAACCAAGCAGTCAGAGGTCATAAAAGATCGATGACTGAAAATCAAGGAGGAAAAAATGAGTTTAGTAGTCAACACAAATTTATTTGCTCTCAATGCCCAGAGAAACGTTTCGAAAATTCAGACCGGCCTCGGAACATCCGTAGAAAGACTATCATCAGGTTTAAGAATCAATTCAGCAAAGGACGACGCAGCAGGTCTTGCTATCTCGATGAAACTGACTTCACAGGTCAGAAGTCTTGGTCAGGCCATAAGAAATGCGCAGGACGGTATTTCCGTTGTGCAGACTGCTGAAGGTGGAATGAACGAAATCCATACCATCCTTATAAGGATGAGAGAACTCTCTCAACAGGCTGCTACAGGAACATTAGCAACTTCAGACAGGACAGCGCTGGATAATGAGTTTGCAGATCTTAAGAGTGAAATCACAAGGATTTCAGATACTACACAATTCAACGGCCTTAGCCTGTTAGACGGAACTTTAAGTGCTAATGGCGTATCCTTACAGGTCGGCATCAATAATACAGCTAATGACAGGATAGCAGTCAGCGGCGGCACTTTCAATGATATTGATGCATCATCACTCGGTCTCACTACAACAACTGTATCAAGTATTGATACGGCTGCTAATGCACAGTCCATGCTGACAATAGTAGACAGCGCAATTGCTATTGTTTCTACAAGAAGGGGTACTCTTGGCGGTGTTCAGAACAGACTCGGCAGCACCATTGCAAACCTTGGAATCGCGTCTGAAAACCTCTCAGCAGCGAATTCAAGAATTGCAGACGCTGATTTTGCTGTAGAGACTGCAAACCTTACAAAGAGCCAGATCATATTACAGGCAGGCATTGCCGTCCTTGGACAGGCAAATGTGCTCCCGCAGTATGCTCTGCAACTTTTGAGATAACTCTTTTTAAGGAGTAAATATTCAGGGGCAGGGTAAATTACTTTGCCCTGCCCCTGAAAAAAAAGATAAGGATATATAGCGGGGAAGAAAAATGATTGACAGCATCATTAAAATAAAAGATTTTGATAATGCTTCAACTAAAGAAATGAAACGCGGTGATTATCCGGATGCTGTAAAGAAGAAAGTTGAGATCAAGGTTAATGCCGAAGATACAAATAAATATGAAAACAAAAGGGTGAAAGAGGCTATTGATCACATCGTCTATGCAGCAAATTATTTTAACCGCAAAATCAGACTTGAAGTCAACAATGATATCATGGTAGTAAAGGTAATAGATGAAAAGACCGGTCAAGTTATCCGTCAGATACCGCCGGATGAGCTTGTTGAACTATCAAAAAATGCAAAAGATCTAAAAGGTCTCCTGATAAACAAGGAGGGTTAATATTATGTCGTCATTTACTGTCGGCGGCCTTAGCACAGGGATAGACTATAATGATTTAATTTCCAAACTCATTGAAGCCAAGAGCCAGCCTATTAAGATATTAGAAAAGAAAAAAACTTCATATAATAATAAGATAACGCAATACAACAGTATTTCCTCAAAACTTTCAAGCCTTAAAAGCGCTGTTGAGAAACTGAAGACTTCTTCAAACTTTTATGCCAAGTCTGTATCAGCAGGTGATTCAACTGTTTTAGAGGCTACAGTCACCAGTTCCGCCGGAATCGGAAACTATTCCATTACTGTAAAAAGTCTTGCATCTGAGGAACAGGAAGTGCATAGCGGAGTAACGACGTCAACTACAATAATCAATAACAGCGGAAGCGATAAGGTATTTCAGTATACATATGCAGGCACACAACGCAGCCTTACCGTTGCAGACGGAACTACTCTGGAAGGTCTCAGAAATCTTATTAATGATGATACGGGCAATCCCGGGGTAACGGCGACTGTTGTGAATGACGGTGTCGGCGCTGCGCCTTACCGAATGATCATTAAGGGCAATGGTTCGGGCGCTGCAAATACCATAACAGTAGATGCCGGCACCACCCTTGACGGCACAGGCAGCACCACGGATTTCAGGAGCACTGCTTTTACAGAAAAGAAAACGGCTGCTGACGCTGATTTCACAGTAGACGGCCTCCAGATAAAAAGAAGCACGAATTCCATTACAGATGTAATATCGGGAATGACCATAAATCTGAAAAAGGACGGCGACGTATCAAGCAAAGTGACTGTAACTGCAGACAGAGACGCTATCAAGAAGCAATTAAATGACTTTGTAACAGCCTATAATGACGTGGTTGATTTAATTTCTACAAATACAGCGTATGATTCTACGACAAAAACCAGCGGCGTACTTTCAGGAGAAGGGACAGCAAGAAATATTAAGAACCAATTAAGGAGCATTATCTCGGGCACTGTATCAAGCCAGCCGGCTGATATGAATATACTTTCACAGCTTGGTATAACAACAAACAGTAAAACTGGTAAGCTTGATGTGAACTCCAGCACGCTGGAGACAAAACTTTCTTCTGATCTGACTGATGTTGCAACTCTTTTTACAACATCAACAAATGGTATTGCTAATCAAATATACACCTATATTACTAACGTTACAAGCACTGTTGACGGTTCCGTAACACTCAGGGGAAAGGGCCTGCAGGATCTTATTAAGGATATTGATGATACTGTGAAAAGTATGCAATACAGACTGGACAAAGAACAACAAGATCTGGTCCGTAAATTTACTGCATTAGAGTCGCTTGTCAGCGGTTACAACACAGTAGGAAATTATTTAAGTCGTTTAGCTTAGGAGACAGTTTAATGGATATTACAGTTTACAAGAAAACGGTTCTTGCAAATACAGACAGGGTGCAGATCATATTAATGCTTTATGAAGGTACGTTAAATCATATAAAAATTGCAAAACAGAAAATCGAGAGGGGAGACACCTTATCAAAAGGAACTCATATAAGTAAGGCAACATTAATAGTCACCGAACTATCTAATGTATTGGATATGGAAAAAGGAGGAGAGATATCAAGCAACCTCAGAAGCCTTTACAATTTTGTTCTTCAGCGTCTCCTTTATGCAAATCTGAATAACGATGTGAATGCGTTGGAAGAAGCGGGAAAAGTAATCGATACTATTAAAGACGGCTGGAAAGAGATGATGAAAGAATTTAAACAGCAGGTTGAAGTAGGGGTTTAAATTCAGCTTGAAAACGCTCTCACTGTATTTCAGAAAAGTCATTATATTGACAATACTATCCGAAAATATACTTTCTGAGATAGAATCGCTTTAAATATCTACAAAACTGTAATTCTATTTTATTTGTACTTTCATATAGTTATATAATCTCACCCTTTGCATATTGCATTTTCTTTATTTTGGCAGGATATTTGCAATCTTACGGTAATGCTGACATTACTCAAAATATTATTTAAAGTGAACATCGTGTCAGAACTACGATTTTATTCGATGAGCAGCGGCAGGTATTTTGATTTGTCGGCAGGTACATTTCCTGGGGAGAATGCTTTCTATGGATACTAAGACAGGTGACTATTACCGGCAGGAAAGAAGAGAAGTAGAGGCGCTTATACCTAAAAATACTATTAAGGTTTTAGATGTAGGTTGTGGAGAAGGTATCTTTGGCAAAAGACTTCTTGAAAGAGGAGTTAAAGAAGTTATAGGCGTAGAGGTTAATCCGGATGCATGCCTTCAAGCCAGGAAGAATCTGTCAAGTCTTGTAAATGGTAATATTGAGGAAGTAGAACTTGATTTTGACGAGGGACATTTTGACTGCATAGTACTTGCTGACATTTTGGAACACCTGAAGAATCCTCTATTAACACTAAAAAAACTCAAGAAATATGTTTCTGATTCAGGCACGATCGTGGCAAGTATTCCTAATATCAGATATTGGGGAATCATTAACATGCTGATAGAAGGACATTGGAAGTATGGAGACTATGGCATCCTTGACAAAACGCATTTAAGATTTTTCACGAAAAAAGAAATAGAGAAACTTTTTGCGGATGCCGGATTTGAGATAACAGATATAAATGCAAATATTGATCCTATGTATTACAAACTTAATGATGCTTCTTCAGGAGAGATAGCATTTGGAAGAGTATTACTGAAAGGACTTGCAATTGATGAGATAAAAGACCTCTTTGTGGTCCAATATCTTATAAGGGCCAGGAATGACAGACTAACAACCGCTGAACAGACAGCTCACCTGTCAGATCAAATTGATACAGACAAAAAAGAATTAAAAAAAGTTGCTATTGTCAGAGGGGCTAATCTGAATAAATGGGAGATGCAGAATTACGAGCCGTTGTCAGACAGGTTTGACATCACTGCTTATACTACAACACAAACATGTTTTGATATAAATCAGATCAAGATGCCTGTTATAAAGCTTCCTTTTCAGTCACAGGGACTCTTGCTGAATATGCAGGGACTTGAAGAACAGCTTGCAGGAAAAGACCTTGTTTTCTCAGCAGACATAACATATCAGTTTTCAGCGCAGGCAGTACAGGCGAAGAAATTGTATGGATATAAAGTTGTATGTCTGGAGTGGGAAAACATCCCGTTCAATTATGAAGAATATGAAGCTGTAAGCAATATTAAAGAGATGGTCAGGAAAGGGGCTGATTATTATATCGCAGTTACTGCGCGCGCTAAAGAGGCTCTGATCCTTGAAGGTGTTTCTGCCGAAATGATAGAAGTAATACCAATGGGAATTGATTTAAGCAGGTTCAAGCCCCAAAAGGAAGATGTTTTAAAGGACAGGGAGCGTATCGGGTTAAAGAAAGAAGAAATAGTGGTCCTTTTTATTGGAAGGATGGTATGGGAAAAGGGCGTATATGATTTTGTTCATGCTGCAGCAAGAACTCTAAACGACAGATCGTTGAATAAGATTCCTGTCAGGTTTCTTATGGTGGGAAAGGGGCCTGAATTGTATGGTGTACAAGAGCGTGCAATGGCACTCGGTATCTCCAGCCGGTTCACGTTTATAGAGGAATATCCTTATCAGGAAATGCACAAGCTGCACAATCTTGCAGATATCTTTGTCTTGCCAAGTATATCTACAAAAACATGGCAGGAGCAGTTCGGTATGGTATTAATAGAAAGCATGGCATGCGGAAAACCTGTAGTCTCCACATATTCCGGCTCAATACCTGAAGTTGTTGAAGATGCGGGTATTCTTGTCCAATCCAACGATCATCTATCTCTTTATGGAGCGATAAAAAGATTGATAATTGATAAAGCACTCAGAGAGAGTATCGGTAAAAAGGGATTGACAAGGGCAGAAACTGAATTTGATTCAAGGAAAATTGCTGAAAAGGTCCGGGAGGTTTTTGAGAAAGTTTTAAACAAGCAGGCACCAGAGGATTATATCAGAACAACTTATGCAGAAGGACTGCAACGCTGGAGGGATGACAATAAAGAGGAGGGATTTCAACTGGTCTGTAAGGCTTTCGATGAGAACCCTGATAACAAGACCGTTCTGGATTCACTCGTCAGGATGGGAATGGAATTCATGAAATTTGATGTTATTGAAAGGTCTTTAAAAGAATATCTCAACTATCATCCAGCCGATCTGGATACCCTTACGGCGTTGGCAGAAATTTTATTGCGGTCGGGAAGCCCCGATCAGGCAGATGCAGAATTGAAAAAGGTATTTCTTTTCGATCCTGAAAATCAAAAGGCTGCCGCATTGATGGAGAAGATAAGGGTATTAACCACAGATAATTAAGGAAGTATTTTGCATTCAGACATGGAAAAAATTGACTGAATGAGAATTATTTTCCCTCCCGGAGCCGGTTAGTTCTACCTCTTATACCGGATTGGCATAAATAATACAGGTTCTTCTGGGCGTTATGCAAAAAAACACAAAAATCTCTTACTGAGCGAGTATCAAAGCATTGTCGTTCCGGCTTGTCCGGAATCTGGCGGCGTACCATGTTGAAAACAAAGAAAGATTCCGGACAAGCCGGAATGACGACAAGTATGCTTTCCACATGAAAGCCTGAAGAAATATAAATATAAAGCGGTAAGTATTTTAATCCCTGATTTCTATTGGCATGTATATTGCAAAAATATAATGATATTTTTACAACATAATTAAAAGGAGGACAAAATGCAGGAACAGGAATTGAGCAGTCCTGATGTTAATGAACTGAACAGGATAAAGACCATTTCCATGCTTTATGAGGGAGCTTCAAATTTTACAAAGATAGCAAGAAAGAAAATGGAGGTTGGTGACTCTACAGGGAGATCGCATTATATCAGAAAGACCTCAGCGATCATAAAAGAACTTTCAGGCTCTTTAAATATGGACTCCGGGGAAATATCCCGGAATTTAAAAAGGCTGTATGATTTTGTCATCATGAGTCTTGTAACCGCTGAAACACAAAACGACCTTAAGGCGCTCAGTGATGCGGAAAAAGTGATCGAGATACTTGAAAGCGCATGGAAGGAGATGCAGGAGGTTAAAAAATATTAGATCGTTCAGTATGCTGCCGGCATGCATGTTTAAAAGAAAAGTTTAGTTAAGGCCTGACCGGAAAACATCAAGATGTTGACAATAAACAGTAAGATGACAACTTATTGACGCCTCCATATCGGGTAATGATAAAGGACAGACTTTTCCATATGCTGATAATTTCTCGTTTTCAGCGTGTAATGCGGATAACCGGCAATCATTTTGAAACCCTAAAGAAAATATGAATTTTTCTATGCGTACCGCTCGTACTAAAGTAATTTGGAGTCCCAATGCCCAAAGAATTTAAAGAATTAATTATGACAATAATTTGATGGCACAAATATTGCGTACTATTAAGTGCAGGAGACACAGCGACTATAACATTTTTAGATTATGCGCTGTTGTTTATCTCAGTCATAAGAGCGATGCAAGGCGGGAAACAGAGTATGAAAGCTGACTTTTTAATTTGCGGTGAAAGTATGGGGATCAGGGGGATCTTATGATCATCAGCAGGACGCCGTTTCGTATATCATTTTTTGGAGGGGGGACAGATTTCCCCTCATGGTATAGAGAAAACGGCGGCGCGGTTCTTTCTACTACAATAGATAAATACTGCTACATATCCTGCAGGCTTCTGCCTCCTTTTTTTGAGTACAGGCACAGATTTGTCTATTCGAAATCGGAGACTGTGGATGAAATTGACGAGATCGTTCACCCGGCGATCAGAGAAACATTGAAGTTCATGAGTATCAAGGAGGGGCTGGAACTGCATCATGACGGTGATCTGCCGGCGAGAACAGGGTTGGCCTCGAGTTCGGCTTTTACCGTGGGATTGACAAATGCCCTTTACGCGCTGAAGGGAAAGATTGTTCCGAAGATGCAGATCGCTCAAAATGCGATACATATAGAGCAAAATATGATCAGAGAGAATGTGGGCTCGCAGGACCAGGTGGCGGTTGCCTTCGGTGGTCTGAACAGGATCAGTTTCCAGGGTGAAGACAATATCGAAGTAAAGAACATCACAATCGGCAAGAAGAAAATACAGGAGTTTCAGGATCACCTGATGCTCTTTTTTACGGGCTTTGTCAGGAACGCTTCAAAAGTAGAGAAAGATAAATTAGAAAAAGTTGACGAAAACAGAAAGACACTCAAGACGATGTACAAAATGGTTGACCAGGCCATCGATATCCTTTGCGAAGGAGATCTGATCGATTTCGGCAGACTTCTTCATGAAAACTGGATGCTCAAGAAGAGCCTGTCCGGAGGCGTATCCACCAGCTATATTGATTACATCTATGATATAGCCATGAAAAACGGCGCTATCAGCGGGAAGATATTAGGGGCCGGAGGCGGAGGATTCATGCTGTTTTTTGTAAGACCGGAAGACCGTGAGCGGCTAAAACAGTCTCTGGCCTTTCTCCTGCATGTGCCGTTCAAATTTGAATTTTCAGGCAGCCAGATTATTTATTATACCGGGAACGGGGGATCAGAATGAGAATACCTTTCGGCACTATTTCTGTTACGGAGAGATCTAAAGAACTGATAAGGGACATACTGGATTCAAACAGGTTGTCCAGCGGCAGATATGTGCGTGAATTTGAAAAAAGATTTGCCGAACTGGTCGGCGCAGGGGAGGCCGTTGCCGTCAGCAGCGGGACGGACGCTGATGTCCTGGCCCTGGCGGCCCTGTACGATTTTGGGGCTGAACGCGGAGATGAGATCATCCTGCCTGCCCTTTCTTTTGTTGCAACCGGCAATGCTGTATTGGCCGCGGGATTTACGCCTGTTTTCGTTGATGTGGACCTGAAGACCCTTAACATCGACCCTCTGAAAATTGAATCAGCCATTTCAGAAAAGACAAGGGCGATCATGCCTGTGCATTTAATGGGCAAGCCTGCGGATATGGAAGCGATCAACGGCATTGCAAAAAAGTATGACCTGCGCGTAATAGAAGATGCGGCCGAGGCTCACGGCGCTGTATATAAGGGGAAAAATGCAGGGACGTTGGGGGATATGGGGGCTTTCAGTTTATATGTAGCTCATATTATCACTACTGTTGAAGGCGGCATCATCACAACCGATAATGAGGCTTATGCGGAAATACTAAGATCGCTCAGGAGCCACGGCAGGGCGTGCAAATGTAAAAGCTGTATTCTCAATACCGCTTCCGCGTACTGTGAGAAAAGGTTCGGAAGCAACGGAAGCGGAGACATAAGATTTGTGTTTGAAAGAATAGGCTACTCCTCCAAGATGAACGAGATGGAGGCGGCGATAGGGATAGGCAATCTTGATATTTATAATGAAATATTACAAAAGAGGAGAGAGAATCTGTATTACCTCCTCGAAAAAATGAAGCAGTTCGACCGGTACATTATTTCAATAGAAAAAGAGCATCACGAGGAGATAGGCCCTCATGCTTTACCGATGATAGTTCGGGAAGGGAAGGGATTTACAAGAAATCAGCTTGTGAAACATCTTGAAAAGAACGGTATTGATACCAGGGACCTGTTCACGTCAATGCCGACGCAGTGCCGGGGTTTTGAATTCAGGGGCTATAAACACGGAGACTTCCCGAATGCGGAATATATAGGCAGGAACGGAACACACATAGGAGTGCATCAGGACCTCGGAAAGGAAGAATGCGATTATATTATCAATACTATAGAGGATTTTCTGGATAAAGTATGAGGAGAATTAAATGAAAGCTGTTATTCTGGCCGGAGGGAAAGGAACGCGCTTGAGAGATGTCATTAAAGATATTCCAAAACCTATGGCGCCTGTTAACGGAAGACCTTTCCTTGAGTATTTAATTTTGCAGCTTATCAGATGGAATATAAAAGATGTGATCCTTTCAATAGGTTATAAAGGCGAAGCAATCAGTTCGTATTTTAAGAACGGATCCAAATGGGGAGTTAGGATAGAATATTCAGAAGAAACAGCCCCTCTCGGGACAGGCGGGGCCCTGAAAAAAGCCTCAGGCATGACAGATGACAGCCGGCTTGTTGTTATGAACGGCGATTCTTTTCTGGATATGGATTTTGAAGAATTCATAAAATGCAATGCAGAGAAGAACGCTACTGCAGGCATAGGTCTGGTCTATGCTGCTCAGGCCGGCCGTTACGGAAAGGTCGAGACCGATGAGACCGGCGCAGTAGTGAGCTTTTCTGAAAAAGGAGATGGCTGTTGCGGGTATGTGAACGGAGGAATATATATTTTCAGCAGGGAAATTATCGGACAGATCCCTGACGGCAACGTCTCATTGGAAAAGGATGTTTTGCCTTTGCTTATAAGTCAGGGGCTATACGGGACTAAAATAAATGGTTTTTTTATCGACATAGGTATACCGGAGGACTACTTGCGTTTGTGTAATAATCCGGAGCTCCTTGCTGTTTCATTTGCAGCAGCGAGCAGGGTTGGAAAGTAATGAATTCAGGCAGATTTATTTATGAGAATATTTGAAGCAGATATGGCTTTTGAACATTGTGCATGCGATGAATATCTATCAAAGCGCGCAAGATCGGAAGTGCGTAAGAGCGGAAGCAAGAAAGACTTCAGCGCTTATGCTCTTTCACGCTTACGAACTTAATGTATAACGGAGGTATGATTTGGGATATCACATATTAATTACCGGCGGCGCAGGATATCTTGGGTCTGTGCTGACACCAGAATTGCTGAGATCCGGACATAAAGTAACCGTCCTGGATAATTTCATGTTCGGACAGAACTCTTTGCTCGAGTGCTGCGCAAATGAGAATTTCAATGTAACAAGAGGAGATGCAAGGGAAGAAGATGTTTTGAAGCCTCTTCTTAAGGATGCAGATTATATTATCCCCCTGGCCGCATTGGTCGGAGCTCCGCTCTGCCGGAGAGACAGAACAGGCACTATAACCACAAGCAGGGATGCAGTGGCCACAATCGCGAGACTTGCCTCAAAAGAGCAAAGGATAATCTATCCTTGCACTAACAGCGGTTATGGCATTGGTATGAAAGGGATACATTGCACGGAGGAAACACCTTTAAAACCCATATCCCTGTATGGCAAGGCTAAAGTGGAGGCGGAGAAGATCCTGCTTGAAAGAGGCAATGCCGTCAGTCTCAGGCTGGCGACGGTTTTTGGAATATCCCCAAGGATGAGAATTGACCTGCTGGTAAATGACTTTACGTACAGAGCGGTCAACGACCGGTTTGTCGTGATTTTTGAAGGACACTTTAAAAGGAATTATATCCATATCCGTGATGTTGCAAGGGCTTTCATCCATACCATAGATAATTTTGATGTGATGAAGGGCGAACCTTATAATGTCGGTTTGTCAGACGCCAATCTTTCAAAACTCGAACTCTGTGAAAAAATAAAAGGGCATGTGCCTGACTTTGTGTATCTCGAGGCGCCTGTCGGCGAAGACCCTGACAAGAGAGACTATATCGTATCAAATGAAAAGATAGAAAAGACGGGCTTTAAACCGGTATATTCTCTTGATATGGGAATAAAGGAACTTATTACGGGTTATACGATAATAACAAACAGCAGGTACAGCAATGTCTGATAATCGTTTATTCTCCGGAAGTAAAAAAACAGATGTTTTGTTTATACATCCGGGCGACCACAAAAAGACATACCAGGATTTATCAAAGGAGTTTACGGCTGTTGCGACGCCGGCCTGGACTTTGTTGCTTGCAGATTATTCAAGAAGAAAAGGTTACGCAACAGTTGTCTATGATGTAAATGTTGAAGGCTGGGATGAGAATGAGGCACACAGGTTATTAAGCAAATATGATCCCGAACTGGTTGTTCTGATGGTGTATGGTCATAACCCGTCTGCCTCGACGCAGACAATGCCTGCTGCCGGCAGGATAGCAAGGGATATAAAAAAATACAATAAAGATGTCCCCATCGCTATGGGAGGGACCCATCCTTCGGCATTGCCTGAAAAAACCCTTGAAGATGAAGATATCGATTATGTGATCCAGGGAGAGGGGGCCTATACGATCGAAAGTCTTCTGAAATATTTAAAAGGCGGGGTGGGCATAAAGGATGTAAAGGGTTTGTGGTATATTGACGATACTTATGTCAAATTCACTTCTCCTGCTGATACTATCAAAAATCTCGATGAAGAACTGGAAAACTACGCATGGGACCTGTTGCCGGATATCAGGAATTACAGGGCGCACAACATGCACTGTTTCCAGGATTTTGAAGAGAGTAAAAAAGATGATTTTTCGGATGTGAGAACGCCCTATGTTGCGATGAACACTTCACTGGGATGTCCATATTCATGTAATTATTGCTGCATAAATGCGATATTCGGGAAACCCGGCGTCAGATACTGGTCCCTGGAAAAGGTTTTATCGTGGATCGATATGCTTGTTAATAAATACGGAGTAAGAAATATAAGACTTGACGATGAACTTTTTCTTCTGTCTCCGGCAAGGATAGAGAGGTTTTGTGATCTGATAATTGAGAGGGGATATGATCTGAACTTCTGGGTTTACGGGAGAGTGGACACGATCAGAGAAGCGCTTTTGAAAAAACTGAAGAAGGCCGGCGTGAACTGGATATGTCTCGGCATAGAATCAGCAAATGAAAAGGTGAGGAAGGACGTAAACAAGAATATAAGGCAGGATGTAAAAGATACGGTGAAGCTGATACAGGCACATGATATATATGTCCTCGGCAACTATATGTTCGGTCTCCCGGAAGATGACATGGATACGATGAGAGAGACCCTTGAGCAGGCCAGGGATATAAATTGTGAGTTTGTGAACTTTTACTCGGTCATGGCTTTCCCCGGGTCTAAATTATACGAATGTGCCTGTCAGAATAAATGGAGACTGCCGGAGAACTGGGGAGGTTTTTCACAGCATGGATATGAAACCAGGCCTTTGCCGACAAAGTATCTTTCGGCAAGGGACGTCCTGAAGTTCAGGGACGAGGCGTTTTACGAATATTATATGAACCCTGCATATCTGGATATGACAGAAAAAAGATTTGGCGGCAAGGTTAGAAGGCATATTGAAAAGATGCTGGATATAAAGATCAGGAGGAAATTGCTGGAAACAATAATGGTGTAAGGGAGGAGGGATTTAATAATGAAGGTTTCGATCAGCGGACTTAAGAAAAAATCACACGGGATAAGGAAGACAATGATGGATATGTGCATAAAGGCAGGAACCGGCCATGTAACATCCTCATTGTCGTGCATAGACATACTCGTTGCATTGTATCATGGATGTATTATGAAACATGATCCCGGGAATCCGGAGTGGGAAGAAAGGGACAGGTTTATACTGAGCAAGGGTCAGGCGAGTCCGGCCCTTTATACGGTCCTTGCGGACGCCGGTTATTTCGATCCTGAAAAGCTTAACAGGTTTGCACAGAAAGACGGCAGCTTCGGGGTCCATTTACAGCATGATGTGCCCGGGGTAGAGATAACCTCCGGGTCGCTCGGACAGGGCTTTGGAGTGGCTGCGGGCATTGCGTTAGGGGCCAAAATGAACAGGGAACTTTATATGGTCTTTACACTGCTCGGAGATGGTGAATGCTACGAGGGTTCAATATGGGAAACCGCGATGTTCGCCAGTCATAACAGATTGAACAACCTTATAGCGATCATTGACAGGAACTATCTCTGCGTTACGGATTTTACAGAAAACCTCATAGCGCTGGAACCGATGGAAGACAAGTGGAAGGCCTTTGGATGGGACGTGCTGCGAATAAACGGACATTCAATGGAATGCATAGTTGATTCTCTCAGCACTGTGAGATCCAGGAGGTCCGGCAAACCGCTTATGATAATTGCGGATACGGTAAAAGGCGAGGGGGTTGATTGTATATCTAACAATCCCATATGGCACGGACTTTCTCCAAAAGGGGAAGATGCTGATATGGCAAGAATATGTCTGGAAAGGAGCTGCGGCAATGAATAATATTTCACAGAGAGACGCTTTTTGGAACAGGGTATACGAAATAGCAAGAAAGGACACGGACGTTGTGGTGGTCTCCGCTGACATGGGGGCGCCGGCGCTCGACAAGTTCAGGAGAGATATGCCGTCGCAATTCGTAAATGCAGGAATTGCGGAGCAGAATGCTGTAACGATAGCCGCCGGTCTCTGTCTTGCCGGAAAGAAGGTTTTCGTATACGCCATCGCTCCCTTTATAACTTTAAGATGTCTTGAGCAGATAAGGGTCGAAAATGCAATAATGGATATCCCCATTACCCTTGTTGGTGTCGGAGCAGGTTTTGGCTATGAAGACTCGGGGCCTACTCATCACATCATTGAAGATATCGCAATTATGAGGTCCATGCCGAGGATCCAGATAAACAGCATTACCGATAGCGTCATGGCTTCAGCCTTTGCTGATATTTCCTGTGACCTGAAAACAACTAATTATGTAAGGCTTGACAGGCAGGTTTTGCCTGACCTATATAATGAAGGCTCTGATTTCTCTAAAGGCCTGTCCATATTGAGAGAGAGCGACGATTGTTACATTATTTCCACTGGCAGCATGACCCATACGGCCGTGGATATTGCGCGTCATTTCGGGGAAAGAAACATTAATATTGGTGTAATAGATGTCTATAGCATTCCTGTTAACGGCAACGCCCTTGCAGAAAAAATCAGGAACGCAAAGAAACTGATAAGCCTTGAAGAACATTTTCTGCCGGGAGGACTGGGAAGCGCTGTTTGCGAGGTTTTAAATGATCGCAATATACCTGTCCGTGTAAAACGTTTAGGTCTGTCAACCGACAGGAACTATTGTTATAAATACGGCGGGAGAGAAGCAATAAGGAGTTATTACGGAGTGGATATGGACAGCCTGAAAAAAGAAATAGCTGAGTATTTATCGGTCGGTTCGCTTTGCGGGGCAAGGTAAAATGAGATGAATGGGATTTCATTTAGAGAATCTACTGCCGCCAGGTTGTATGATGAGGCGCTGCGGTTAGCTGAAAAAGGCGATTTCAGAGAGGCGCTGAAGCTTTATGAAAAAATCCTGAGCGATAACCCGGATAATTTGTTAAAGGCAAAAGTTCTTAATGACCTCGGAGCTGTAAGTTTTATAATCGGCGATATCGATAAAGCGGAAGGACTTTTTAAACAGGCAATCTTTACCGATCCCCTTCTTAAGGATGCGCACAGGAATCTTGTACAGATCAATGCCGGGAAAGTAAGTGATAAAAGGCCGCGCAAGTTCTCTGTTGTCATTCCTACCTATAATCGCTGTTCGGATCTGCAGAAGTGCATTAAAAGCATCAGGGACCACAGTTTTTACCCTGTGGAGATGATCGTTATTAGCGATCCCTGCAGCGACGGAACTACGGAGTATCTGCAGAAGGAAAGATTGAAAGAGGATATCATTGTAATAATAAATGAAACGCATATGGGGGTCAATAAGAGCATAAACAGGGGTTTCTCTATTGCAACGGGTGATTATGTATGCCTCCTGAATGACGATGTTGAGGTCATGCCGGGGTGGGATCTGTCAATACTGGTTACCATAGACGATGACGGCACTGCCGGCGCCGGGGTCTCATTGATCGTTTATCCTGATGGAACTTCACAGTCCGTCGGACAGCATAATTTATACAGGAGTGATTATCATGCCTGGATAGGAAAGGGCCCTTTTATTGACACTTCCCGGGTTGAGCGGAAATCTATCGAGAGCTTTCCGGAGTTTCAGGTATCCAGAGAATGTGATTACGGATTTTTCCCTGTGATGAAAAGAGATTGTTTTAAGAAGATCGGTCTGGTGGATGAACAGTTTGAACATTATTGTGTCGACACTGACATTGGTTTAAAGATCCAGCAGATCGGTTACAGGAACATCTATTGTCCGACCAGTGTTATAGTTCATTATGAATTAAGCAAGGAAAATCTGAAGTCTCATGTAACCCTTCAGTGAAAGGTGGAAGCAACACGCCTCAGATGTTATTTTTTGAATCAGGGCGGTTTCTTCTTTTTAAGG
Source organism: Nitrospirota bacterium (assembly GCA_016215115.1). Taxonomy (GTDB): domain Bacteria; phylum Nitrospirota; class Thermodesulfovibrionia; order UBA6902; family UBA6902; genus SURF-23. Next base: position 51,486 of record JACRLN010000017.1, read on the forward strand.
AGGTGGGGTATCTTTATGGAACAAGAGGGGGGAAGGATCAAGGGTAATGTCCTTGGATA
>JACRLN010000026.1 GCA_016215115.1 Nitrospirota bacterium
AAACATCTTCAGAGCTTTCCCTGAATCCGTAAAAAAAGACAAGAACGTCTTCGATTGAAACTCCATAGTGGGCGCGTAGCGGTTTAGTTCATGCTGCCTTCTGCAATGGTTACTTCAGAAGGCAGCTTAATAGAAGAAAGAGGCGGTCATTGCCTCATGGTTTCCAGCGGCTATCGTCAATTTGATGAATAGATTTCAATAAACTATCTTTCTTACTTAAAAAAATCTTAAAAAAATCTTGACTCTATCAAAAACTTTCTTTATACTGAAAACATGTTTTATTCAAATCCGTTAATAGCCAAGAGAGTCCTTAAAGCCGCATGGCATGTTAATGCCGTGGCCGGGGAGGAGTTCTATTAGCTGTTAGCCGGATAACAGGGAAACTTCAAAGGCCACGGAATAAAATCCGTGGCTTTTTTATTTTGGGAGGTGCGTCATGAAATGGGATGCAGAAAAATATGACTTAACACATGCCCCGCAGATCGATGCCGGACGGGAGCTTATCGAAATGGCCGGTGTACGCGCCGGGGACTCAATACTCGATATCGGATGCGGTACGGGAACTCTTACTGCCGAGCTTGCACGTCTTGCGCACAAAGGTAAGGTCACAGGAATCGATCCGTCAATCGAGATGCTTGACGGGGCAAAGAATAAATGTTCGTCATTCCCGAACATTTCACTGTTCAATATTCCTGCGCAGGCTTTGGAGTTCCAAAAGGAGTTCGATCTTGTATTTTCCAATTCTACTTTCCAGTGGATTAAGGAACAGGAAGATGTGATGGTGCGTGCTTATAGAGCATTGAAACCAGACGGAAGGATTACCGTTCAAATGCCTGCGAAGGATTTCTGCTGGACGTTGACAGAAAATATACACAGCGCCATTGTCGCTCTCGGTCTTGAGAAGAAATTCAACAAGATGGTATCACCGTGGCATTTTCCTTTAAAAGAAGAAATGAACCGCTTCCTTAAAGATGCCGGCTTCAGGAACATTAACGTTTTTTACAAAGATTACATGCTTTTATTTGAAAGCGTCAATGAGGTAGTTACTTGGGGAGTTTCAGCAGCGCTGAGACCGTTTCTTGCGCCTTTATCGGAAAAAAAACAGGAGCGTTTCAAGTATGCGTTCGCAATGGGGTTCGAAAATTACAGGACTGATAAAGGCATTGAGTTCAATTTCAGAAGGCTTTTTGCTTTTGCGGAGAAATAATGAAAAACTCTTTAGACATAGACCGGATCGCAGTTGACGGATGCACATAAATAAAGGGAGGACATATATGTATTCAGAAAGAATCGGCAGATTAAAAAGCTCTGTAATTCGTGAAATCCTGAAGACTACTTCAAAACCGGGGGTAATCTCATTTGCCGGAGGGCTGCCGTCACCTGATTTATTCCCGGTAAAAGAAATCGCAAACGCAGCTCAAAATGCTTTATTGAAGTTCGGCCCCTCGGCTCTCCAGTATTCTGTTACGGAAGGGATTCCCGAACTGCGGGAAAAAATCGCGGGCATCCTTGATCCCGACAGCAAGTATATCAGGCCGCAAAATATTCTGATTACACACGGTTCACAACAGGGACTTGATCTCATATCAAAGCTCTTTATTGATAAAGGCACCGTGGTTTTTACGGAAACCCCGACATATCTCGGAGCGCTCCAGCCGTTCCGGTTTTTTCAGGCTGAGATTGAACCCATAAGATGTGATGAAGAGGGGATTTGTATTGACGGTCTAAAAATCAAGATACGGGATCTTCGCCCTGAATTACTGTATCTTATGCCCAACTTCCAGAACCCGACCGGCGCTACACTCTCCATGGAACGCAGGTTGGAATTGGTTGAGCTTGTAAAAGAGCGGAATTTATTTGTGATTGAAGATGACCCGTATGGCGATCTTGTGTTCGACGGCGAAAGACTCCCTTCTTTGCTCCGGTTCGGAGGAACAGAGAACTTTATTTACCTCAGCACTTTTTCAAAAACCATAGCCCCGGGTTTTCGCGTTGCCTATGTTGCGGCAAGTGAAGAGATCATCGGTAACCTTGCAATTATTAAGCAGGGAACGGATTTACATACGAATACTTTCGGGCAATATGTGATAAGTGAATACCTGTCAAGCGATAATTATTCTAATCAGATAAAATTAATCCGTGAAACATACAAATACCGCAGAGACTGTATGCTGTCTGCAATGAAAAGATATTTTCCGGAGCCGGTTAAATGGAATTGCCCGTCCGGCGGCATGTTTCTGTGGGTTCAACTTCCCGAAGGGACTGACGCTCAAAAAATTCTTTTGCAATGTCTTGATCGAAATGTGGCCTTCGTGCCGGGGCAGGAATTTTTCCCCGACGGTTCAGGAAAGAACACCGTCAGGCTTAATTTCTCAAATGCCGTTCCTGAAAATATTGAGGAAGGCATAAAGAGAATCGGAGAGGTGCTGAAAGATTTTATAATCTAATGTGGTAAATTTGATAAAAAAAGGAGGATGTGATGAAGAAAATGTTTTGTAGATGTACGTTTGTTGCAGTATGTATTTTCGTTTTGGTATTTGCCGGTTTCTCAACATTCGGGCACAAGGCATTTGCCGATGGAGGTCTGACAAAGATTGCCGACAACGTCTATTCTTACGTGGACGTAAAACACGGCTCTTCTGCCAACAGTTTCGGGGCAAATGCAGGCATCATTGTCGGTAAAGACGGGATCATTGTTATTGATACCCTTACGTCCGCAAAGGAAGCGCAGAGATTTATAAGCGATATACGAAAGGTTTCGGATAAACCGGTAAAGTACGTCATAAACACTCATTATCACCTTGATCACTCATTCGGCAATGCGGAATTCGAAAAGATGGGAGCGATTATAATCTCCCATGAATCCGACAAGAAAAACCTGCAGAACAACGGCGAGACCGCGCTGAAGAATGCCGGTGCGTACGGTCTTAGCGAAAGTGACATGGAAGGGACGAAGCTCGCATATCCCGCGCTGACGTTCACTGACAGGATGTATATAACCTTAGACAGCCAAAGGGTGGAACTGATATATCCCGGTTCTTCACATACGAATGGGAGCATCATCGTATATCTGCCTGATAAGAAAATACTGTTTGCGGGAGACATATTATTTACCGGCTATCATCCTTTTCTGGCAGAGGGCGACATCGGAAGTTGGACCAAGGCGCTCGATTTCATTATGTCCATGGATACGGATGTAATCATTCCGGGACATGGTCCTGTTTCCGGAAAGAGAGACTTGCAGGAAATGAAAGATTATCTTTCAATCTTTGACTTGAAGGCGACGGAATTGAGCGCTCAGTCAAATGATGTCGAACACATTGCATCCGAGATCAAAAAGATGATTCCTGCAAGACCCGAAGGCGAATTCCTCATAAAGAGCAATATTCAGATGAAATATCTGAAGAAATAAAAGGCCGGCGATGGAGGTGAATGATGAGAGAGATAGCAATATATTACAATGACAAGTTGTCGTTGAAACCGAGCGTTCCCGGTGCAAAGATGTGGGCTGTCGGACTGGACAAGACGATGCTCACGTATTTTGAAATGGAACCGAACACCAAATTCCCTGAGCACTCTCACGAAGCAGAGCAAATCACCCTGATACTCGACGGGGAATTGACTTTTACCTATGAAGGAAGAGCCGTTACTTTGAAATCCGGCGAAGTAATCGCCATTCCGTCAAACATAGTACATGCTGCCTCTACAGGCAACAAGCCTTGTAAAGCCGTGGACGCATGGTCGCCTGTGAGGAAAGAGTTCTTATGAACATCACAATATGACCGGCGTCTGCTGATGATATGGCTTTTATCGCGGAGTGTATCGACAGGTTCAGGCTCGATAATGAAGACCTCGATTACAGGCAATTTATTGTTGCAGTTGATGGGGGTGAAATTGCGGGCTTCGGCAGGACCAGGCCGCATAAAGAAGTTTATGAGCTCGGCTGTGTCGGAGTTATAGAGAGTAGAAGGAATCAGGGCCTCGGCAAAATGATTGTCGAAGACCTGATAAACGCTTTCCTTTCCGGCAACGTCTATATTACGACAGATTTAATCGGATACTTTGAAAGATTGGGATTCAGAGAGATTAAAAATGGCCCTGAAGATCTTGTTGAGAAAATTAAAAGGGTTTGCATATCAAAATGCCGCGCAGGAGCCGTTGTGATGGTTTACAGAAAGGAGAAACCCATGCACATCGACACAAAATGCATTCATGCAGGAGGTTGCCCGGATACCCACACCGGAGGAATAAACACGCCGATATTCACTTCATCGGCCTACGGGTATCTTGATACCGACGTCCGGCTGTATCAAAGATACTTCAACACGCCTAACCAGGAAGCCGTAGCAAAGAAACTATGCGAGCTTGAAGGAGCTGAAGACGGTGTCATATTTTCTTCAGGCATGGCCGCGATAAGCACGGTCTTGCTTACGTTGCTGAACAGCGGCTATCACGCTGTGGTGCAAGATGAGATTTACGGCGGGAGCCACGCCTTTGTGGAAGATCATTTCAGCAGGCTCGGCATTTCCTTAACCTTAACCGGTAAAGAAGCACAGGTGATTGAAGATGCGATCAAGCCGAATACCCGGATAATCTACATCGAGAGTCCGACCAATCCTTTACTCAATGTAGTCGACCTGCGCGCAGTTGCGGAGATAGGCAGGCGTAGAGGCATACTTACAATTATCGACAACACCTTCGCAACCCCGGTCAACCAGAATCCCTTCAAGCTCGGTATTGACGTGGTGCTTCACAGCGGGACAAAGTATCTCGGCGGACACAGCGATCTGTACTGCGGTGTTGCGCTTGCGAACAAGGACATTGCCTCACGTATAAGAAAAACGGCTGCGAATCTTGGAGGCAGTCTTAACGCGCTTAGCTGCTACCTGCTTGAGAGAAGCCTTAAGACCCTTGCAATTCGCGTAGAACGGCAGACACAAAATGCATTTGAAATATCAAAGTTCCTTGAGAACCATGCAAAGGTTGCTGGTGTAAATTATCCTGGACTCGCAAGCCACCCCGGGCATGCGATTGCCCGCAATCAGATGAGCGGTTATGGGGCCATGCTATCTTTTGAGCTTAAAGATATGCCGGCACTTGCCTTCATGAAACAGCTTAAGCTTATAAAGGCCGCTCTCAGCCTCGGCGGAGTGGAGACAACAATATGTGACCCGGCAACGACATCGCATCAAAAGGTATCAGAAGAAGTGAGAAAACGTCTGGGCATTTCGGGCAATCTGTTAAGGCTATCTGTTGGTATCGAAAACCTTGACGATTTGATTGAGGATATCCAACAGGCGCTGGAATATAAATGATCGAACAACCGTCCCCAGCGATGGCTGATAGCAGCTGTTGATCCCGGAGCGCTGCGGCAAAAAGTTTATTATTGAAGTTCGTACTGTGAAAATCATCCTCTGTTTTAGAGAGGGTTTAAGGCAAAGGAGATAGATGAATTTGAGGCCTGTTTAAAACGAATTCTTGACAATCTGCAATCCTTTGGAAAGGATAAAAAATAAAATTATGGGAGGAAACTATGTTTAAACAGAACAAATCAAAGGCACCTCGGCGGGAGCGCGATGGACTCGTATCTTATATTCTACTTCAACAAGGAGATGTTCCTGATAATATACTTGCTATAACCTGGGTTGATGTTCTTCCAGGTTCGAGCCAGAAACTGCATAGCCATGCACCAGAGCAGGTATATGTGATTATCAAGGGAAAGGGACGTATGCAGGTGGGCAGCGAAGAACAAGATGTAACAGAGGGTGATCTGATTTATATCCCTTCGAATGTGCCTCATGCTATCAAAAACATAACCAATGAAATGTTCAGTTATATTTCAGCATCGACACCGGCCTTTGATATAAAAGAGCTTTACGATAAAAAGGTGATTTAAGACATACAATGAAAGAACGAGATCAATTAGACATAGACCGTATAGCCTTCTTCGGTCGGACATATGCTGAATACATGAATATGTTCAGTCTTGAATGGACGAATACTGGATTGCCCGGCAGGCGCATCGTCATCTTTATTATTCTTGAACTACCAATTCCGTCTCCAACCTTATTGGATTTGTGAGACAGAAGACCACTGGACATCTTTCCCTGGCTAATTTCTCTATTCTTCTTATTTCAGACTCAGGTGCATTGGTTTTAATAACAACAGTTATCTTAACCCCTTCTACTGGTGGATTATTGCTTAGTCCGAGAACTTTAGAAAAATCTATCCTGTTTTCTGCAATAACCTTGAGTCCGTCAAGAGGGAAGTCTTCCATGGCTGCCACTGTAGCAAATGTAGCCGCATAGCATGAGACCAATCCAAAGAGGCAATAATGCATAGGGCCTGGCCTTGTCCCACTGCCACCAAGAAATGTTGGTTGGGTCATTTCAAAATTCATCTTCCCTTTTTCAAAGACAATCTCCGCCTCAAACTGCGGGCCATCGCCCTCATCCATATTCCATGTGCCCTCTATCTTAGTTACCCTTTTTGCCTCATCAGGATTCCTCTTTACATTTTCAACGGTATCTCTCAGTTTTTTAAGCTCTACTTTATAAATCATGCTGTCCTCCTTGAAAAAATTTCAATAACATTAAAATGGTATCTTCCTACAGATATATTCCTGGCATTGAGGGTGTTTATGTGAAACATTTTTAGCTTTGACCTAATATATTTTTCATCGAAAAAGCTGCTTACCTCTTTGCCAGTTCTTACACAAGCCAAAAAGAGACCATTGTGTTGTAACACCCTGTAAATCTCAGAAAAGATATACTCTATCTCTGTTTCAGAAAAACCTACAGGAAAAAGCAGGAATGAATATACGGCATCAAAATACCCATCATCAAAGGGCATGCCTTTACATATGTCATATTGAATTGGTACGACATTTTTCTTTAACGGAGAGGCTGAAATTCTTCTATTTAAAATGGAAAGAGCCTTGTGCGAATAGTCAAGAGCAAAGACGTTGAAGCCCTGAGTACCAAAGAATATACTATCCCGTCCATACCCGCATCCTATATCAAGAACCCTATTGACCTTGCATTCCTTCATTACCTCGCTGCACTTAATGGCAAATTCGCTCTCTCCTGTGCCAAAATGCTCTGGTTCTATCTCATATAATTCATCCCAGAAATTTTGCTCCATATCCTCTATCTCTTGCATTATCATTCATTGTTTTCCTTTATCCCCAGCAACCTGAGGATTAGCATCAAGGGACACCAGTTAGTGAATCCTGATTGAAAAAGACTGAATGCAAAAATTCCAGCCACTATAAGCCAGTTTTGAGAATGTAGTTGTGATAAAATGATACTCGTAAAAATTAAGGCTCCTCCTAAAAGTCTTAACCATCTTTCCATCGTCATTTGAATTACCTCCTCATAGATTTTTTAGTTAAAGAAAAGCAAGAGACATGCCACTCTGAAAGATGTGCTCTCAAAACCGCATAATTTCTTGATTTATAAATCTAAATCGTTTTTTGGCAGGATTTTAAAAATTTGAAAAAAACAAAGGGAGTTGTTTCAGAATTGAAAGTCAAATGGATTTCATGGGAGTAGATCCTTTATTCCTGTGTATGAGAAACGCTGTATCTCATTTCTGAAACATTTTACATATCTGCAACATCCTCTTTTTTGATGCCAAGTCCTTTTATCTTTCTCCACAATGTAGCTCTGCTTATGCCCAATCTGGATGCTGTTTCCTGATATGCCCAGTTGGTCTCGTCAAGGACTTTGAGGATTAATTTTCTCTCTAAATCCTCTAATGGCCTTTTGCTTTTTAAAATACTTTCAATAAAACCCTTTTCATCATGTAAAAAATCCTCGGGGAGATGATGAGGAAAGATAGTGTTGCCATTACATCGGATAAAGGCATGTTCAATAATATTTTCAAGCTCCCGTATATTCCCCGGATAATTATATCTCATGAGCATCTCCATGGCGCCTGGAAATATATTGATAACCTCTTTCCCCGTTGATTTGTTAAATCTGTCTACAAAGTGCTTGACCAGAAGATGGATATCTTCCTTCCTCTCCCTGAGAGGAGGCAGATGTATTGAGACGACCTTTAGCCGATAATAGAGGTCTTCACGAAATTTCTTCTCTCTCACTGCCTTTTTTATGTCAATGTTTGTTGCTGTAATTACCCTGATATCTACCTTCTTTGTCTTTGATTCTCCAACCCTTTCAAACTCTCCATCCTGAAGAACCCGCAAGAGCTTAGCCTGTGATGTAAGACTGATATTCCCTATCTCATCTAAAAATATCGTCCCTCCATCTGCAAGTTCAAACCGGCCAACTTTATCTGATATAGCACCTGTGAAGGCACCTTTGACATGTCCGAATAGCTCGCTTTCAAGTAAACTCTCTACCAGAGAGGCACAATCAACCTTGATAAAGGGTTTTTCTTTTCTGCTGCTGTTGTAATGGATTGCCCTTGCAATCAGTTCTTTACCTGTCCCGCTTTCACCTTCAATCAGAACAGTAGCATCAGTAGGTGCGATCTGCTGTATCAGTTCGTATATCCTCTGCATCTTGTAATTTTTTCCGATAATATTTCCAAAGGCGTATCTTCCACTTAACTGCTCTATCAGGTTTTTTACAAGAGATAAATCTCTGAATATCTCAACTCCTCCTACGACATTACCTTCTTCATCCCTTAATAAAGCAGTACTGAAAATTATGGGAATGGGTTTGCCTTCTTTATTTCTGATAATGGCTTCGTAGTTTGAAAGAGGTTCACCTGTGTTAAAGGTGTATTTTAAGGCACAGCCCAGTTTGCATGCCTCACATCTGAGGATAGTACTACAATGTCTTCCAAGAACTTCATTAGGCGTATATCCCAAAAGCTCCTGTGCAGCCTTATTAAAGTAGGTAATTTTCAGATCCATATTAGCAGTAAAAAGCCCGTCATTTATAGAATCAAGAATTATGTCTGTTTTAATCATTGATAATCTTATCATTCGCTTGCTTTAACGCATTTGCACAATTATATCATGAATTACTATAGGTATTTTACAAATAATAATCGCCTGATTTAAAATACTCAAAAACAAAAAAATGATGAACCATAACCATCTAAACATTGACCGCATTGCATTTTTCGGCAGGACATATGCTGAATATATGGATATGTTTGACCTTAGTGAAAGTCCCCTTCGAGTTTCAAAAAGGGGCTAATCAGATGATGAAACTTTTTTCTCCTTGACATATAGTTCTATATAAAACTATACTATATAAAACTAATACAAGGAGGATAAAAATGGATGAAAGGGAAGCAAAGAAGTTAAGTCTTGAGTTAATGGAAACTGCTGAGGCTGCTTATGTTACAACAATTGGTCATGACGGTTTTCCATACACAAGGGCAATGTTCAACTTGAGGAGAAAAGAACAATTTCCGGGTCTAATAGAATTATTCAAGAAGCATAAAGATAATTTTCTTGTTTATCTTACAACAAACACATCCTCATCAAAGATGGCACATATTAAGAAAAACCCAAAAATGACCATTTACTACTGCAAACCGAGTGAATGGAGGGGGCTGATGTTAGGCGGAGGGGTTGAAATCGTTACAGATAGAAAAATAAAGGAGGCAATCTGGCAGAAGGGATGGGAGATGTATTATCCCGGCGGGCCTCATGACCATGACCATACTGTGCTTTGCCTGCGTCCTATGTTTGCAAAGTATTACCATCAACTTAATTTCTTTAATTTTGAATTCAAAGGCAAACCATGAAGCAATTGCGTGAAGGAGGGTTTCTAATCGCCAAAATACATCATCTGTCAGGCAGGATATTAGCCAAAAAAATAAAAGAATACAAACTTAAAGAAATAAATCCTGCCCAAGGAAGAATTCTCTTTGCCCTCTGGCAAAAGGACGGCATATCAATTCAGGAATTGTCAAAAAAGACTTCATTAGAGAAGTCAACCTTAACAAGCATGCTCGATAGGCTTGAAAAAACAGGATATTTGACCCGTATTCCATCTAATGAAGATAGACGAAAAATAATCATAGGAAGAACTGAGAAAGATAAGAAACTACAGGAAGTCTACCTTCAAGTCTCCAGAGAAATGGCAGAGTTGTTTTATATGGGCTTTACAAAAAAGGAGATCGATGAATTTGAAGTCCTTTTAGGCCGTATACTTGAAAACCTTTTATCTTCTGAAAAGAGTCGAATATAATAAATATAGAGGAGAAGATCATGGGAAAAAGATTTGTATTCTTTTATTTCATGAAAAAGGAGCCGGAAAAGATAAAGGCTGCTGTGCCGTTGCATATTGAGTATTGGCACAAGCTCAAATTGAGCAAATATCTCGGCGGGCCTTTTTCAGACAGAACAGGAGGGATGATTACCTTTGAAGCTGACAATCTTGAAAAAGCAGAGGAGATTGCACATAACGACCCCTTCGTTTCTCAGGGCCTGCTTGAAAGCAAATGGATAAAAGAATGGGTTGTGGAAATATAGTTGCGATTTATAATAGAAAGGAAAATTTTTAGATATACGATATTTAAAAGGAGGAATTTCAGATGAACAAAAATGAAGTATTCAATTTTTTAAATGCCAATCCGGTATTCCATCTGGCGACTGTCGAGGGAAACAAGCCCCATGTCCGGGGCATGCTGATGTATCGGGCTGATGAAAACGGGATAATATTCCATACTGGAAAGATGAAAGACCTTCACAAACAATTGACGGAAAACCCGAATATAGAGATGAGCTTCAACAACGGCAGCTTTGAGGACCTTGTTCAGATAAGGATCAGCGGCACTGTTCAACTTGTGGAAGATATTGAACTAAAAAAGGAGATAGTACAAAAACGTGAATTTCTAAAGCCGTGGGTAGAACAGATGGGGTACGGGCCTTTCGCTGTTTACCGGATGAAAAACGGCACGGCTGCGGTCTGGACCATGAAAACCAATTTTTCTCCAAAAGAGTTTATAAAGTTATAATCTTAAAGTGAACTATTTAGTTGCAGAAAAGAAAATTGACATATACAATGGGATTTGAAAAAACTGATAAATCACACACATCAAAACAAAATAGCGCAATCCGGAAGCAGTTGGCCTCGTTCAGGAAAACACTGAAAAACAATGCCGATCCTGAACGGGCTGTTCAGGAAAAGCGATACCTGAAAAGCCCGTTCAAATTCTTCGGCACATCACTGCCGTTTGCGGACAGGACGGCAAAAAAATTCAGGAAAGCGAATAGCGATGCAGGCCGTGACTATATATTGGAACTTGCGCAAAAGTTATGGGATTCAGAATATCATGACGAAAAGCGTCTCGGCCTCAGGATACTGCAATTCCATCCCGAATACCTCGATTTCTCCGTCATGCCGGTGCTTGAAAACATGCTCGCTACGTCCACGGGATGGGATTTTGTAGATGACATATCGATCCATCTTGTCGGCGCCGTGCTGGAAAAAGACAAAAAGGTATACGGCTACTTAAAGAAGTGGAGCGCCTCGGACAATTTCTGGATGAGACGGGCCTCCATGATCTCACAGGTGCTTCTTTTCAGACAAAACAAGGGAGACAAAAAACTCTTCTTCGGGTTTGCCGGGAAAATGCTCCATGAAAAGGAGTTCTTTATCAGAAAGGCGATAGGCTGGTGCGTGAGAGAGATATCAAAGGCAAGCCCTGACGAGGCGTTTGATTTCCTCATGAAGATAAAAGACAGGGCCTCGGGGCTTACACTCAGGGAAGGGGCCAAGAGGCTCCCTCCACAACAGGGAGAAATGATTTTAGACATCAGATAATGGGGCTTTCTCACACCTTCACTCCTATCTCAATCTGCCTGTTCTTGATGGCCTTAATCCTATCGCGTAACCCGGCGGCTCTTTCAAAATCAAGTTTTGCCGCAGCCTGTTTCATTTCGTCTTCGAGAGTTTTAATTACTGATTCATCGCCGTATTCAACTTTTTCTTCTGCAACTGCCGGGACCGTCCAGTAGTCCGCCTCATAGATTGAGCTCAGGATGTTCGTTATCTCTTTCTTGATTGACGTCGGCGTTATCTTGTGTTTCCTGTTGTACGCTTCCTGTATTTTGCGTCTCCGGTTAGTTTCGTTTATCGCATTTTTCATCGAGCCTGTAACTGTATCAGCGTAAAATATGACTATGCCGTTTACATTTCTTGCTGCCCTCCCTGCTGTCTGAATCAGTGAGCGGGTGGAACGCAAAAACCCTTCCTTGTCGGCGTCAAATATGGCAACAAGCGACACTTCAGGCAAATCAAGTCCTTCTCTCAATAAATTTACTCCGACAAGCGCATCAAATTTTCCAAGTCTAAGGTCTCTCAATATTTCAATCCGTTCAAGCGTATCAATGTCGGAATGAAGATACCTCGCCCGTATCCCTAATTCCGAATAATATTCTGTTACATCTTCAGCCATTTTTTTCGTCAGGGTTGTTACTAATATCCTTTCTCCTTTTTCAGCCCTCTTCCTGATCTCTCCGAGGAGGTCATCGAGCTGCCCTGAAACAGGCCTCACATCAATGACGGGGTCTTTCAAACCGGTAGGTCTGACTATCTGTTCGATTAACCTGCGGTTTGATTTGTTGATTTCATATTCAGATGGAGTTGCGGATACATAAATCGCCTGATTCACCCTGTGCTCAAATTCATTGAACTTGAGCGGACGGTTATCAAGCGCAGACGGAAGTCTGAAGCCGTAATCAACAAGCGTCTGCTTCCTTGACCGGTCCCCTTCATACATCCCGCCGATCTGCGGGATAGTCGCATGTGATTCATCTATGATTAACAGGAAGTCTTCCGGGAAATAATCTATGAGACAGGACGGCGGTTCGCCCGGCGCCCGTCCGCTCAAATGCCTTGAATAATTTTCTATCCCGTGACAATATCCGAATTCCTTGAGCATCTCCATATCAAACCGTGTCTTCTGTTCAAGTCTTTTTGCCTCAAGATGTTTATCCTGTCTGAGTAAAAACGTCAGCCTGTCATCAAGCTCTCTGTTGATAGATTGCAGGGCCTTTTCGATTCTCGGTCTCGGCGTGATCCAGTGACTGTTGGGATAGAGAGCTATTTTTGAAAGCCTTCTGATTCCCTTGCCGGTGAGAGAATCAAATTCATACAGGCCGTCAATGTCATCGCCAAAAAATTCAACCCTTATTGCATTATCGCCGGAAAAAGAAGGGAATATCTCAACAATATCTCCCCGCACCCTGAAGGTCCCCCTTCTAAAGTCTTCAGTGCGTTCATAGAGCATGTCAACGAGCTTCCTCAAGAACGCATCCCGTTCCGTTCTCATTCCTTCTTCAATAGTAAGATTCATTCCAAGATAATCTTCGGGAGAGCCGATGCCGTAAATGCACGAGACAGATGCCACAACAATAGTATCGTTTCTCTCCAGCACAGCACGCGTTGCCGCGTGTCTTAGCCTGTCAATGTCTTCGTTTATCATAGAATCTTTTTCAATGTATGTATCGGTGGACGGGATGTATGCCTCAGGCTGATAATAGTCATAGAAACTCACAAAATATTCCACTGCATTTTCAGGGAAAAAGGTCTTGAATTCGCCGTACAGTTGTGCCGCAAGGGTCTTATTATGTGCTATGACAAGCGCCGGCTTATTCACATTAGCAATTACATTGGCAATGGTAAATGTCTTGCCGGAGCCTGTAACGCCGAGCAGCACCTGGTGGTTGAAGTTTTTGAGAATGCCTTCAGTGAGTGTTTCTATCGCCTTCGGCTGGTCGCCAGTTGGCTTGAAGTCAGATGTTAATTTAAAAGTGCCTGAGTTTTTAATCTGACGTAGCAAAGTAGTTTCCTCTTAAAAGTAAGATAAAATTATTGTAGCATGTTTTGAATGACAAAGAAGTGGCTGCTGCTGTTTACGACTCTGGTAACTCTGGCAACCTTTGACATTTGATAATAAAAGTAATACAATGTATGACAAGTAAGGAGGGCTGCTCATTGAAGATAAAGGATTTTGAGTGGGACGAGGGCAATGTTGTGCACATTGAGCTCGGTCATGGGGTGAAGCCGGAGGAAGCTGAAGAAGTTTTTTTATATAAGCCGTTGTATCGAAAAACGAAAAAGGGCCACTACGTAGCGATGGGACCGACACATGAAGGCCGGTATCTTACGATCGTATTCGAGCTGAAAAAAAACGGCATGGCAAGAGTCATTACAGGATGGGACATGGACAAAACGGAGGTCAGGTACTGGCATAAACATCGGGGTTAATGCCCGGAAGGAGATGGATATATGAAGGTTAAAGCTGCAAGGAAGAAAATAACAGATGAAGAATATTACGATAAGCGGGGCATCCTCAGCGAGATCATCGAGGAGGACGTTGCGATCAGCCTTGACGAGGCCCTCAGACGGGACATCGTAAAGGGGAAACGGAAGAGGAAGCTGCGGAATGTAACCATCAAGATCGACCCGCTGTATCTCGTCTCGATAAAAAAAGTCGCTACACAGAAGGGTATCCCGTATCAAACTCTGGTGCGTCAATGGGTCGCCGAGAATATCCGGAAAGAGTTGAAGATAGCGTAGGGGGGAAGTATGTTGTTATCAGAAATTCGCGCCCTGGCCAGGAAAATAGAAAAAATTAAAGAGCAGCAAAGGCAGATGGGGTTATTTTGCGACGACAGAGAGCTGCTCACATGCCATAGTTGCGATATTGAGGAAGACGTAACTTACGAAGGTTTTCTGATCGTCGTTAATTGCTCAAACCCCGGCGTCGACATCGGATTGAGATTTTCAGCAGTTGATAAGGGGAAAGGGCGTTATCGGTGTCCGAAGTGTGGGGAAGAAGTTAAGGTTCCTGAATTGGAGATGTAATAAAACCCGCCGCTCGCTACCTGAGCAGAAATCTTTCTTTCCCTTAAGTCACTTTTTCATTGAATCCTGAACCAGGAAAAAGCTAAAATCTATCACAGCATTTTTTACAGGCAAAAGGACACTCGGGGATAAAAGACAGAGATGCAAAACAAAAACAGCATACATCAGCCGGAGGCGTTTTCAAAAATCCTGATCGACCATGCTCTTACTGACAGCAATTGGGCCCTCAGCAAGTCCAGTTTGAGCATCATGTTCCTACTAACAGGGCCTTAAGTGGAATGGCAAAAACACTAACAAATGTAATGAGAGACTTAAGGACAGCAATACATTAAGATAAGGAGAAAACGGTAAGCAATTATGCTAAAAGGACGACCACCCAAAGAACTCGTTTATAAAACTAGCTTCGGTCTTATGTTTAAAGGTCAGGCTGGAGAAATATTGTCTTTGCCGACTCTTGATCGCATGCGTGGCAAAGTGCAACTGATATTCACGTCACCACCTTTTCCTCTTAACCGAAAGAAAAAGTATGGGAATTTACAGGGCGAAGAGTATATAGATTGGCTTGTGAATTTTGCTGCAATTTTCAGAACTCTTTTAACAGAGAACGGATCAATTGTCATGGAATTAGGAAATGCTTGGGAACCTGGAAAGCCCGTTATGTCGACACTTGCTCTTGAAGCACTTCTCACTTTTCTCAAAAAAGGTGAATTTAATCTATGCCAGCAGTTCATTTGTTATAATCCGGCCCGACTTCCGAGCCCTTCACAATGGGTCAATGTTGAACGGTCACGTGTGAAGGACTCTTATACGCATGTGTGGTGGATGTCACCAACTGATAGACCAAAGGCAGACAATCGTCGAGTGCTTCAGGAATATAGCCCATCGATGAAACGGCTTCTTAAATCTAAGAAATACAATTCCGGCAAACGGCCCTCTGAGCACAATATCGGGGAGACATCATTTTTGCGTGATAATAACGGAGCAATTCCGTCAAACGTTTTGACTGCAGCAAATACGAGTTCAACTGATCCTTATCAAAAATATTGCCGTGAACAAGGGCTACAAGCTCATCCAGCACGCATGCCTATAAAGCTAGCTGAATTCTTCATCCACTTTCTCACGGAACCCAATGACTATGTGCTTGACCCCTTTGCTGGAAGTAATACCACTGGAGCGGCTGCGGAGGCGCTCCAGAGGCATTGGATCTCTATAGAACCGAGCGAAGATTATGTATTAGGTTCACGCGGAAGATTCGCACCTTCAAGTGGAGGGTTACATGACGGTTAAGGAATTCTACGAAGCCTTGCAAATGGCAAGCAATACCTCTGAAGTTGAAAAGGCCATCGGCGATTTCGAAGTTGCTCATAAAAGCTATGCTAAATGGGTACCTTTAGGAGGACGAGATAATAATAGAGGCCCTATAGAAATTTCTACAGACCCGGGCAGGTCGTTAGTTGAGCGAATAACTAATTCCATTGACGCTGTACTTGAATCTGAACATGAAAGACATAGCGGTCGGCCCGATTGTAGAAGCCCGAAAGAAGCTGCGATAGCATGGCTGAATGTACCAGAAAAAGGACTTAGTGATCTGACTCAGCAGCAACGTAGAATTCTTGCCCAAAAAGTATCCATAAAGCTTTTGGCGGGCGATGGCCCAGAAGCTAGAACCGTTGAAGTGCGCGATAACGGAATAGGAATTATTCCGGGAAAAATGCCCCAGACTATCCTAAGTATAAACGAGTCCAATAAAGTACAAAAGCATTATGTGGTGGGAGTTTATGGTCAGGGCGGCTCAAGTACTTTTGCGATGTGCAAATATACGTTTATTGCCTCACGTTTTGATAATCATGCCACAGTTGGCTTCACCGTTGTTTATTATTTGGATTTACCCCCGGAAGAGTATAAGACAGGGCATTATGTTTATTTAACGATAAACGATTCAGTACTAAACTTAGAATTGTCACAAAACGATTTCCCTGCTGGAACTTTGGTGAAACACTTTGGCTATGATTTGAGTGGTTATAAATCGCCAGTCGGACCTGGTAGTATTTACGGCTTGCTTCAAAGCGTTTTATTTGATCCTGTTTTGCCTGTATGGCTTGATTATCAGTTTGGTGTTCGCCGTTATGGTCGCGTTATTAAAGGTTCTAGGAATGCTCTCAATGGCGCAATTGACGAGGGGGATGACAAGAGCCGTGGACCGGAACTTTCCCACAATGTTCCAATGTTTTATGTTTCACTCGGAGACTTTGGGCGAATAGGGATCGAATACTGGCTGTTACAGCCTCCTGACAAAGACAATAAAAATCCTATAGCTGCATTTGTAAATCCCAAAAAGCCGCTCATTCTTACTTTAAACGGCCAGAACCATGCAGAATTATCAAAGTCATTCATTGTAAAAGATGCTGAGTTACCATATTTAGGTCAAAGACTCATATGCCATGTAGATTGTAACTCACTTACGCCATCGGCCCAGCGTGCTCTTGTATCATCTACACGTGAGGCAGCAAGACATGGATTTGTCTTAGATATAATTCAGCGTGAGCTTATCAGCGCTTTAAAATCAGATGATGAACTCCTACGCTTGAACAATGAGGCAAAAGACCTAAGCAGACAAGTGGGTGACGAAACTGTCAAACAAGAAATGAGAAAAGAAGTCGCCCGTCTTTTGCGTGTTTATGGAATAGATACGTCTGAACCTGTAGGTGGTGAGGCGACCGCGCAATCTCCAGAGCGTGATAAGCCAACACACCCTCGCCCCCCAAAACCACAACCAAGGCCTGTCGAACTTCATGAACCTCCGACATACATAAAAATTCTTTGGAAAGAAGGGCGACCAATCAACTTTTACCCGGAACAGCGTAGATATGTGCGTATTGAAACCGACGCAAACGGAGTAAAATCAAAAAGTGTGTAAATAGATAAAAGGCGGTGTATCCTTTCAAGTTGAGAATCAATCAACAATTTAACGAAAGGAGACACCACCATGAGAAAGGGTATCACCGGGACGGGTAAACCGTCAAGTGCGACGT
>JACRLN010000047.1 GCA_016215115.1 Nitrospirota bacterium
ACTATCCAAGGACATTACCCTTGATCCTTCCCCCCTCTTGTTCCATAAAGATACCCCACCTCCTTAAAAAGAAGAAACCGCCCTGATTCAAAAAATAACATCTGAGGCGTGTTGCTTCCACCTTTCACTGAAGGGTTACGGGACTGGATTCCCGTTTTCACGGGAATGACGGCAAGTGATTAGTAATGCGCTGCCCAGATCCCTGCCGCGACTGCGAGGAAGCTGAGGGTCAGCACGATCCAGTGGAAACCCTGAAGCAGGGAGAATATCTTTTTCGTATCGATCTGGTCCGAAGGCTTGCCGAAAAGTTTTTTGAAAATCATTTTTTCAAGACCGAACAACAGCGAGGCATACACTGCCCATAGGATAATCATGACCCATACCCCGAAGCTCATCCCTTTCACTTTTATTAAATACAACCCTGAAAGCCCCGCAAGTATGACCATTGTCTTCGCGATCTTTCCAAACCGGTGTTCTGTCCCCTGAAACATCATGACCTGCTCAAGTGAACTGCCCCCCCTCTGGATCATGGGGAATGTCACCATGGTAACGAAGGCCACGCCTCCTATCCATATGATGACGGAGATTACATGGATAGTTAATGCAATTACATAATCAAGCATAGTTACATCCTTTCCGGAGCGCTAACTCCAAGCATACTTAATCCTTCTTTTAACATAATCTGTACTGCTTCACAAAGCTGCAGTCTTGCATTTGTAAGCTGTTCATCATCCGATATTACCCTGTGCTTGTTGTAATACGAGTGGAAAATTCCGGCAAGCTCCTGCAGATAATAGGTTATCCTGTGCGGCTCGCATGAAAGCGCCGCACCTTCAACCACCATTGAATATTGAAGAAGTTTTTTGATAATGGAAAGCTCCTCATCTTCTTTTAAAAGGGCGCGGCACCGCCTCGCCCCTACGTCGTGACTGCTGACCGCTGACTGCTGACCGCTGATACCTTTTTCAATTGCCTGCCTGAATATGCTCGATATCCTCGCAAATGCATATTGCACGTAAAAGACAGGATTTTCCGCTGACTGTTCCTTTGCAATTTCAATATCGAATTCCAGTTGACTGTCGGCCCGCCGGGTAAGGAATATGAATTTTGTTATATCAGCGCCGACCTCGTCAACAACCTCGCGCAACGTCACAAATTCTCCTGCCCTCTTTGACATCTGCACCGGCTCCCCGCGCCTGAGCAATGCTACCATCTGGATCAGTATTACCCTGAATTTCTCCTTCGGTAAACCGAAGGCTTCGAGCACTGACTTGATCCTCGGGATATAACCATGATGGTCTGCACCCCATATATCGATAATTGTATCAAATCCCCTGTCAAGCTTATCTTTATGATAGGCGATATCAGAGGCAAAATATGTATATTCGCCGTCCTGTTTTACCACCACCCTGTCTTTGTCGTCTCCGAAGTTCGTTGAACTAAACCATTTTGCACCGTCTTTTTCATAGATAAAACCTTTTTGCTGAAGAGCGGTCAGGGAACTCTGCACCTTATCCTTCTCATACAGTTCTTTCTCGCTCTGCCACCTGTCAAAAACAATGCCGAAGTCTTTCAGGTCTTTTGCGATATCTGCAAGCATCATTTTGTAGGCGTAGTTGGTAAAAAATTCTCCGCACTCTTCAAAAGACTTATTCAGGTACTCTTCGCCTGTTCTTTTGATAATCTCCTCTGCAATTAATTCGACATAATCTCCCCTGTATCCGTCTTCCGGAAAGGGCGCATCGTTGCCCAGCAGTTGCAGATACCGGGCAAAGACAGATTCCCCAAGAAGCTTCACCTGCAGGCCTGCATCATTAATGTAAAATTCCTTCTGCACATTAAAGCCGGCGGCCTTCAGAATATTACATAACGCATTGCCGACAGCAGCGCCCCGCCCATGCCCGACATGTAAAGGGCCTGTAGGATTTGCGCTTACAAATTCCACCTGTACTTTCCTGCCTTCCCCGAGATCCGTTCGAAGGGATGAATGCCCTTCGGTCAGAAGCTGCTCAAGTTTTGCATGGAGAAATGCCTTACTCAATCTGAAATTAATAAATCCGGGACCTGCTATTTCAATGCTTTCAAAGATATCAAATCCCCCCTCGCCCCCCTTTTCTAAAGGGGGGATGGGGGGGATTATGTTTGTTTTGATTGCATCAACGATCTCTTCCGCGATCTTTCTCGGAGATTTTTTAAGAATCTTTGTAAGCCCCATTGCAATTGTGGTTGCGATATCCCCCATCGCCTCGTTCCTCGGGATCTCTATATCTATTTCAGGTATGCTGTCCAATCCCCATGGAACTTTAAGATTCTCAAGGGCTTTTTGAATTATGTCAACAACTTCCTGTTTCATGAACAATAAGTTTAAGTATACCATTGAGGTAAGTCAATCATTCTTTTCAACTCATTCTTTTCAACTAATAATATCTTGACAATACAACAGGTTTGGCTAATAATGGAGTAAATTTCAGAAAGTGCTTATATAAATAAGAGGAGGGCACCGTGCTGGATAAAATTAACCCCCTGGAAACTTCTGCATGGAGCAAGCTTAAAGATCATTATGAATTTATGAAGACTCGCCATATGCGGGACTTATTTCTTGAGGATCCCGAAAGGTTTTCAAAGTTTTCTCTCAGGCATGAAGACATACTTGCAGATTATTCAAAAAATATTATCAATGAAGAAACACTTCAGCTTCTTTTAGAGCTGGCCCGGGAAGTAAAAGTACAGGATGCGATAGAAAAAATGTTCTCCGGTGATAAAATAAATGAAACTGAAAACCGTGCAGTGCTTCATGTTGCGTTGAGAAACGTGTCAGACACGCCAATTTATGTTGACGGCAAGAATGTAATGCCGGATGTCGGTTTTGTGCTGAAACAGATCGAGTATTTCTCCGACAGCGTTATTTCAGGCGAATGGAAAGGGTATACAGGTAAATCAGTAGCTGACATAGTAAATATTGGTATCGGCGGCTCAGACCTGGGCCCCGTAATGGTGACAGAAGCCTTGAAGCCTTATTGCAAGCCTCATTTAAGAACACACTTTGTCTCTAATATAGACGGTACACATATTACCGAAACATTGAAAAAACTGTCTCCTGAAACAACCCTGTTCATGATTGCTTCAAAGACTTTTACAACCCAGGAGACCATGACCAACGCACATACAGCGCGGAAGTGGTTTCTAAATTCAGCAAAGAATGAGGCGAATATCAAACGGCACTTTGTTGCGATATCAACTAATAGTGACGAAGTAATAAAATTCGGCATTGATCCCGGTAACATGTTCCGTTTTTGGGACTGGGTCGGAGGCAGATATTCCCTCTGGTCGGCGATCGGTCTTTCCATTGCGTGTTCAATAGGATTTGAGAATTTCTTCGGGCTTATCGAGGGTGCACATGCAATGGACAGGCATTTCAGAGAAACCCCGTTTGAGAAAAACATCCCGGTTATTCTGGCATTACTTGGCATCTGGTACAACAATTTTTTTGAAGCGGAGACCGAGGCGGTCCTGCCGTACGACCAGTATATGCACAGGTTCCCTGCTTATTTCCAGCAGGGGAATATGGAAAGCAGCGGCAAATATGCCGGCAGAGATGGAAAAGAAGTTCCTTATCAGACCGGAACCATTATCTGGGGTGAACCCGGAACCAATGGACAGCATGCCTTCTATCAACTCCTCCATCAGGGAACCAAATTAATTCCCTGTGATTTCATTGCGCCTGCCATAAGTCATAACCCTGTCGGAGACCACCATGATATACTGCTTTCAAATTTCTTTGCCCAGACAGAGGCCTTGATGAAAGGAAAAACAGAGAAAGAAGTAATTGAAGAACTCCGGGCAGCGGGTAAAAGTGACAAAGAAATCCGGAAGCTGGCTCCTTTTAAAGTATTCAAAGGCAACAAACCCTCAAATTCAATTTTATTAAAGAAAGTGACACCCATAACTCTCGGCGGTCTTATTGCAATGTATGAGCACAAAATCTTTGTGCAGGGCGTTATCTGGAATATATTCAGCTTCGACCAGTGGGGAGTTGAACTCGGTAAACAGCTTGCAAACAAAATACTTCCTGAATTGAATGACGACAAGCCGGCAACGTCCCATGATTCATCAACAAATGGTTTAATCAATGCCTTTAAGAAGATGCGGACGTAGGGGAGGCGGGTTTAAAACCCGCCCCTACTAAAGGGAAACAAATTAAATTGTCACTGCCAGCTTCCCGTTTTTCAGCAGAATCTTTTTGCTTCCATTTTTAGAAATCAGTATTACTGTAGGTTTAAAAAAAACAAAGTCCTGATGAAAAGATGTGCTTACCTTTCCGCCAAAGGAGCTGTTGTCTCCAAGTGCAATATGGATAGTGCCGAATATCTTTTCTGATTCAAGAATATTATCCGGCCTTGAGGCCCTGTCATTGGTGCCGATACCAAGTTCAGCAATATTCGCATTCTTTTTTTCCCCGGAAAGTTTCTCCTCTAAATATTCTACATACTTTTCCTGCCCTTCAACCTTTGTAACCAGTCCGTTTTCAACATGGAGCGTTACCGGTCTTTTTAATTTGCGTGTCGGCGCCCATTCAAGCACGAGTTTACCATTTGCCGTGCCTTCAAGCGGTGCAAGAAATACCTCTCCTGCCGGCAGGTTGCTGAAGGTCCCCGGCTCTGTGATAATGCCTGTATCAGCTTTTGCCTCCCGGTTCTTTTTTGAGAAGGCGATAGAAGTGCCATTCGGGGTCTGTACTTCTATCCTTTCACTTTTATTTACTATACCGGCAATCGCTTTTGTCCTTTTGAGCATCTTTTTATAGTTGACCCTCATTGCGCCTTCAAGCATTCCCTCGTCAAAAAGCGGCATGCTTGCATATCTTGTGCCGCAGATCCTGTTAAGGTAGCTCCTGAAGCGTGTGTGGCTTGTCGAATAATATGAAAGCGCCACAACTGCAGGGACCGCTGCTTTTTTGTGCGTCCTTATTATTTTTTCTATTTCCCTGTTTTGTTCTTCTGTAGTTTTTTTGGTTAGGAGGGGTTTAAAGAGTTTTTGCTGTTTTAATTTATCGTAAACACTATCTCCAAATGCCTCAGCCCAAATTTCTTCAGGTGGTTCAACGCCGTGACAACCTGTTGGCCGGTACTCAATGTATTTGATATTTTCAGTAAATTTCTTCCCGGCTTCCGCAATACGTTTTGTGATTTTTTTTAATTTATTGTTATATCCGTCTGTAAAAACAATAACCCGTTCTGATTTTTTTACTCCGAGATTGATTTTGAATATATTGTCGATAGCTTCGCTGATTTGGTCTTTCATGAGTTAAAGAAACCTTTCCTCTACCAGATATGGCTCAGCCTCACACCGTAATATTTATGGTCTGCTTCCGCCTGAATGTTCCAACCTTCATATGCATTGGTGAATAAATAGCTGCTTCCGATACCGATAGCTGCTCCGGCAAGGACGTCGTGCGTGTAGTGTTGTCTTGCATCAACACGGCTGTAAGCCACAAAAAATGCGGCAGCATAAGCTGGTATGCCGTACTTCCAGCCATAACGCTTGCGCATGAACTCAGCGGAGGCAAAGGAAATAGATGTGTGAGCCGACGGGAAGGAGTGGCTCCCGCCATTGGGGCGCTCCTCTTTTATGGCGTATTTAAGGCCGTAAGTGACGCCAAGTGTGAGAGCCGCCGACTCCCCAAACTGCAACGCGCCTTTAGTATCCTTAAAGCCAACTGTCAGCCCCGCTGCGGTGGCAGGTAAAATAATCAGCAAAACGTCACCCGCTGTCTCTATGCTGTCACTTGCCTGAACGCTAACACTGACAGCGAGACAGAACAGCATTACAAAGAGCACAATATTTGTTTGCAACATGTATTGCTTCATAATTGTTAAGTAATATTAGGTGCTATTGCAATTTAAGGGTGCCATATGAACATTTAAAAGTCCTCTAAGTTTCAGAGTTTTTTCTTTCCCGTGCCGTGTCTAAAAAAGTATATACCATGTCTTTCTTATTGAGCAAGAAAAAATTTAATTTTATGAAAAACAAACTTTTTCATAATCTTTTCTTGAGAGTTTTTTTGCAGTTATACCTTTTCCTTATTCTTTTTATTCTTTATATTTATAAAACAATAAGAGTAATAAGATTGTTGGAAGTGTTAATTACTAAGATAACCGCATAATAAAATAACACTAAATTAGTCATTAGTAATTTGTTGAAAGTTCCGGTGAGTAGCTTGACAAATTAGAGTCGAAATGATACCCTTCAAAGTCGGTAAGATTAATTCATTACATACCAAGATCATCAATATTTCCTGTTTGATAAGATTAAAATTATATATATAAAACGATGCATAAGGATTCTTTATTTGTACAAGTGTTAATGGAGATGATCTCCGGAGTTTTGACTGCAAAGTTACTAACAATTAATCACCGGCGTTCCACAAACTATATACAGGTTTTAAAAGAGGAGTTGAATGTCACGGGTATTTAATTTCAGTGCAGGGCCGGCAATGCTGCCGGAAGAGGTATTAAAACAGGCTGCATCAGAAATGACGGACTGGCGGGGCAGTGGCATGTCTGTAATGGAGATGAGTCACCGCGGTAAGGAATTTGTTTCAATTGCTGAAAAAGCAGAGGCAGATCTGCGGGAAATTATGAAGATACCGGTTAATTATAAAGTGCTTTTCCTTCAGGGCGGGGCCACAAGTCAATTTGCCATGGTCCCCATGAATCTGTTAAAGGGAAAGAAAACCGCTGATTATATTAATACAGGTCAGTGGTCCAAAAAGGCGATTTCTGAGGCAAAGCGTTACTGTAATGTAAATGTAGTTGTCACAAGTGAGGCCAATAATTTTACAACCATCCCGCCGCAGTCTGAATGGAAACTTAATCCCGATGCCGCATATATGCATTATACGCCTAATGAAACAATAGGTGGGGTGGAATTTCATTATATACCGGAGGTTGGAAATGTTCCTCTTGTTGCCGATATGTCTTCGACCATACTTTCACGCCCGCTTGACGTATCCAAATATGGACTCATCTATGCCGGGGCGCAGAAGAATATCGGTCCGGCAGGTTTAACTATTGTGATTATACGGGAAGACCTGATAGGGGAAACGATTCCGGGAACTCCTTTGATGTTCAGTTATAAAACGCATGCAGACAACGGTTCCATGTACAACACGCCGCCTACTTACGCATGGTATATTGCCGGATTGGTATTTGAGTTGATTAAAAGAAAAGGCGGGCTTGAGGCAATGGCGGCGATCAATAAACGTAAGGCGGATAAACTTTATGCCGCAATTGATAAATCTGACTTTTATAAAAATCCGGTTGATAAAAAATGCCGTTCATGGATGAATGTGCCGTTTATACTTAAGAACCCGGGACTCGATAAAAATTTCATTGAAGAGACAAAAAAGGCAGGGCTGGTGGCGCTGAAGGGACACCGCAGCGTTGGCGGCATGAGGGCGAGTATCTATAATGCCATGCCCGAAGAAGGCGTAGATGCACTGATCGCATTTATGCAGGAATTCGAGAAGAAGTATGCTTAAAGAGAACCACAGAGGACACAGAGGGGAAAATAGCAATTAAGAAGATGAGAAGATTTAGTAGAAAAAATGAATTTGTTTTATTTACCGTATACGCGCATGTTCCTAATATTTTATTTATAATTTCTCAGTGAACTCTGTGGTTAATTTTATTTTGAAATAACAAAGAGAGAGCAACGATGAAAGTACTTGTAAGCGATAATATTTCTCAAAAAGGTGTTGAGATCCTGAAAAAAGCAGGGCTGAAGGTAGACGTAAAGACAGGCATGTCTCCTGAGGAGTTGAAAAAAGAGATTGGCAAGTATGACGCCCTTGTTGTCCGAAGCGCCACAAAGGTGACGTCAGATGTTATTGAACATGCCAAAAATCTGAAAGTCATCGGACGGGCAGGCTCGGGACTTGATAATGTTGACAAGATTGCTGCAACAAAACGAGGCATTGTGGTGATGAACACGCCAGGGGGCAATACGGTAACAACTGCAGAACATACAATGGCGCTGCTTTTCTCTATGGCGAGACAGATACCGCAGGCAGCAGCCTCTATGAAACAGGGTAAATGGGAAAAGAAGAAGTTCATGGGCGTAGAGCTTTACAACAAGACCCTTGGTATTATTGGACTCGGAAATATAGGAGCGCATGTTGCAAAGATAGCGCTGGGCATGGGAATGAAGGTTATAACATACGACCCGTATCTAAGTGAAGAGAAGGCAAAGACGCTCGGAGTGACGGTAGTAGATTTGGAAGAGTTAATAAGGTCTTCGGACTTTATTACTATACATGTCCCGATGACGAATGAGACGAAGAATATGATAAATTCCAAAACCATAGGGATGATGAAGAAAGACGTGAGAATAATTAACGCATCACGCGGCGGGATTGTTGACGAAAAGGCGCTGTTTGATGCATTGAAATCCGGGAAGGTCGCAGCGGCAGCGCTTGATGTATTTGAAAAAGAGCCGCCAGGTGAATCCCCGCTGCTTGGACTCGATAACTTTATCTGCACCCCTCATCTCGGCGCATCAACAGAAGATGCACAGGAGAATGTGGCAATTGCCGTTTCTCATCAGATTGTTGATTATATGTTGTACGGTACTATACGGAATGCAGTGAATTTCCCGTCGGTCTCTGCTGACGTGCTTCCTCTCATGCAGCCGTATATAAATCTTGCAGAGAGGATGGGTAGTTTTCTCTCACAGATATTCGAAGGCGGCATTGAGAGCATTTCAATAGAGTATCGCGGCGAAGTTGCGGGCCTTTCATTAGAGCCGATAACGGTTGCCGCATTAAAGGGTATTCTAACACCGATTCTTGAAGAAACAGTAAATTTCATTAACGCTCCCATGATCGCCAAAGAAAGAGGGATAACGTTAAAGGAAATTACCACCGGCGATGCCGGCGATTATCACAATATGATGATTATCAAGGCAAAGTCCGGCGCAAAAGAGAGCATGGTAGGAGGGGTCCTATACGGGAAAAAGGAGCCGCGTATTATTGCAATTAATAACTTCCCGGTGGAGGTTGTGCCTGAAGGTGAAATGCTTATGCTTTCCAACAACGACAAACCGGGCGTAATCGGTGGTATAGGGACCGCGCTTGCAAAGCACAAGATCAATATTGCACGGATGCAGTTTGGGAGGGAAAAAAGGGGCGGCAAATCCATATCGGTTGTCAGCGTTGATACGGCTGTTTCAAAAGAGATCCTTTCAGAGATCAAAAAACTTCCCAATGTCCTTTCAGTAAAACAGATACATCTGCCGGTATGAAAATGAGAAGTGAGAAATTAGAAGTGAAAAATAAGAATAAAGAACGTTTTTATTTCTTAGTTCCAAGTTCCCAGTTTTAGATAATAGGAGAAACCAATGTCTAATATCGTAGTTGTCGGCGCACAGTGGGGAGATGAAGGAAAAGGCAAGATCGTAGACCTTCTCACAGAAAGCGCCAAAGTTGTTGCCCGCTATCAGGGAGGGCACAATGCCGGACATACGGTGATGATAAAAAACGAGAAGTTTGTTCTCCATGTCATTCCATCGGGAATTCTTCATAAAGGAAAGACCTGTATAATCGGAAACGGAGTGGTTATTGACCCCAAGGCGTTAATAGAGGAAATTGAGGGGCTGAAAAACAGGAAGGTTACGGTTGGAAAAAATCTTTTTATCAGCGGAGGAGCACACGTTATTATGCCCTATCATACCCTGCTTGACTGCAAGCATGAAGAGGCAAAGGGGTCCCACAAGATCGGTACTACCGGCAGGGGCATTGGTCCCGCATATGTTGATAAGATGTCGAGAACTGGCATCAGGATGATAGATTTACTTGACAGTAAAGGCTTTAAAGATAAGTTAAAGGCCAATCTGAATGATG
Organism: Nitrospirota bacterium; assembly: GCA_016215115.1. Classification (GTDB taxonomy): domain Bacteria; phylum Nitrospirota; class Thermodesulfovibrionia; order UBA6902; family UBA6902; genus SURF-23. The sequence continues at coordinate 9,899 of JACRLN010000047.1, forward strand.
TAAATTTCCTGATCGAAAATAAATACCACATTAACAGGCTCCGCCTTGAGAAGGTTTATTCCGAATACATGAGATATGCAGAATATCTTTTCCCCTTTATTACCGACACTGTTGTCATGATAAACAAGTTCATTGACAGCGGCAAAAATGTGCTGTTTGAAGGCGCACAGGGAACGCTGCTTGATATTGACCACGGGACCTATCCGTATGTCACCTCATCAAGCGCTTCTGCAGGCGGTGTATGTACAGGGCTTGGTGTCAGCCCTATAAAAATTGATGGAATCCTGGGTGTTACCAAGGCATATACAACACGTGTAGGGGAAGGACCTTTTCCAACAGAATTGAAAGATAAATTAGGTGAAGAGATCCGTTTAAAAGGAGGAGAATACGGCGCTACAACTGGGAGACCGAGAAGATGCGGCTGGCTTGATCTGGTGAGCCTGCGGCATGCGATCATGATAAATGGTTTTACGGGGATTGCACTGACAAAACTTGATGTGCTTGATGAAGTTGATAAACTTAAAGTATGCGTCGCATATACATATGAAGATCCGTATAAACGCTGTGAATGCAGCAAGAAAGGCATAGCGTGTAAATTTACCGACATGCCGCAGGAAGCGAAGGTCCTTGAGGCCTGCAAACCGGTTTATAAAGAAATTGCAGGATGGAAAACAAATACACAAGGAGTAAAAAGGCTGAAAGATCTTCCAAAACAGGCAAGGGTTTACATTGATTATCTCAGCGAAATGCTCGATGTAAAGATTGACATGATATCCACCGGCCAGAGACGGGATGAAGTTGTGATACTGCAAAATCCGTTTGGAGGCTAAACCTGTTTTTTTCTTTACCCTTTTTGCTATACTATTTTTTCGTTACCGGGTGAACAACTTTGCCCTTTTTAAAAAGGGCCGCTAGCTCAGTTGGTAGAGCAACGCCCTTTTAAGGCGTGGGTCGTTGGTTCGAATCCAACGCGGCTCACCAGAGTCCCCATCGTCTAGCCCGGCTTAGGACATCGCCCTTTCACGGCGGTAACCGGGGTTCGAATCCCCGTGGGGACGCCAGCAATATTACGGGGTTGCAGCAATGCAGCCCTTTTCTTTTTCCTCACAGTGATAAATTTGTAATAGAGTTGATTCCGTCCCGGTATTGTCAATCGCGTTGAAGCCTCGTTTATTTATTCTTGTTCTGAATCTCTTTCGAAGCCGGCGTAGACCCGCCCTCGACACCAAGCCTGCCGCCGGTACCCAGGCCTCCTTTTACTGCCTGTGCCTTGTAATTACGTGTCGCCTTGACCAATTTGTTATATGAATCCATAAATGAAGCGATCAATATCTTGCCTTCCGGCGTGTTGGAATACCCGCCAGCGCCTCCAAACACACCTCCGCCGAAAGCACCACCAAAGAGATTAAAATCAAAGTTCTTCGCACTGCCCTCAGCCGCCGCCAACTGAACACCCGAGCGGTTATCAATCAGCAATAATGTAGTGGATGCCTCGTTTGACTTAAAACCACCCGCCACAGCACCTGCGACAGGGCCAAATAAACCGCCTACCGCTCCTCCGATACCTGAGGTATCTTTCTGACTAAATGTTATACTTGGGCTCATCGTATAGTCAGCCGCAACCATCTGACCTTTTTCAAAATTACTGCCTTTACGCATCTCTCCCGACTGGCTGAGTTCACGCTCCTGCATCATGTTCTGCATGGCGCGTCCGCGCTCAACTATAACAAAGCAGTTTGATTGTTGAATCAGTATCCGCAGAACGGGTACTGTCGAACCTAATTTGTGTTGGGAAAGGGTGGCATACCAGGGAGCTGCCTGGTCCTCAACCACAGCCAAAGTGCCCAGCGCTTCATCACATTTTTCTAACTGGCTGCTCGCATCCTGAGATTCAGAGCCGCCTGCTGAGCCGGTTGCTACAGTCCCCCCCCCGCCCAGTGTTGGTGTCGTACCTGCACAACCCGCCACCGTCAAGGCAACTAACCCAATCAACATTGTGCACAGAATCGTGAGACGCCCTAACCAATTAACAAAAAACGCATTGTTATTCATTTTTATCTCCTTTGAAAAAATAATAAGAAATTGATTTTATCAGAATGTTTAATTGTAGCATATAGTCAGTACTCCTTCAATTTTTTCAGAATCTATTTATTCACTGTTACTAAAAAGGTCAGCCCTGTTTCATCTTTTTCAATTTTAAATGCATTATTTGAGAAACCGGCAGTTGTCAGGAGGTTAACAAGGTCATCTTCAGACCTGTAAATAAGTTTCCAGTCTGCCAGGTATTCCTGCCATACCTTATAAAGATTGCTTTTTTTGATATTTGAAAAAAATAAAGTTATGTTGGAATTACGCCGATTATATTATTATAGTTACCTGGATTAAACTATAAGAAGGACATGTTTATGAGCGATCTGGTGTTGTCTGAGGGTATTTACGTAAAACGGAGTAAAAGTGAATTCGGCGGGGGAAGCACTTTCAGGGAGTGTGTGCTGGAAACTCTCTGGTTTCCATATGGAGTCAAAGATGGCTATGCGCAACTTTTTCCGGTGACGGATGATCTTAAGCGTGTATTAAGGATAATGGATAAAATTCCTGTCGAGCGCTTCAAAGAGGAGTATTCGCTAAAGGAAAACAGCAGGGATATATATCTTGAGCTAAAAGCAACAATTCCATAGGACACGATGGGGTCCATGACCTCCTTTGGCGTTCTTCCTGAAAATTATAATCATTATATCACACGTTATATCCAGCCCTTATCCGGGTGCATTTTCTTTTCTTGACATCAGAAAGAAAGGTGGTAACATTAATATATCCTGTAAACGTATAATACTGTGTATTTAAAAAAAGCAGATACGACATAAATCAATCCGGGGGGTGAATTATGACATTAATAAACCATAAAGTTAACGATCTGGTCAGATACGATGCAAGCCGGTTGACCGACCATGACATTTATCTTTTTAAAGAAGGGAATCAATTCAGGCTTTATAAATGCCTCGGCGCTCATGTGATGAATGTAGAAGGCATAAGCGGTGTTCACTTTGCCGTATGGGCGCCTAATGCCGAAACGATATCGGTTATCGGCGATTTCAACGGATGGGACAGGGAATCTCATCAGCTCATGCTGAGGCCGGACAGCTCCGGGATATGGGAAGGATTTGTCCCTGGCATGAAAAAAGGAGACCTTTATAAATATTATATTGTTTCGAGATTCAACGATTACAGCGTGGAAAAAGGAGATCCCTTTGCATTTCTCTGGGAAGCGCCCCCCAGGACCGCATCTGTTGTATGGGACCTTGAATATGAATGGAAAGATCAGGAATGGATGACAGGCAGGCATAAAATGAATTCGCTTCATGGTCCTTGTTCCATATATGAAGTTCATCTCGGATCATGGAGACGCGTCCCTGAAGAGGGCAACAGGTCCCTCACTTACCGGGAACTGGCCGGGTACCTTGCTGACTATGTGAAGGAAATGGGGTTTACTCATGTTGAATTTCTGCCGGTCATGGAGCACCCTTTCTACGGTTCATGGGGATATCAAACCCTGGGTTATTTCGCTCCTACAAGCAGGTACGGAACACCACAGGATTTCATGTATATGATCGACCACCTCCACCAGAACGGCATCGGGGCGATACTCGACTGGGTCCCTTCACACTTCCCTTCGGACCAGTATGGGTTGTCTTATTTTGACGGCACCTATCTGTACGAACATCAGGACCCCAAGAAAGGATATCACCCTGAATGGAAAAGCTATATATTCAATCACGGACGTAACGAGGTAAGAAACTTCCTTATCAGCAGCGCCATGTTCTGGCTGGATCACTATCATATCGATGGACTGAGGGTGGATGCAGTTGCATCAATGATCTACCTGGATTACGCAAGAAATGAAGGCGAATGGATACCGAACATTTATGGCGGAAAAGAAAACCTCGAAGCCATCAGCTTTTTAAAGAGACTTAATGAAATGGTCTATACATTCTATCCCGATGTGCAGACTTTTGCGGAGGAATCTACTGCATGGCCCATGGTATCACGTCCCGTCTATGTCGGCGGCCTGGGTTTCGGAATGAAATGGAACATGGGCTGGATGCACGATACTCTTGAATATTTTTCACACGAGCCTGTGCACAGGAAATACCACCAGGACCAGCTTACCTTCAGCATCTGGTATGCGTTCTTTGAGAATTTCATACTCCCTCTTTCACATGATGAAGTGACGCACAGCAAGGGAGCGCTTCTTGGAAAAATGCCCGGCGATGAATGGCAAAGCTGTGCCAACCTCAGGCTCTTATTCGGATACATGTGGGGACACCCCGGGAAAAAGCTCCTGTTCATGGGAGGGGAGATCGCACAGTGGAGGGAGTGGGTTCATGAAGAAAGCCTTGAGTGGCACGCCCTTGAACATCCTTCTCATCAGGGGGTGCAGAAATGGGTAAAAGATTTAAACCACTTATACAGAAGCGAGCCTGCGCTTTATGAGCTTGATTTTTCAAACGATGGTTTCGAATGGATAGACTTCCATGACTGGGAGGAAAGCACCATTAGTTTTATACGGAAAGGTAATAATACCCGGGATATTATACTTGTTATATGCAATCTTACCCCTGTGCCGCGGAAGAATTACAGGGTAGGGGTCCCCCGCGGAGGCTATTGGAAAGAGATGCTCAACAGCGATGCGGAAATTTACTGGGGAAGCAACCTCGGCAACTCCGGAGGAGTAGAAGCGGAAACGATACCGGCACATGGAAGGGATCATTCGCTATTGCTGACCCTGCCTCCTCTTGGCGTAATTTTTCTTAAGAGTTAGCAGTAACTTATTCGACAAGGCAAAGTAGCCACAGGACACAGAGACAAGTAAGGAGTAGGAAGTAAGGAGTAAACAGTAAGCAGTAGTCAGTAGGAACCAGGAACTGCTTACTCCCTACTGCTTACTTTTTCTGTTGTTCAGTGCCCTCTGTGGTTAGTCAATTCAAAATGAGACAGCCCGAAAAGATGATCATATACAACCTGTTCCCCTTGCTTGCTGGGAATTTTACCGAATGGGACAGTCATCTCACGAGGGCCTCAGAAATGGGATTCAACTGGGTCTTTGTAAATCCTGTAAATCTTCCCGGCTTTTCCGGCAGCCTTTATTCAATAAAGGACTATTTTGATTTCAATCCTCTTATTATCGACAGTAAAAGTAAAAAGAAACCGCAGCAACAGATAAAAGAAACGATAAGACATGCTGAAAAACTCGGCCTCAGGATGATGATGGACCTTGTAATAAATCACTGTGCTATAGATTCTGACCTCCTTAAAACCAATCCTGAATGGTTTAAATGGGAGGCAAACGGCGAGGTTTCTCATCCCTTTGCCCTGGATAACGGGAAAAAGGTGGTATGGGGGGACCTCGCAAAATTTGATCACAGAAATACAAAAGATAAAGAAGGTCTCTTTAAATTCTTTATGGAGGTTGTAAAATTTCTTCTTACACTCGGCTTCAAGGGATTCCGCTGCGACGCTGCCTATCAGATACCAAAGAGCTTTTGGAGCAGGCTCATCATTGAAACAAAGAAGATAAATCCCGAGGTATTTTTTTTCGCGGAAACACTCGGATGCACACCTGATCAGACGAGAAGGACCTCCTCTGCAGGGTTTGACTACATTTTTAACAGCGCCAAGTGGTGGGATTTCAGAAACCCATGGTTGATGAAACAGATTGCCTTTTTCCGTGATATCGTCCCCTCGATAAGTTTTCCTGAAAGTCATGATACGATCAGGCTATGCGAGGAGCTAAACGGCAATATGGAAGGTTTGAAACAGCGCTACCTCTTTTCAGCGCTCTTTTCTGCCGGCGTGATGATACCAATAGGGTTTGAGTTCGGTTTCCGCAAAAGCCTGCATGTAGTAAATACACGATCCGAAGACTGGGAAACAACAAACATCGACCTGACAGGGTTCATAAAAAAGGTCAATGAGATGAAGACCGGTCATGTAATCTTCCAGCAGGAAGCCCACACTGAAGTCCTGCATCATGGTAATCCCGAGGTCCTTTTCATGTGGAAGGCAGCAGGTTATGCAAACGAAGAAGCATTGATTATTCTCAACAAAGACATTAATAACTACCAGCATTTCCACGAGGAAGACCTCTGGAGATTCACCGCAATAGAGACCCCGCTCCAGGACATCTCCCCTGAATATGCATTGGATTATATAGACACGCATTTTTCATATCACCTTCGTCCCGGACAGGGCATCGTGCTGAAGACCTCACGAGACGATATTGAGGAGTGAGGGGGCACCAAACCAAGTAACCCTTCAGTGAAAGGTGGAAGCAACACGCCTCAGATGTTATTTTTTGAATCAGGGCGGTTTCTTCTTTTTAAGGAGGTGGGGTATCTTTATGGAACAAGAGGGGGGAAGGATCAAGGGTAATGTCCTTGGATAG
>JACRLN010000001.1 GCA_016215115.1 Nitrospirota bacterium
AACAATATAGGGCTATAAAGCTCCTGTAATCATTACCAATTTGGTAAATAATTTAAACTTAGATTTCCTTTTGCTAATTCGAAATTCGTGTTAGTTCGTGCAAATGCTGTTTTAAGATAAACTGAATGCATTAAGAAGTCAATAAGATTATGTCAAATATTAAAACAGGTCTAAAAAGGCTGGACTACAATTATAGAGGAGTAAATAAGAAACACCATCATAGTTGAAAAATAAATGTCTTAATCATTTAATGTGAGCCATGAATAAGAATTGGAAGACATTTAACACACACATATAATGCTTCACCTTTATATTGACACGAAAGCAATACGACATCTTCACTTGTAATTCCACAATTCAAACATTTATTTTCCATTACTAATGCTCCGTAAGCTGCTTAATTTCATTTACAATTTTTTCAGGATCCATATTGTGCATTGCTGAGCCAAAAGCGATCGTCTCCATATTAATGCCGGGACATGTGAAACATCCTCCGCCAAAATATTTCTCTATCACCTGTTTTGCGCCCGGTACATTTTTTATAACGTCTCCTATAATAGAATTCTTCGTGACTTCGATCTGTGTTGTCATTCTTAACCTCCAATTATATTTTATTAGCTTTGCACTATCGACTTATTGTTCATTTATTTATACTTTAAAACAAAAATAATACATGGTCTATGATTTGCATCATAAAACAGATATAAAAAACACTAAACTGCTTTAATCGTCTTCAGAATATTGAATGCAAACAGAACCACTGATGTTAAAGAGAGTAGAGCTGATAAAATAAGAACCGGTTGAGAAAAATGTGAAACATCCCCTCTTAAAACAAGCCAGCCTGCAACCATTCCTGTAAGACCTGCATTGCCGATCCAGAACTGCAAATGCATGATCATCGGACTGTATATGTTCCTTCCGCTAAATTTCGGCAAAATATGATAACCGACTCCATAGATCATCATTGACATAAAGCCAAGCAGATTCAAATGAGTATGTGATGACACATAATAACCTGTCTCACCTGGCGATAAGATCATGACCAGGCCGATAAGAGCTCCTGCAATGAAGTAAATAATGCTCATTCTCAAATACCATACAACTATTTTTTCCATATGTTAAACCCCTTTTTTTGTAAATAAATTTTGATAATTATTATTTACTGGATTCCCGTTTTCACGGGAATGACGTCATTCCTGCGAAAGCAGGAATCCAGAAATTGTGATAATTGAAAAGGGATTGCTTTTCATTACCCTACCTGAACAACAGATTTCACTTCAGGTATTTCTTTTTTAATCGTTTCTTCTATTGCATTCTTGAGTGTTAATGTAGACATTGGGCATCCTGAACATGCTCCTGTAAGTCTAACCTTTACCACTCCGTCAGGCTGAACATCCACAAGCTCAACATCGCCGCCATCTCTCTGAAGTAAAGGTTTCACCTTGCTCAAAACAGCTTCAACTTTTTCTTTCAACATATCCTCCTCCTGTATAACATTTAATTTAAATTTATTATACCTTTTATAAAAATATAATCTATGATTTTTATCATAAAACATTATATCCTCCAATTTGACAAACTCCAGTGCTTATTTTTAAGATTTAACCCTATGTACTTACAGGATTTAATCTTAAAGCTCCACGAATTCTGGGCCCGGGAAGGCTGCGTGCTTCATCAGCCTTACGATATTGAAGTAGGCGCCGGAACTTTTAATCCTGCTACGTTCTTCAGAGTGCTTGGGCCTGAGCCCTGGAGTGCGGCATATGTTGAACCTTCACGCAGACCGACGGACGGCAGGTATGGAGAAAACCCCAACAGGCTCCAGCATTATTATCAGTATCAGGTAATATTAAAACCTTCCCCGCCTGATACACAGGAACTTTATCTGAAAAGCCTCTCTGCGATAAGCATTAATCTCTTAAAACATGATATAAGGTTTGTCGAAGACGACTGGGAATCGCCCACGCTCGGTGCATGGGGGCTCGGCTGGGAGGTGTGGCTTGACGGCATGGAAATAACGCAGTTCACTTACTTCCAGCAGGTCGGGGGCCTTGAATTAAAACCAGTGTCAGTAGAGCTGACATATGGACTTGAACGCATTGCAATGTATCTACAGGAAGTGGACAATGTCTTTGACCTGAAATGGAATAAAGACATCACGTACGGTAACATCCACCATGAGACAGAAGTTGAGTTTTCAAAATACAACTTTGATGAAGCCGATATAAACCTGCATATCACCCTTTTTGAAAAATATGAGAAGGAAGCTGTCACCCTTCTGAAAAAAAGGCTCGTGCTGCCGGCTTATGATTTTTGTCTTAAATGTTCGCACAGTTTTAACATTCTGGATGCGCGCGGGGCAATCAGCGTAACAGAGAGAACAGCTTACATAGCAAGAGTCAGACACCTTGCAAGAAAATGTGCGGAAGGCTATCTGAAATTGCGGGAGAAGATGGGATTCCCGTTATTGAAAAAAAGTGAAATGAAAAACGATAAATTACCTTAACGTCATTCTCACGAAAGTGGGAATCCAGTTTTCGCTTAAAAAATTGTCTCTGGATTCCCGCCTGCGCGGGAATGACAACGCTGACTGTTAGCAATATTTTATTTACCATGAAATCATTTTTACTTGAAATAGGATCTGAAGAAATACCTGCCAGATTTGTTCTCAGGGGGCTGACGGTATTAAGAGAAGAACTTGTTCAGTTTCTAAATAAAGAATCCATTGAATACGGCGCAATCTCCGGATATGCAACGCCAAGAAGGCTGGCGGTATGTGTTGAAGGGGTTTCGGAGATGCAAAAAGATAAAACCGTTGAGACCTTCGGTCCCCCAAAAAGAGTTGCATTCGATGATAAAGGCGCTCCGAGCAAAGCCGCCATCGGTTTTGCAAAATCCCTGAATGTGGGTGTCGGGAAACTTAGAGTTGTCAAAACTGAGCGCGGCGAATACATAGCGGCTACCATCGAAGAAAAAGGCAGGGCCGCCAGGAATGTCTTGAGCGAAGGATTGCCGAAACTCATATCATCACTTCAACTGCCTAAAACAATGAGGTGGGGTGACAGCTCATTAAGATTTTTAAGGCCTATTCGCTGGATAGTTTCCATGATAGGCAATGAAGTTGTATCATTCGAAATCGACGGCATAAAAAGTGGCAATATTTCATACGGTCACAGGTTTTTATCGCCAGGGCCTGTTGAGATAAATAATCCTTCAGAATATTTATCTCTGCTCTCGAAAAACCATGTGATAGCTGACTATCAGGAAAGAAAGAGAGTCATCAGGGAAGAAATACAAAAAGTTGAGACCGATATGAACATTAAGGTGCATGAAGATGCGGAACTGCTGGACCTGGTCACCTTTCTTGTGGAGTATCCAACTATAGTTTTGGGAAGTTTTGAAGATAAATATCTGGACCTGCCCAAAGAACTTCTCATTACAGTGATGAGGACGCACCAGAAATATTTCTCAACAGAAAACAGGCAGGGGAATATTCTTCCACATTATATCGTTGTAAGCAACACCAAAGCAGAAAATAACGATATTGTCAGGAAAGGGGCTGAACGCGTTCTCAGGGCCAGGCTTGAGGATGCAAGGTTTTACTATGCCGAAGACAGGGAAAAACCTTTGTGGGATTATATAGATAAATTGAAAAAGGTCACCTTCCAGGAAAAACTCGGAACACTTTATGATAAAGAAGAGAGGATAAAAGCTTTATGCTCTTTTATTGCGGATAATTTAAATTTCCAGCAGACAGAAAGACTGTTAAGAGCGGCCATGCTTTCAAAGGCAGACCTCGTGACGGGGATTGTGCGGGAATTTCCGGAACTGCAGGGCTACATGGGTATGATGTATGCACTTAATTCCGGTGAGGACCAGGAAATTGCAACCGCTGTTTATGAGCACTATCTGCCAAAAGCCGCAGGCGATTCGCTGCCCGCCGGAGAAATAGGCACTATAATTTCCCTTGCAGACAAGATAGACAATATCGCCTCATTCTTTCACCTCGGCTTGATTCCATCCGGTTCCGAAGATCCCTTTGCCCTGAGACGCCAGGCCGCAGGGATAATAAACATTTTACAAAATAGAGACTATACTCTCACTCTGGATATGCTTACAAATAACGCTCTTGAAAGTTTATCTGTTTCACCTGTAGAGAAAACGGCTTTGTCCGAAAAAATAATGCAATTCTTTAACCAAAGAATTGAAGGGATGCTGTTATCACAAGGATACAATTACGACATTGTCAATGCAGCGCTTGCAGTAAAAATGCTGAACATAAAAGATTTGAAATACAGAATTGACGCACTTCTGGATTTAAAAAAGAACCCGGCATTCCCCGCGCTTCTAATGGCGGCAAAGAGGGTTTACAACATCCTCGCAAAAGTACAGCCGGGAATAGTAAATGAATCTTTGTTAAATGAACCGGCAGAGAAAGAATTATATAGTGCTGTTGCCAAAGTTGAAGCTAAGGTGCAAGACAAAAATATCATCGCCTTATTTGAACTCGAAAAACCCATAAATACATTTTTTGACAGTGTGCTCGTAATGGACAAGGACGAAAAAATCAGGAACAACAGGCTTGCACTGCTTTATTCAGTTAAAAATATCTTTGATTCCCTCGGAGATTTTTCTAAGATAATGGAATAACTATCAGATTTTTAGTCATATCAGGCACACAAAGTATGCTTAAAAACTCAATTTATCTGTATGTCATTCCGGCAATCCTTAAGCCGGAATCTATTTTTTTCAACGCCTTCTGGATGCCCGATTACAGACTTCGGGCATGACAAAAAAGAATGGCAGTTTTTAGACGGGAGCTGCGGCCTTATATTATTTGAATTTAAGTTTTAGTTTTGTGTAGAATAACTAACCCTGTAAGCTTATTAAATTTTAAACTAATAGTTCTGGAGGATTAAGATGGCAAAAAAATACGTCTACTTTTTCGGAAATGGCAAAGCTGACGGCAATGCAAGCATGAAAAATCTTCTTGGCGGCAAAGGCGCAAATCTTGCTGAGATGGCAGGACACCCGAAGCTGCAACTTCCCGTTCCGCCCGGATTTACTATCACCACTGAAGTCTGCACTCTTTATTATGAAAACAATCGCAAATATCCAAAGGAACTTAAAGGTCAGGTTGACACGGCCCTTGCCAGGGTCGAGAAAATTATTGGGAAAAAACTCGGGGACCCCAACGACCCTCTTCTTGTTTCCGTCCGTTCAGGCGCACGCAGTTCCATGCCGGGCATGATGGAGACAGTATTAAATGTAGGACTGACAACAAAGACCATTCCAGGACTTATACAAAAGACGAACAACGAACGGTTTGTATACGACGCATACCGCCGTCTCATAATGATGTATTCCGACGTAGTTATGGAAAAAGCCGCAGGAATCGAACCGCAAGACGGTGAAGGCATCCGCATGAAACTTGAACATGCACTGGAGCATGTTAAGAAGGAGAAAGGCTACAAGAATGATACGGAGATGACTGTAGACGATCTGAAAAGACTTTGCGACGAATTTAAAGCAATAATTAAAAATGCCCTCCATAAAGATTTTCCGGACGATCCGCAGGAACAATTGTGGGGCGGCGTCGGCGCAGTCTTCCAGTCATGGATGGGCAAACGCGCTGTCTCGTATCGCAAGATAGAGGGAATTCCTCAACACTGGGGGACGGCCGTTAATGTTCAGGCAATGGTGTTCGGCAACACAGGCGATACCTCGGCAACAGGGGTTGCCTTCACACGTAACCCTGCGACAGGCGAAGATATGTTCTTCGGCGAATGGCTTCCAAATGCACAGGGCGAAGACGTTGTTGCAGGTATCAGAACTCCAAATCCTGTAAACAAGGCGGGAAAAACTGAAGACACCATGCACATTCCTTCACTTGAAGAAAATATGCCGCACTTGTATAAAGAACTATTTGCATATCAAAAAAGACTCGAAAATCACTATACGGACATGCAGGACATCGAGTTTACCATTGAAGACGGAAAGCTCTGGATGCTCCAGACAAGGGTTGGCAAACGTAACGGTCAGTCGGCAATCCGCATGGCAGTTGAAATGGCCAGGCAAAGGCTTATTACAAAAGAGACGGCTGTATCACGCGTCAAGCCTGATCAGATTGACGAACTCCTTCATCCGAGCGTAGACCCTGCTGCTGAGAAAAAGGCAATTGAGCTTGCAAAGGGTCTTCCAGCAGGTCCTGGCGGCGCAACCGGGAAAGCAGTTTTCACCGCCGATGATGCGGAAGCCTGGGCCAAAAGAGGCGAGAAAGTCATTCTCGTAAGAAACGAGACCTCTCCTGAAGATGTCCACGGTATGCATGCCGCTGAGGCGATCCTCACTGCAAAGGGCGGTATGACAAGCCACGCGGCCCTTGTTGCAAGAGGTTGGGGAAAATGCTGTATAGTCGGCTGTTCAGCGCTTCACATTAATCTGTCAAATAAAGAAATACACGTAAACAACAGGGTTATCAGGGAAGGCGAATGGATAACACTTAATGGATCAAAAGGACGGGTTTATGAAGGCAAATTAGACCTGCTCCCTGCCGACCCGGAACATAACCTGTGGTACAAAGAGTTGATGAAATGGTCAGACCAGATCAGGACGTTGAAAGTCAGGACCAATGCTGATACGCCTAATGACGCAGCAATTGCAAGAAACTTCGGCGCAGAGGGAATCGGTCTCTGCAGGACAGAGCATATGTTCTTCGGTCACGACAGGATAAAGGCTGTAAGAGAGATGATCCTCTCCGACACACTTGAAGGCAGAAAGAAGGCACTTGCGAAACTCCTCCCGATGCAGAAGGGAGACTTTGTCGGTATATTCAGCGCCATGCATGGCCTTCCGGTAACCATCAGGCTTCTTGATCCGCCTCTTCATGAATTTCTCCCGCACACTGACAAAGAACTTATGGAACTTGCAAGCGAGATGGACGTGTCTTTCGATCATCTTAACGCTAAAAATATGTCCCTCCATGAATTCAACCCGATGCTCGGACACCGCGGCTGCCGTCTCGGGGTAACATACCCTGAGATGTACGAAATGCAGGCGCAGGCTATAATGGAAGCCGCATGTGAGCTTGCACAGAAAAAGGTAAAAGTCATTCCCGAAATAATGATCCCTCTTGTAGGACATGTAAATGAACTGAAAGAAATGAGAGCGGTTGTTGTCTCTGTCGCCGAAAGAGTCCAAAAGGAATACAAGACAAAAGTACCTTACACAGTAGGTACCATGATAGAACTCCCGCGAGCTTGCGTGACCTCCGATCAGATCGCCGAAGTCGCGGACTTCTACTCATTCGGGACAAATGACCTTACACAGACAGTATACGGACTCTCACGTGACGATGCCGGAAGGTTCCTGCCTTTCTATGTTGAGAACAAGATACTTAAAGAAGACCCGTTCATCACCATTGACACCGAGGGAGTCGGCGCCTTCATGAAAATAGCCGTTGAAAAAGGCAGGGCTGTTAAAAAGAATCTTAAAATGGGTATTTGCGGCGAGCACGGCGGAGAAGCGAAATCAGTTGAGTTCTGCCACAATATCGGACTCGATTACGTCAGTTGCTCACCCTTCAGGGTGCCGATAGCAAGATTCGCTGCAGCCCAGTCAGTGCTGAAAGAGAAGGCGGCAAAGAAACCGGCAAAAGAGGCAGCCAGGGCCGCTAAGAAGGAAGCTAAAAAAGTAGCCAAGATAGCTAAGAAGGTTTCAAAGAAAACGACTAAGGCAGTCAAAAAAGTTGTTAAAAGGGTAGTAAAGAAAACAACCAAAAAGAAGAAGTAAGAAAGTCATTCCCGTGAAAACGGGAATCCAGGGAAATTGTAGGGGCGGTTCACGAACCGCCCTTTTCTTTTAAAGTACAATAAAAGAATTGTATAATACCATTTATCAAAACCATTTAAAATAATTTTTAAGGAGGGTTTCATGTATTACAGAATCTCAGCGATATTAATTGCTTTTTTAGTGCTGTTCTTGGTCCGGATTGCATCAGCCGGTATGGATATGAAGGACGGCCTGTGGGAGATCACTTCAAAGATGGAAATGCCTGGAATGCCTATGCAAATGCCTGCAGTTAAACATACCCAGTGCCTTACCAGCAAGGACAACGTACCCCAGAATAAGGAACATAATCAGGACTGTAAGATCAAAAACACCGATGTAAAAGGCAATACAGTAACATGGGAAGCGCATTGCATCAGCGAAGGCAAATCAATGAAAAGCATTGGCAAAATTACGTATAAAGGCGACACGTTTGAAGGCGAAACAAAGATGGAGATAGACGGTATGAACATGACTCAACACATGAGCGGTCGGCGTATTGGAAACTGTAAGTAGTGTTTGCCCATAAATTGCTATTATTTATTTTTGTCATGCCCGAAGCCTGCCCTCGAATGTCGTAATCGGGGGTCTTTAATCGGGCATCCAGAACTTATTAAAAAGACTGGATTCCCGCTCAACAGACTGCGGGAATGACGCTTCAGTGTTTGACTTTATGGATAGACGCTAAGCTTTTATAATGCAACAGTGCCTCAGTGCCGAAGTTCAAGAGAGCTACTAAAGCCTGCGCATATTTATTAATGCCTGGTAGTTGCAGCAGCCTGCTTTTTCTTTTTATGCGCCCGGATGTAGAAATAGATGATGATGCTGCTGACAATCATCACGCCTATCAGTGCCTGGTGGGAATATTTCATGATAAGTTCCTGGTTTGCGCCGATGAAATAACCGATGTAGGTGAGGATGGTCACCCAGATGCCTGCACCTGCCAGCGTATATAAAGAGAACTTAAAATGGTTCATACCTGCAAGTCCGGCAGGAAGTGAAATCAGGTGCCTCACCACAGGCAGTAATCTTCCGATGAAGGTAGATATCTCGCCGTGATCCTGGAAATACTTTTCTACCCTGGCAAACTTTTCTTCAGTGATCCATACGTACTTGCCGTACTTAAGTAAAAGAGGCCTGCCGAGATAGTGGGAGGCAAAATAGTTCGCGTAAGCGCCCACGAGACTACCCATCGTCCCCCAGAAAATAGCAATCCAGATGTGCATCTTACCTTGTTGGGCAAGATAGCCTGCCGGCGGCATCACCAGTTCGCTCGGGACAGGAATCACCGAGCTTTCCATAGCCATAAGGAGAAAGATGCCAGGATAGCCAAGGGCGCCTATTGTATTAACAAGCCAATCAATCAATTCATGCATAAAGATAACCTCTTATTTTCATTGTATAATTTCACATTAGATCTAAAATGTAAAATGATTTTACATAAAAAAAGGCGGGGTTAAGCTACCGCCTTTTTGTCAAGCTAAATGCCTGACTATTTTGTAGGGGTTTCAACCGCCGCCGCTGCAATAAACATTATATATTTTAAATCTATTTTTTATTATGGTTTCTATGATTTCCTTATATGATTAAAAAATTAACTTTATATTTCAATCTGTTACGACTTAGACTTAAAGTTCTATCACAAATATCGATTAACTGCTTTACAGGTCAGTCACGAAATTTTTTTTATTATAGATACTTCAGAATTGTAGTTATACTATAGCAGTTCAAACGGTTATTTGTCCAGTCAAAAATAACATAACAAGTAACCATTCAGTGACGGGGGGTAATTGTAACCATTCCATTAAATAAATAGCCGCAAAGTTTGCTTATCTCTGCTTAAATTCCATTTAATCTTCCGAATCAATTAGTTGTTTTCATTTATCGTGTTTTTTATCTTG
>JACRLN010000018.1 GCA_016215115.1 Nitrospirota bacterium
ACTATCCAAGGACATTACCCTTGATCCTTCCCCCCTCTTGTTCCATAAAGATACCCCACCTCCTTAAAAAGAAGAAACCGCCCTGATTCAAAAAATAACATCTGAGGCGTGTTGCTTCCACCTTTCACTGAAGGGTTACCTTTTTTATTGTTTCCCTCAGGTTAAGGCTTGCCTACTTGTGTTATAATTTCCCAAAATGGATATTCGGAAACTCGTTAAACCCAACATAC
Source organism: Nitrospirota bacterium (assembly GCA_016215115.1). GTDB lineage: Bacteria > Nitrospirota > Thermodesulfovibrionia > UBA6902 > UBA6902 > SURF-23. The sequence continues at coordinate 231 of JACRLN010000018.1, forward strand.
GTTCACTTCGTGCATATCATGCAGAAGAAATCCCGTGTAAGGTGAAACTGGACGCAAATGAGAGCCCGTACTCAGCAATCAGCAATCAGCGGTCAGCAATCAGCTTAGAAAAAAATTTGCAAACGCTGAACCGGTATCCTGATCCTCAGGCAAAAGCACTTAAGAACCTCATCGCAAAAGACCTCAGGATCAAGTCCGGGAACATACTTCACGGCAACGGTTCGGACGAGCTTATTTATTATATGATTACAACATTCGGCGGGCCGGTCATGTATCCTGTACCGACGTTCTCAATGTACGGGATTATTTCTCAGGCACTTGGCGAAAAAAAGATCGAAATTCCTCTTGATAATAAATTTGACCTTGATGTTGAAAAGATTCTCAAAGGAATAGAAAAATATAAACCCAAATTAATATTTCTGAGTTCTCCCAACAATCCGACAGGTAACTGTTTTTCTTCTGACAAAATTTTGAGGATAATTAAAGCAACATCATTCAGTAAGCAGCGTAGGGGCGAACGGCCGTTCGCCCCTACATTATCCCTTGTTGTGGTTGACGAAGCATACCAGCCATTTACAGGCAAAAGCGAATTTTTGCCTCTGCTCGGAAAATACAGGAACCTTGTGATCATGAGGACCCTCAGCAAGATCGGACTCGCGGGTTTACGGCTCGGTTTTCTCATTGCAAATGAAGAAATTATAAATGAGGTAAACAAGGTAAGGCTTCCGTTTAATGTCAATTCACTTTCACAGGCGGTTGCAATAGAGGCATTAATAAATAAAAAACAGTTGCGTACATATATAACATCAATTATATCTGAAAGGAAAAGATTGTTTCGTGAGATGGAAAAAATAGACGGTATAACGCCGTATCCGTCGGATGCAAATTTTATATTATTCAGAGCAGCGAATGCTGTCAGAGTATACAAATGTTTGTTAGAGAAAGGTGTCCTTATCCGGGATATGACCGGGGTCATTGAAAATTGCCTGAGGGTGACAGTGGGAACGCCGGGAGAGAATACGGTATTTTTAAAAGCACTAAAACAATTAATATAAAAATTCTAATTGATGGAGGTCTTTAAATGCCAAGAAAAGCAAGCATTACAAGAAAGACAAAAGAGACCAATATAAAACTGGGCATTAATATTGACGGCAGGGGGGATTACAAAATAAACACCTCAATCCCTTTTGTCGACCACATGCTGAGCCTGATGTCGAAACACGGGCATATAGACTTAAATGTTGAGGCAAAGGGAGATATAGAGGTTGATTATCATCACCTTATGGAAGATATCGGCATTGTGCTTGGTGACGCAATTAAAAAAGCGCTTGGCGAAAAATTGCAGATAAGGCGATACGGTGAGGCAATGACACCTATGGATGAGAGCCTTGCACAGGTGGTTGTAGACCTGAGCGGAAGGTCTTATCTGGTTTACAAAGTGCGGACTCCTAAAGGCAGCACACAGATTCAGAGCCTTGGCGTTTCTCTCTTTGAAGATTTTTTCAGGGCGCTCTCAAATCACGCTGGAATGAACCTGCATATAATTCTACATTACGGACGCGATCCGCACCATATTTTTGAGGCAATCTTTAAAGGGTTCGGCAGGGCGCTTCGCTCGGCTGCAGAGCTTCATCCAAAAACAAAGGGTGTGCCGTCAACAAAGGGAACGTTATAACTATACAGTGATATCTGGCAGTCTGAAAAGGAGTGTGTTACAATTTATCTGGTTATTATATTTCTAATGAATTCATAAGCAAGTTGATGTTAACAATGCCTTTTTGTCATGCCGGCTTGTCCGGCATCTTTCCTAAAGGCAGATTTCCGACAAGCGGGAATGACAAAACAGCAATAAATTTTTTGCTTACAACACTATCTTTAGACAAAAGAAAGGAGTATTGTTATGAACATTAAAAGAATAGGCATTATTACAAGCGGCGGAGACGCCGGTGGACTGAATGCGGTCATCAAAGGAGTTGCGCGTGAGGCGTATGCTTACGGAATTGAGTCAGTTGTCATTCCCAACGGCTATGCGGGACTTTATAACCTTGTTGAACTTGAGCAGGTTGTTGTACTCAATGCGGACCGGGTAAGCCGTATAGAGGCATCGCTTGCAGGTTCGGAGGCAGGCCATTCAAGGGTAAAAATAAGCAAGATAAAAGACCCAAACACATACACAAGGATAAAAGACGGGCTGAAGAAGTTCGGCATTGACGCGTTGGTAATAAGCGGCGGAGACGATACCGGAAGTGTTGTCGTGGACCTCGGCGGACAGGGCATCCCCTGCGTGCATGTTCCCAAGACAATGGACCTGGATCTTCAGCCCTACAGTGTCGGCGGTGATTCAGCGATCAACAGAATATCCGTCATGACACGGGACTTAAAGACAACCGGCATGAGCCATAACCGCGTCATGGTAATTGAAGTGTTCGGACGATACGTCGGTCATACTGCGTTTCGCGGTGGCATCGGAGCAGAGGCTGACTGCATACTGATTCCTGAAATTCCTGTTGACTTTGACGTTGTCTACGAGCATATTAAAGCCACCTATTTCAGCAGGATTGAAAGGAGCGATGTCAAGGCAGGCACATATATGATGGTAGTTGCAGAGGGAATACAAACCGCGTCAGGGGAGCTGCTTTATGACGAATCAGCAGGGGTTGACGCCTTCGGGCACAAAAAACTTGCCGGAGCCGGGAAGTATGTCAGGCAGCAGATTGAAAAAAGGATGAAGGCAGACCCGGAGATAAAGGAATTCATGAAAAAGGTCGGCATGTTTGCGCCGGGGGTATATGAAATACCGGAGGTTAGGGAAGTAGCTCCGAGCCATCTTGTGCGCTGCGGCCAGACCTCCGCCTACGATGTGAACTTTGGCTACAGGGCAGGCGCTGCGGGAGTACTGCTGCTGCTTCAGGGCAAGACGGGCAATACAGTTGTTGATGTAAGCGGTAAAAGGGTTCTCTACATTCCGACGACAGAGGCGATAAAACGCAGAGAGGTTGACGTAAGCGAGGTCGCACTTTTTGAGAGCATTGGTGTGTGCTTCGGCAGAAAACCGCAGAAATACGATTTTGAGTGTGAAGTGGCGGCATCGCCGATAGAGAGGCATGTATAAACATAAAGTTAAGAGTCAGGAGTTAAGAGTTGGCTAAAAAAAATAACGAAACAGTCGGAATAATTGTCGGCGGAGGCCCTGCGCCGGGGATCAACGGAGTTATCAGCGCGGCAACCATTGAGGCCATAAATGAGGGGAAAAAAGTTGTCGGCATAATGGGCGGATTCAAGTCTCTTTTCGCAGGAGACCTGAATTGTATAATGCCGCTTACCATAAATGATGTCTCGATGATTCAGGCAGAGGGTGGTTCTATTCTGCGAACATCCCGTGAATATCCGGACAAGGTAAAACAGAAATTTAAAGTCCTGATGTCCACTCTCAAAAAGCTCGGCATTAAATATCTCATAACCATCGGCGGTGAAGGCACCCTTTTTATGGCAAACTGGATTGAAAGGGAGGCCAGAGGCTCCATCAATGTAGCGCATGTCCCAAAGACCATTGACAACGATATCCCTCTGCCGGGCGGCGCCTCAACCTTCGGATACCAGACCGCGCGCCATCGCGGAGTGAACATTGTTGAAAACATAATACAGGATGCAAAAACTACAGGCAGGTGGTACTTTATAACCACAATGGGCCGATACGCCGGTCATCTCGCATTGGGAATAGGAAAAGCGGCAGGCGCAACAGTAACACTCATAGCAGAAGAATTTGAAGATAAAGTTTCATTCAAGAAAGTTGCGGACATACTTGCCGGCTCGATAATAAAAAGACTCTCCATGGACAGGGATTACGGAGTCGCAATACTTGCGGAAGGAATAGCGGAAAAGTTTGACCATGAAGATCTCGGCAGGCATGAGCATCTGGAAAAAGACGAAACCGGCAGGGTGCGGCTTTCCGAAATTCAGCTTGGAAGGATTTTGAAAAACTTTGTAAAAAGGACCCTTGATCCTCTTGGCATAAAAATAACGATGGTAGATAAAACTATCGGTTACGAATTAAGGGCTTCTGCCCCAATCCCGTTTGATATTGAATATACAAGAGATCTCGGTTACGGCGTGATCAGCTATTTACTCAAAGGCGGTACAGGGGCGATGATAGTGTTTGATGAAGGACGGCTGAGACCAATCCCGTTTGTGGAGCTGATGGATTATTCCACCGGCAAGGTGAAGATGAGACCTGTTGATCTGACCTCAGAGACCTATAAGGTGGGAAGAGAATACATGATCAGACTCGAAAAGGGAGATTTCCAGGGAGAGAATCTGGAACGCCTTGCAAAAACAGCAAACATGAAGCCTGAGGAATTTAAGAACAGATTCGGCTATATTGTTTAAATAGTATGTGTTTATAAATTATCGTGAACACACAAATGTATGTCATTCCCGCAAGCCCCGAACAAGTCGGGACAGGCTCCGCGCGTTGGGAATCCTGCTTAAAGAATGATTCCGGACAAGCCGGAATGACAACTAAACTGATTTTATAAACAGACTCTAAATAAATCCTCTGTGTTCTCTGTGGTTAAAGAAAGTTCATGCGAAAAGCCAAAATAGTCTGCACAATAGGGCCGGCAAGCAGTTCAACGAAGGTCGTTTATCAAATGATAATAGCCGGGATGAATGTCGCAAGGCTCAATTTCTCCCACGGGACCTATGAAACACACAAAAAGGCTTTTCACACCATACGTGCCGGAGCACGTGCATGCAACTCCCCTGTTGCCATACTCCAGGACCTTAAAGGGCTGAAGATACGGATAGGTTTTATTAAAGACGGCTCTGTCATGATCGAAAAAGGTTCAGCCCTGACGCTTACAACAAAGAAAGTTTTAGGCGACAGCAGGCAAATTCAGGTCCTGTACCCGCACCTTATCAAGGATTTATCAATCGGAAGCGCTGTCCTTATAGACGATGGTTTGATACAGTTAAAAGTAAAACGCAAAGAAAAGGACACGCTGATAACCGAGGTCGTTGAGGGGGGGATATTAAAAGAGAAGAAGGGTGTTAATTTGCCGGGTGTCAGGATCTCCGCTCAAACCTTCACAAAAAAAGATTTGGAGGACCTTGCCTTTGGAATAAAGCTGGGCGTGGATTATATTGCGCTCTCTTTTGTGTGTTCAAAAGATGAGATATTGAAAGTAAAAGGCTATCTGAAAAAACACAAAGCAGACATACCTGTGATTGCAAAAATTGAAACCCGTCAGGCCCTTGATAATATAAATGAAATTATTGACGTCTCGGACGGTCTCATGATTGCAAGAGGAGACCTCGGTGTTGAAGTCCCTACTGAAGAAGTGCCGTTAATTCAAAAACGCTTGATCGCTATGTGCAATTCCGCTTTAAAACCTGTAATAATTGCAACCCAGATGCTTGAATCCATGACAGAACATTTGAGACCCACGAGGGCAGAGGCAACAGATGTCGCTAACGGCGTGCTTGACGGTGCAGACGCTCTGATGCTCTCCGCTGAAACATCTGCAGGCAAATATCCCGTAGAAACAATAAAAATGATGGACCGGATAATCAGCTTCACAGAGAGCAATAGCACCCCCCTTATTCCCCCCTTACTAAGGGGGGACACAGAGGGGTTAAAAAGCTTTGCACAAGCCATTGCAGAAGCTGCATGCTCAACTGCAATGGACATAAAGGCAAAGACGATTGTTGCGTTCAGCAGGAGCGGTTTTACAGCGCTTCTCGTGTCAAAGTTCAGGCCGCAGACCCCGATCACCTGTTTTACCGGCAGTGAAGACATTTGCAGGAGGATGAGTCTGTATTGGGGTATATCTCCGCATGTGATGAAATTCCCGGACAACACAGACAAAATGATCTCCGAATCGGAAAAAGCGCTCCTTAAAAAAGGCATTGTGAAAAAAGGGGACGCGATCGCAATAATAGCCACTTCTCCTTTTGCCCAGGGCGGGAAAAGCAATATCATGAAACTGCACAGAGTGGGGATGAAGTAAATTCTCCTATACTTTCTGCTGCAAGTTGAGCCACGGTTCATGAGTTGAAAGGGAATTTGGCTTGCAAAATGAGCAGCATTAATATATACTGATAATATATACCTAAATGGAGGTGCAATGTGAAAACTGCGAAGCTTTTTCAAAATGGCCAGAGTCAGGCTGTGCGTTTGCCAAAAGAATTCAGATTTGAGGACGACTATGTTTTTGTCAAGAAGACGGGAAATGTTGTCATGTTAATTCCGGCAAAAGGTTCATGGGAGTCCCTGTTCGATAGCCTCAACAAATTCTCCGGTGACTTTATGGCTGAGAGAAAACAGCCCAGGCTTCAGAAGAGAGAAAATCTCTAATGAAGTTAATGCTTGATACAAATACCTGCATTTACGTAATAAAGAATAAGCCTGCAAAAGTACTCAAGCGTTTTGTATCTCATTCCGTAGGTCACATAGGTATATCTTCTATCACCCTTGCTGAACTCCAGTACGGCGTTGCTAAAAGCCAGCATGTTCAGAAGAACAAAGAGGCGCTTGAAGAATTTGTACTGCCGCTTGAAATTGCTGACTTCGATGAAAAAGCGGCTAAATCTTATGGAACGGTCCGTGCAACACTTGAGAAAGCAGGAAGACCTATCGGAGCAATGGATTTATTAATCGGCGCTCATGCACTTTGTCTCGGGGTAACTCTCGTCACCAGCAATACCAGAGAATTCAGACAAATAAAGAACTTGAGCGTTGTGGATTGGACGATATAATATCTTGAGTGTAATCTTACAGTCCCGGTCAGTATTTTTTTTCCTCAACATGCAAGATTCAACAGCCTGTCGAGAACTGACCCTATAACCTCCCTACAGGTTCGCCCAGCGAGTATTTTTTCTATTTTGTAATAAGCATGAACCCGTTTACGAAATAAAACATCCCGACCGCACCGCTTACAAGTCCGATTACCCAGACAGGTTTCTTCTTCAATAGGGCTGCAATTGAAGAGAGCAGTATCGCAATCTGCAGAAATATGACAGCCATTCCGAACATTTGAGAATGTTCTTGTGCATCGTCTCTTATACTCTCTTCATGCCGTGCGTCTTTTTCAATGCGGACTTTTTCATCTTCATATTTTTTGATTTTGTCCGTATACATATTGATCTTTTTTTCATAATCCTCAATTACAGCCGGAAGAGGTTTCTGTCTTTTCTCCTTGAGCTCGAGTTCAAGCTTGTCTCTTTGAATTTCATAAATATATCCTTTAATGCTCTTGGACTGGTAGTAAGCCCACTGGTCTGATGCTTTGGATTGGGCCAGCACTGCACGGGTGGAAAATCCTCCGCCTTTAAAAGTAGACAGAGTTGCACATACTGCCAGCAGGACGGTTGCAAGCGCAAGATAATTTAACCATAGTTCCTTTTTTTCTTCTGCCATAAAGTCCTCCTGATAAAAATATTCACAACATTATCGAAAGTGCAAAAGAGTGTAAGCGCGGAAGCGCAAAAATTTAAGGCATAACTATCAATGCAGTAAATTGAACCACACATGACACTGTTTTGGTTGTCGATAGGATAGAAAGGGCACATCCTGTACGTGATGTGCCCGCGTATTAAACTGAAAGCTGATCGCTGACCGCTGTCTGCTGACAGCTGTTTATCCCAATATATTATCAGGCACGCTCTTATCAACAACCACAGGCTTTACCGTCTTATTGACGATATCCTTAGATCCGATAACCCTCAGTTCTCTGAAAAGGAGATCGAACTTGTCCTCGAGTTCCTTCATGATGGGGGCTTTTACATTTGCCGGAAGGTCCCACCATTTTTTCTTTAAAGTGCCAAAGCCTTTCTTCCTCGTGCTGTAGAAGAATTGTTCATCAGTCTGTCCTTCTTTCCTCTCCTTCGCGCACTCCTGTTTTAAATAAGCATAAACCTCGTCTCTGAATGATGCGGGGAGCGCCTTGCTGTCATACATGATGTTCTGAAAACCGGTTGCAAGGTGCACTTCAGATGTGGTTGTCTCAGGGAATGTGTGGAACGCCTCGTCGGGCAATGTTGAAGCGCCGTGCTGAACCGCGCCTGACAGACCGTATTCCTTCCTTGCTGCATCGGAGATCTGCCTGAGCGTGTCAAAATCAATTTTCACCTTTGCAAGTGTACCGTCCGGCAGCACAACTCCGCCATGTGCCGTACCGGTCTGAACGCTCAACTTGCTGACCCCTTTGCCCTTATAACTTTCCCTGAAGCCGTCAAGATACGCCCTCAATTCTTCAGGCGTACTGTTTTTACCGCCTATTTCTCCAATCTCGCCTCCGACTGAAACGGTGATCCCCTGCGGCTCAAGACTTCTGATATATTCAGTCAATTCCGCAGCTATTTCAAAATTCGGCCTCTGCTGTTCTTTCAAAGTAGGTTTATCAAGGTCCACGAGTGTGGATGAATCAATGTCAATATTGTAAAACTCAGCTTCAATCGCCTCCTTTATAAGACCCTTGATATAATTTTTTTCAAGGTCCGGGCCTGAGAGGTAGTTCTTCCTGATAAGCTGAAAGTGGTCACCCTGGATAAATACAGGACCAACAAAACCTTCCCGCACGGCTGCTGCAAGCACAACCGCAGTATATTCGACAGGTTTCTGTTTTGTATAGCCGATCTCGGAGCGCGCTATTTCAAATATCATTGCGCCGATGTTCTTTTCCATCGCTTTTTTGAATATTACCCGTGATGTATCGTAAGTAAGTCCCCTGATATTCATTGCTGGCACTGTGAAGCCCGGATAGTTTTTCCCCATCTCTTCATAAAGAGACTGAATGGATGAAGGCACAGCACCCATGTGCTTGGCTATTTCTATGACAAGGCGCTGGAGCGATTTCTTCTTTTCCTCGTCAGGATTAAATACAGCCTCATAAATAAGATCGTCCATCAGTCCTCTGACTGCAGCACCATCTTTGAGCTGTACTTTGCCGTTTGTGATACTGACGCAGCCTTTCAGTTTTGCTAAAACATCTGCCATTTTGCCTCCTTAATGTATTAGATTTAATTAATGCTGACTTTATAAGAAATTATGCTAAACAATCATATCAAAAACGTATCATTCTATCAACTAAAGAAAAAGCAATAAGCTGTAAGCAGTTAGGCGTAAGCAGAAGATACAAAGAGAAAAATCAGAAAAATGATTGCCACTTAGCGCTGACAGCTTATTGCTTACAGCTAATAGTGTAGTGCGTCATAAATTCCTTTACATTGAAACTCTTGAAAAAAGTCAATTATTGTCATTCCCGAGGTAGTAATCGGGAATCCAGTGTCTTTAAGAAACAACGAAGCTCTGGATTCCCGCCTAAGGACTGCGGGAATGACGGCTCAAGACACTCGAAACATATGTAAAGAAGCGTTGGACGCACTACAATAGCTTTTATATTTGAACAAAATCAGCTATAAATAAAGAGGGTGATCTCTGTTGTAAAAAAAAAGGCTTTATGTTACCCTTTGAAAATTCATCTGTAAAGGAGAAAACTCAATGGTAAAAAATGACCGGTGGATAAAGAAAATGGCAAAGAAGGGGATGATAACGCCGTTTTCTGAAAAGCAGGTGAGGAAAGGAGTTATTTCATATGGAGTAAGCTCATATGGCTATGATATGCGGATAACCGACAAATTCAAGGTTTTTACCAATATAAACAGTACGGTCATTGATCCCAAAAAATTTGACCCGCAGAGTTTTGTCGATTTTAAAGGTCATGTTTGCATAATACCGCCAAACTCTTTTGTCCTTGCTACCTCGGTGGAATATTTTAAAATTCCGAGGGAAGCTATTGTTATCTGTCTTGGCAAATCAACATATGCGCGATGCGGGATAATTGTCAACGTTACTCCCCTTGAGCCTGAGTGGGAAGGTCACGTAACAATTGAAATATCAAACACAACCCCGTTACCTGTAAAGGTATATGCAAATGAAGGTATTGCCCAGGTTATATTTCTCGGTGCAGACGAAATTTGCGAAAGATCCTATGCTGACAAGTCAGGCAAGTATCAGGCACAGAAGGGGATAACTTTAGCGAAAATATAACCAGTTTTTAGTTTTTTAACTGAAAGCTGATAGCTAATAGCTTAAAGCAACTATGAAACCAAAAGATCGTATAATCCTGGCCCTTGATGTCGCTGACTATGACGAGGCCGAAAGGATTGTATATAAATTTGAAGAACATATTGAAATATTCAAAGTCGGCTCCGAGCTTTTCACTTCGGTCGGCCCGAAGATAATTGAAAAGATCAATTCAATAGGTAAAAAAGTCTTCCTGGACCTGAAATTTCACGACATTCCCAATACCGTTGCAAAGTCCGCAGCAGCCGCTGCAAGACTCGGGGTATTTATGTTTAATGTTCATACCCTTGGCGGGCTTGAAATGATGAAACAGGCAGCAGAGGCTATAAGGCAGAGTTCACTTGATAAAAACATTGACAGGCCCAAGCTCATTGGTGTGACCATATTGACCAGTATTGACCAGGCTGCCTTGCAGGATGAACTTGGCATCGGTTTGCGCATGAGCGCGCAGGTCAGGCATCTTGCAGAACTTGCGCAGAGAGCCGGCCTGGATGGTGTAGTTGCCTCGCCTGAAGACGCAGAAAATATCCGGTCCCACTTTGGAAAAGGCTTTTTAATAGTTACTCCCGGCATCAGGCCGTCATGGGCTTCTCCAGATGACCAGAAAAGGATGTTAACGCCTAAAGAAGCCTTAAGAAGAGGAGCTGATTATCTTGTTATCGGCAGGGCGATTTTGTCACAGCCGAATCCTGTTGGTGCGCTAAAGCGGATTGAAGAAGAGATAGGTGGTATATAAATATAGTAAAAAATCCCCCTTACTCCCCCTTTTTCAAAGGGGGAACTGCAATATTACCCCTCTTTGGTAAAGAGGGGATAGGGGAGATTTTTTAACTGCAATATTTTTAAACTAACATCAAATCGAATGCTCCACATTCTACCTTCAAAAACCAAATTTATCGAAAGCGCGTTGACAGGCAAAATTTTTCCTGTCTTCGCAGAACTGCCTTTTATTCCTCCTCAGCAAATTTATCAATGCATACAATCCTCATACAGTTTTCTCCTTGAAAGCATAAAGGGACCTGAAAAAATTGCGAGATATTCTTTCATAGGAGGTGAGCCTTTTCTTGTTTTTAAGGTGAAGAACGGGAATATCGAAATAAGCGGTCAGCGATCAGCGGTCAGCGATCAGTATTCAAAAGCACCTCTTAAAAAATTAAAAGAAATTCTAACAGCATACAGAATAGATACTCCTGATGATCTTCCTCCTTTTACCGGCGGAGCGGTTGGCATATTCAGTTATGATTTTGTGCACTACTTCGAAAATATTCCAAGAACCGCAGTTGACGATCTCAATATTCCTGACGCCCACTTTATGCTCGTCGACACCGTGATAGCGGTAGACCATAAACTTCTGAAAACGTTTCTGATATCCTGTCCGATGCTAAGTGCGAAAGCAGGGAAGTGCGGAAGCGCGGAAGAGCAAAAGTGGGAAGATGCTTATGACAAGGCATGTGAGAAAATTAATACGTTATATGAGAAGATTAAACCCTCTCGCCCCCCTTTAGCAAAGGGGGGATGGGGAGATTTTTCAGCAAATAAATCTAACACCCCTATCCACATCCATCACGAAATGGGCAAAGAGAAATATATGAGCATTGTCAAAAGGGCAAAGGAGTATATAAAAGCAGGTGATATCTTTCAGGCAAACCTTTCGCAGAGAGTATCAGCTCATATCGGTGACATTAATCCCTGGCAGGTTTATCAAACCCTGAGCAAGATTAACCCGTCACCTTTTGCTGCATATTTCGATATGGGAGACTATTTTATCGCAAGTTCATCACCCGAAAGACTGGTAAGAGTTACAGGCAATGTTGTCGAAACAAGACCGATTGCAGGCACAAGGCCGAGAGGAAAGGATGCAGAAGATGATCATCAGATGAGAGCAGAACTTTTACTGAATGAGAAAGAAAGAGCTGAACATCTTATGCTTATCGATCTTGAAAGAAATGACCTCGGCAGGATTTCTGATTACAGCACAGTTGAGGTTGATGAGTTTATGATTACGGAAGACTATTCCCATGTTATTCATATCGTATCAAATGTCAAAGGCGCTCTCGCTAAAGGCAGGGACTGTTTTGATGCCATCCGTGCAACCTTCCCCGGCGGGACCATAACAGGAGTTCCCAAAGTAAGATGTATAGAAATCATCGATGAACTCGAACCCGTCACCCGCGGACCATATACCGGATCAATAGGCTACATCAGCTTCACCGGCGATATGGATCTGAATATTATTATCAGGACGTTCGTAATCAAAGATAAAACCGCATATGTCCAGGCCGGCGCAGGGATAGTTGCTGACTCAGACCCTGAGAGGGAATATTACGAGACGTTGAAAAAAGCCGAGGCGCTGATAAGGACACTGGAGAGTTTGTAGATTGGCTTTTCTCTTGCGGAAGCAACTCACCGCTTATTCTCAATATTATTTAATGCCCCATCCACAGTTTTGATAAGCACGTCGATATCGAATGGTTTCATGAGAAACCCGAATGCGCCGAGCCTTACGGCCTTCCGTACTGTTTCGAGTGTTGCATAGGCAGTTACCATTATAACCTCTGTCCCGGGATATTTCTTTTTAATGTGTTCAAGGGCGGTTATACCGTCAATTTTCGGCATCTTGATATCAAGTAATACCAGTTTGACAGAAGTTACCTCCAAATATCTGAAAGCCTCTTCCACCCCTCCAACCGTGGCAATAGAGTATTTATCCTTGAGGATAAAACGGATAACCTCACGTACCTCGTATTGGTCATCCACTATTAGAATTTCTGTTTGTTTATCCATAGATGCATGCCCCCTCTTAAGGATTCATCCAGCGGAAATTTCCGTATGAATCGCCTATCTTCCGCAGGCGAGAATGGATGTTTTATCGTTCAAAAAATTTATTTACAACAGCAAGCAGTGTCCCGGGTGAGAAAGGTTTTACGATAAAATCATGCGCGCCTAAACCGAGGGTATGGATAGCGACCCAGATAGCGGTGAAACTCGCGATCATCACAACCTTCGTATCAGGCCAGTCCGCATTGATTCTGCCAAGGACCTCGATGCTGTCCATATCGGGTATATTCAAAGCAAGCAGGACAATCTTGAAATGCTCTTTTTCAAGAAGTTTAAGCCCCTGTTTACCACTCCCTGCATACCTTAATTCATAGCCCTCAGGCTTTAACGCCTTTTCACTGATTCTCCAGGAATAGGCATCATCGTCTACTACCAATACGTTTCTCATTTATCTCCAATCATACCGCTTTTTGATTTTTTCGTGTAATCCAGAAATAGAAATGTCCGCTTTTACCGAAATAGAAATGTCCTATTCCAAGTGATGCTATACTGCCTCTTTTTAAAAAAGGAGGCGGGATGGCAGGAAAGGACATTATCATGTTGCATCAAAGAGAACTAAGGA
>JACRLN010000023.1 GCA_016215115.1 Nitrospirota bacterium
CCTTAGTTCTCTTTGATGCAACATGATAATGTCCTTTCCTGCCATCCCGCCTCCTTTTTTAAAAAGAGGCAGTATAGCATCACTTGGAATAGGACATTTCTATTTCGGTAAAAGCGGACATTTCTATTTCTGGATTACATATTGTTTTTTACTGCTTCTCTCTGTGCACTCTTTTATGCAAGGTTTTCTTTGATTATATTTATCTTTATTAAAGAGAGGACACAGAGAATTCTTTAATAATATAAGTCTTTTAATATTTTAATAATCTCTCCGTGTGCTCTGTGGTTTTATTTAACTGCATTTTCTGGGTTTAGCTGTTTATAAGTAACAAAGGAATTTTTCTAATTGCATTCTTTGGGTTAAGTTAGAGGACGGTAGAGAACAGAATTGAAAGCGGAATTACTTTTTTTGAGGCTTGGTTGTTTGCATAGTTTGGGATTTTCCATTCAGTCCCCATTGAACAGCATGCAAAAGCAGATCGCGGGAGTCTTCCAGGTTCATTTTCTTTTTTATGTGGTCTATATAAGTTTCTATTGTCTTTACGCTGAGATTCAATTGTTCCGCAATCTTTCTTGTCTTTAAACCCTTACCAATAAGCTGGAATACTTCGAGTTCGCGATTGCTGAGTTGTTCAATAGGAGAGCTAAAGGTTGCTGATTGTTTTGAAACTAATTTATATAATAACCTGGAACCCAGTGTATTACTTATATAGACCTCCCCGTTCAGGACTATTTTTAATGCGGAAATAACTTTCTCAGGTGGCTCCTGTTTCATTATATAGCCTTTTGCTCCTGCACTGAAGCATCTCTCAGCATATAAAGATTCGTCGTGCATGGAGAGAACAAGTATTTTCATGTTTGGATTATTAAATAGCAGGTCCTCGATAAGTCTGATCCCGCTGTCTTGCCCAAGAGACAGGTCGACGATTACAAGATCACAATTACATGCTGCAATTGCCTCCAAAGCTGATGCCATGTCGCTGGCTTCTCCACAAACCGTAAGGTTGGTCTCCTGGTTAATAAGCTGTTTAATACCCCGGCGCACAATCGGATGATCATCAACGATGAATATCCTGTACTTCATTTTTCTATCTTCTTCTTTCTGACGATTCATGGAATTCTGTCTTTTATAGAAGTTTTATTTTCTGTTGACATTACAGGCATCTTTTATTTTCGTTCGTCCGACATTTCTGTGGGTATAAACTGTTTTTATCAATCAAGATATATGCAAAGTGTCGTCTCGTCATTCCCGAAGTTTTTTATCGGGAATCCAGTATTCTTTTAAATCAACTACTTCTGGATTCCCGCTTAAGGACTGCGGGAATGACAGCATTTAGCTTATCCACACTCTTCCCGGAAGAACCTTAATTTTTATCATACAATAAACAGCTCTATTAAAAATATTAAATTCTCGTAACTTGTTTTATGGATAATTTTTCATTTGTATCAGAAAAAATACATGTTATAAGTGTTCCTCCGTTTATATCCCGTCTAATGTCAAGTGATGCATTTATGAGATTTGCGCGGTAACCCATAATTTTTAAACCTATACCCGTATTCTTTCTTTCATAACTATCCGTAATGCCTATCCCGTCATCTTTTATTATCATAGTAATTTTATTATATGTTCCTGAGAGATAAATCTCAATTTGCTGCGGCTTGCCATGTTTAACCGCATTGGTAACAGCCTCCTGAGCAATGCGATATAATTGTATAACCGCGGTTTTGTTACGGATAAAAACAGGATCGTCACATATGAAGACACAGAGTATCCCAAACATCTTCTTGGTAGATAAAGCAAGTTCCTCAAGGGCTGACATAAGACCTTCCTTATCCATGTCAACAGGATAAAGACCTTTGGATATACGACTCACTTGTAATTTTGCCTCGTCTACAAGCACAGAAATCTCTGCGGCATCCTCGGCATCTGCAAACGAGCTCTTCTCAAGTTTGCGTCCCAATCCCCGGACCTGAAATGCGATACCGGTGAGAAGCTGTCCCAACCCATCATGCAAATCCTGTCCAATACGATGACGCTCTCTCTCTTCGATCTCGATAAGAGATTGTTCGAGTTGTTTATGTTCGGTAACATCTTCACCTGAACTAAGTAAACCGACAATCTTACCGCTCTCATTTTTCAATACGGTATTATGCCATGCTATTAACTTTTCTTCTCCATCCTTTTTAATTACAGCGTTTTCATAATGTTCAAAAAGGCCGATCTCTCCTGCCATTATCTTTTCAAAAATTGTTTTTTCTTCATTTCTTATTCTTTCAGGGATAAAATTAACAAACCAGTTTTTCCCGATAATTTCCTCCTCCCCGCATCCCAGTACAGTACATCCTTTCCTGTTCATCATTGTAATTTCTCCTCTTAAATTTAAAGTCACAATAATGGTCCCGGCTATATCAAGATAGTTCTGAGCCTTATCCCTTTCCCTTCGAAGGGTTTCGGCCTGTTTTTTCAGCGATTCATGTGATATTGCGATCTCCTCGGTCAAATTCCTGAAGCGTTCATCAAGAACTTTGAGCTCGTCTCCTTCCCATAAACCCTTTTGCTTTATATTCAGGGATTTTTCCGAAAAATCCACTACTCTCCAGGTCAAGCTTTGGATACGTTTTGTAATCCAGAACATTATGAATGAAAAAGAAAGAATGAGCAGCAGGGCGGTTACAATCCGGTTTCCACGTTCTTTTATAATAATTGATTTACTTAGCAGCTCATACGGCTTTTTGGGAATAAAAGTGACAATTTTTATCCCACGGTCTGATATTCCATATTCAAATAAATCTTTTCCTGAATATACGTACCCGCCCTGCAAAGATTCCAGCAGGGTGCCTTCCGGCAAAAGGTCCATCCTGTTACTCGCAAGAATCTGAGGTTTTTCACCTCCTACATATGCCACGATATGGTCCCTGTCCTGAGAATCAGTAAGGAACTCATTGTCAACAGGGGTTGCGAGCATTAATGTGGCAAGCAATTTATTCTGAGAGCCATAAAGAGTTTCTGATGTAATAAGATAAAGGACACCGTTAATGCTGGTCAAAAGGCTTTGCTGATCATTTAACTTCCGCAACAGGTATCCCGGCTTAAGCAGTAATTTCGGCGGTAGTTCTGCAAAACGCTTGAAGACTTCCCTTACATTTCCCCTGTCATCTATCAAAAAGGCATATTGAAAATGTGTAATTGAGCTGAGGATTGAAGAACTTGGCAGCCATTGAGGGAGGGCTTCGTAGTACTTTACCTGATTCTGTACTGTCAGCACTAAAAGCCACTCATTATATGTGATTTTTTTAATATAATCGTAGAACTGCTTCTGCGAAATGATGAACTTGGCATTTTGATGGAAGTTCTTAATATAACGGTCAAAAAGAATACGGTTTTCGTTCTCGTCTTCATTGAGCCTTTCAGACAGCGCGGTATTAAATGCTTCATCTATCGTACGGGGCTGAAGGAGGTCCAGCAAACTCCATGTTGCAGCCCCAACAATAATTGTTACCAGCAGCATTTTCAGAGTCAATGAGATATGTTTAAACATTTAAACCGACGACTCCGCAATCTGAAATAGTTCCGTATCTGATTGCTTCCCCTAAATACTTATAAAAAGAACTCATGCTAAGCCATATCAATAGAAATCAGAACATATTCATCCTTATTCCTGAAATAAACAACAGCCCTTCCATCTTCATTTTCATATATAATTGTGTCATCGCTAAATTCTTTCACCATCTTCAGTTTCATCTTTTCAGCCTTTATGAGTTGTCCTCCTTCAATTATTTTTACTTCTGCAAGCATGTAACCTCCTTCCTGAATATCTTAAATTAGTGTCTGTTTCTAAATGACCAGGGCGTCATTCCCGTGAAAACGGGAATCCAGAAAATACAAAACTGGATTCCGGCTTAAGCCTGTCCCCGAAGGCAGTAATCGGGGAGACTGCCGGAATGACAGATAAACAGAGTTTATAAACAGACTCTAATCACAATTATGATATAAGCTATTTTACCACATCCCTTTTAGAAGAATTTCAAAAAGGAAGAAACGCAGCTAACGAAAATGTAAATTTGTGCCGATAAGAGTTATAGAATTGCAGGAAGGGAAAAAGTATGAATAACGATGCAGACGAAAAAGAAGAGCTGAAAGAAATTAAGAAGCGCATCGAAAAATTAATTAGAGCGATTATCAAAGAAGTTGTCGAAGAAGAAAATGATAATGACCAGTACTGTGCCTGAATGTCTTTAACTGCAGTTTTTCTTTGAGAAGCGTAATAATTTGACTAACATAAAATATGTGTGTTAAATTTTTAGAGCTTCATGATGAAATTCCTTACTAACGAAATCCATTAACTTATGGAACCTTATCGTTACCAGCAGATTGCTTATCTCATCGTCCCTGTGTCACTTGGCATAGAACTCTTTCTTTCTGCCAAAGAAGAAAAAAAAGACAGGGAAACCGCTCCTGTCGGAGCCTGTCTTTTAGATTTTCTGGCATATATCTTTTCTGCTCTTATCCCTGCGATATTCTTTTTTACAATTTGGGCCATAGAGAACAAGACGTTTCCCCGTCAGGATATAATGCTGGCAAAACTGGACAGGTACGGTGTGATGTTCTTCTTTTTAGGCGCCTGGTGGCAGATTTTAGTTTTAACAGCCCTAAAATCAAGGCGCATCAGATTAAACAACGGTTTAAAATGGAAGGTTTGGGTTCCGTACCTGCTTCTGGGGCCCTATATTTCCCTGCTTGTGCTGTGGGTTGCGCCGTGGAACCTTAAATGGGTTTCAGTCTTTTTGTTTTTAGTAATTTTTGCATGCCTCTTTAAGGCGTCTTTGAGGACCGTTGAAAAAGTCTTCTGGTTGCTCAGTGTAATTATTATCTTTATGGAAAATATTCTCTTTATCTTTCTTGAGACAATTGTTTGAAAAATTTTTTTCAAAATTCAAAAAAATATATACCCAAGATTGACAAATTTATTTTAAGAAAGTTATTCTAATCGCTGTGACTTTAGTCACCATCCTTGATTTTCAAAATATTTGCAGTTCGACAATCACTCAGAAATCAAATGCTGTCTTTACAGATGGAGGAGCAGTAAATGTTTAATCCCCTGAAATGGTTCAGAGCAATACACAAACAAATGCCGGCGTTCGGCAAGATAATCATACCGTCTCTTGTGCTTATAATCATTTTTGGAGGCGGTTACATGTCTTTCAGGTTTTATGATTTCACCGAGAATAATCCGAAATTTTGCGTAAGCTGCCATTTGATGCAGCCCGCGTTTACCGCGTGGGAACAAAGCGAACATAAGAACGTTAACTGCCATGATTGTCACAAGCTTGGCATCGTTGACAAGAACAAATTGCTTGTCAGCTTTGTCCTTCACAGACCAAAGTCAGTTCCCGAAAGACATGGAAAGGTTATCGTTCCGTGGAAACTATGCATAACATGCCATTGGGAAAAAGATGAAAGGTATCCCAGCGCTCCTACCGTCAGTCATTCAAGATACCATGCAAAACATGTATTTATGGAACAGGTAGAGTGTTCCAAGTGCCACGGATACAGGACACATCAATTTACGCTCGAGGAAAGATACTGCATTACTTGCCACAAAAACAGGGAAGTACATGGCGTGGGAATGGAAAAACTTGCCTGTCTGAATTGTCATACTGACAGGACCGTAGACCTGAAACCAGGCAGTAGAAAATGCCTGTATTGTCATGGAAACGAATCAGTAAGAAAGGAATTGTCTACTGACAACACTATAGATGTAAAACACTTCCTGCCTGCACAGCAGGTTATCGATAAGGCAACTAAGATAAACGTGCCTCCTGACGCTCCTATGCAATTTTACTGTTATGAATGTCATAAACCCCATACAAAAGTAAGACCTGACTGGGGCGACTGCCTTATAAGATGCCACGGCGACCAGCTCCGGGTTGGAAAACACGAAATGCATGTCAAGACGATGGGCATGAAATGCACAGAATGTCACAAACCGCACGCATGGCGCGTTTCCGAAGCTCAGGCAAAAAAGATATGCACAAAGTGCCATGAATACAGATCGCCGAACAGGTTCATAAACTAGCAGCTGAATAGTTTCATGATATAAAACATATTAGTGGAGGGAATGGATGTGAAAAATTATGCCTTGCGTCCTCTTTATGTGATAATTGGTCTTGTTATCGTTGTCCTTATAATCAGAGAAGTTTATGTGCCAAAGGATTTTGGTGTACACGGAGAAAGCTATATGTATGGATGGCACAGAAAAGGCAACGAGGAAGAATGGAAGGCATTTAAGGTGAAATATAAGTTTGACAACGAGTATTGCAAAGACTGCCACAGTGATAAATACGACAGCATAATGCAGTCTCCGCACGCGATTATTAAATGTGAAAATTGTCACGGTCCAGCTTTTGATCACCCCACAGATCCAACCAAGTTGACCATAGACAGGAGCAGAGGACTTTGTATCAGGTGTCACTCCTCTTTACCTTATCCACAGTCAAGCAGAGCAAATATAAGAGGAATAGACCCCGATAAGCACAATTCAGAGATTGAGTGTTCCGTGTGTCACAACCCGCATAAGCCAAGTTTGGAGGGAATGAAATGATTACAAGAAGAGACCTTATTAAAAATACAGTTGCAGGAATAGCAGGCCTGTCATTGCCCCTGGTGTCTGTTAAAATAATAAATGCCGCAGAGACTCTGTTCCCCGACAGATTTGAGAAGCCAAGTGTTTTATGGGGGTTTGTAGTTGATACCTATAAATGTGTCGGCTGCGGGCTTTGTGTCAAGGCATGCAAGAATGAGAATGAGATCCCTTATAACATACCTCTTTCAAGGACCTGGGTTGAGCGTTATTTAATTCTGAAGGATGGAAGGGTGCTTATAGACAGCCCGGATGCCGGAAGGGATGGCTACACGAACCAGAAGGTCCGTGATACAGTAGTAAGTCCTGAAAACATTGCCAAGGCTTTTTTCGTTCCCAAGCTCTGCAATCAGTGCGAAAATCCTCCCTGCGTTCAGGTATGTCCGGTGGGCGCAACATATAAGACAACAGACGGGGTAATCCTGATCGACAGAAAATGGTGCATAGGCTGCGGCTATTGCATTCAATCCTGCCCGTATGGGGTAAGGTTCTTCCACCCCGTATATAAAGTTGCTGAAAAGTGTACTTTCTGTTACCACCGTATTACTAAAGGGATGAAAACCGCCTGTGTAGAAGCATGTCCTTTTGGAGCAAGACAGATAGGCAACCTGAGAGACCGTAATGACCCTGTAGCAAAAATAGTTTTATCGGAAAGAGTAGCTGTTTTAAAAGATGCATTCGGAACAAAACCCCAGGTTTATTATATTGGCCTGGATGAAAATGTGAGGTGATTGAAATGATACCCGAAATACAGGAATTAGTAGTCCACGGAGCTGACTGGACCCACAAGGAACTATTTACATATCCCAATGAGTACATATACTGGACTATTCAAATCGTAATGTACCCGTTGATGACCGGGTTTGTTGCCGGGGCCTTTGTCCTGTCATCCCTTTATCATGTCTTTGGGCAGAAGGACCTCAAGGATTTGGCTAAATTTTCATTAGTTTTCTCCTTTGCACTTCTTCTCGTTGCGCCGATGCCCCTGCTTTTTCATCTGCAGCAGCCTCAAAGAAACCACAATGTCTTTATGACGCCGCATTTTACGTCAGCAATTGCTGCCTTTGGTCTTGTGTTTTCATTGTATGCGGCTTTAGTTGCGTATGAAATATGGTTTGTATATAGAAAGCATTTTGTGGAAACAGCGCTTTCTCTGCGTAAGAATGCAGATAAAACTATGGTTGAGAATATCCAATACTTTACATATAACCTTTTGACATTAGGCGCATATGACGTAAGCAAGGAATCGAGCGAGAGAGACGAGAAGGCAGTAAAACTACTTGCAAGCATTGGTATTCCTATAGCATGTTTCCTGCACGGCTATGCAGGATTTATCTTTGGTTCGGTTAAGGCAAATGCCCTTTGGATGACTCCTCTCATGCCTGTTATATTTATCATGTCGGCTATAGTATCCGGAGTCGCGCTTTGTATGCTCACATACATCATAATTATGGAGTGGAAGAAATTCAACGCTAAAAGAAAACACGAGGACAGGATGTCTATGGAAATAAAAGGCGCTGAAATAGAAGTGATCAGAAAATCCTCCAGATATCTTATATACGCCATGATTGCAGCCATTACCCTTGAGGTGCTTGATCTTGTGTTCAGAGGTTATACTGCCATGAAGTCCTGGGATATACTACGTTCTGTAATTTATGGCAAGGACTTTGCAAACATTTTTATTCTCCAATATACATTAGGAAACATTGTACCCTTTGCCATGCTTCTGTTACCGGGATTGACAATCAGAAGGACCGTTATCGCAACGATCCTTGTTATGTTTGGAGTATTCATGATGAGGTGGAATGTTGTTATTGGCGGACAGTCGTTTTCCCTTAGCTTTGCAGGATATATGCATTATACATTGCCTGTAATTCCGCACAATGCGGAAACTTTCAGAGAAGGGGTTGGCGGGGCGCTTGTCATCGCTGTTCTGCCTTTTATCTTTTTCTGGTTTTTTAATAAATTCGCTCCTACGTTACAATTTACAAAGAAGGATATGTCTGAATAACTAAAAGCCTGATTGACAAAAAAAAATGTTTCTGTTATTTTTTTAAGACGTTAATTTCAATATAAGAGGATTTAATGAACAGGCGAAGCTTTTTAAAATCTCTAATATTCATCTTAGGTTCAACTGCTGTGGGGGCCCTTGCTTACCCAGTATTTAAATTCCTTGCCCCGCCACAGATTAATACCGGAAAAGGACAGATAAGTATTAAAAAAAGTGATGTGCCTTTGGGGGAAGGGAGAGAAATTGTCTTTGGTGGTACACCCGCCATTGTCATTAATGTAAAAGGCATTGGATATATGGCTCTTTCCAGGGTATGTACTCATTTGGGTTGTCTTGTTGAATATAATAAAGAAACCAACAGATTCATCTGTCCCTGTCATGCCGGAACTTTCAATATGGAAGGCAATGTTATATCCGGGCCGCCTCCAAAACCCTTAGAAAAGTTACCTCTTAATGTTCAGGGTGACAACATTGTAATAGGATAGGAAATTTAATTATGTGGCAAAAAATAAAAGATGGATTTGATGAGAGAGCGGGGCTTCAATCTCTTATCCGTATCAAGCTTAAAGATTATAAGGTTCCCAGTGGCATAAATATTTTTTATACCCTGGGGATTGTCGCTTTAATTGCATATATGATCCAGGCTGTCTCAGGCTATTTTCTCCTTATCTATTATATCCCTCATCCTGATTATGCATTTAAAAGCGTTCAGGATATGATGAATATGGTCCCTTTTGGCTGGCTCCCGAGAATGATACACATTGTGGTCAGTAATCTCATGGTCATCGTTATCATTCTGCATCTCATTTCAATTTTTGTAATGTTATCTTATAAAAAACCAAGAGAGCTCACATGGATTGCGGGCGTATGTTTGTTCTTTATTACGCTTATTTTCTGTCTCAGCGGATACCTGCTCCCCTGGAGTCAGAGAAGTTTCTGGGCTACAACTATTGTTACCAATATACCTACGGCTTTCCCTGTTATCGGTGATTATATAGCCAACGTCCTCAGAGGAGGCAATAATATTTCCGGGACCACATTATCAAGATTCTTTGCGCTTCATATAGCTTTTTTACCTCCTGTTTTTCTGTTCATAGCCGGATTTCATATGTTTTTAGTAAGACGACTGGGGCTATCTACCCCTCCGTTCCGCACAGCGGCAGAAGGAAGTGATGAAGGTTACCCGTTTTATCCTCATTTTTTCTTAAAACAGGTTTTTATGATCATGGTATTTTTCAGTTTGGTATTTTTTATGATGACTTTTATGCCAACGACTTTTTTGCCAGAGGCAGCAAATACACCTGCGGACCCATTAAAAACACCTTTCAGCATTAAGCCTGAGTGGTATTTTCTCGCACCTTATCAGATGTTTAAAATTATCCCTAATAAATTCTTTGGGATAAGCCTGCAAGTTTTACTTGCTGTGATCTTCCTGCTCTGGCCTTACCTTGATACAAAAGAGGAAAAAAATATTCTTAAGCGTCCTCTTCTTATTCTCTTTTTTATATTGGCATGGACGATATGGGTATCTTTAACTTTATGGGGGAGGTACTCATGAGATACTTTTTTCTTCCCGTGATCATAATTTTTATACTTGCGTCTTCAGCGCTTGCCAGCTACAGAGAAGCTTTTGAAAAAGAATTTTTATTCAAATCATGGGGTGGAGAAGAGCCGGAAGTAAATGCATGTATTGATTGCCATTCTTCTGACATTATGAAAAAGGAATTTCAAAGTGTTATGCAGTCATGGAAAAGAAGCTGGCATTATCAAAATAATGTATTATGCCATGACTGCCATGGCGGCGACTATAAAGATGCGACCATGTCGATGTCACATCAAAGGGGGTTTCTCGGAACCCCCAAATATACTGAAGTCCCTGATTTCTGCGGGAAGTGCCATATAGGTATTTTGAGGAATTACCTTGAAAGTGGTCATGGCAAGGCCCTCCAGGCGACAGGGAAAGGACCAAATTGCGTAACCTGTCATGGTTCACATAACATACAAAAAGCAAACATAGAAATCATTAATGAAGGCCTGTGCACCAAGTGCCATACATATGAGAGAGCCAAGATTATGAAACAGGCCCTGTTTGCAACAGAAAACAAAATAAGAGATATAGATAAAAAACTTGAAGACTTAAAGATAGAGGGGATATATGTAGGTGATGAAAAAAGGGAATTATTCAGTACTCAGGCGGAATTCCGTGCTCTTTTCCATACAATCGATGCAGATCTTGTTAAACAGAGAACTGACGATTTCACCCGGAAGTTAAACGTAATAGATACAAAAATTAAAAATTCATTCAATGAGATTCATTTCAGGAAAAATTTCTCGGCCTTTCTCATGCTGATTTTTATAGGATTAAGCATAGTGGTGTCCTTGCTTTCAAAAACATACAAGGATTAAATTAATTCGTTCTCTTAATTATCAAGGGTCTTATAATAATAACGACATGTATTACAGCGAATATCAAGTTCTTAGTCATTCCGGCTTGTCCGGAATCTTCTTTGTTTTCAAGAAAGATTCCCGACGCGCGGAGCCTGTCCCGACTTGTTCGGGGCTTGCGGGAATGACATGCTGCCCCTTGCAATGATGTCAATGACAGAAAAAGCTGTATGTTTCTCACACTTAACTATCTAACAAGGAGAGTTTAAACGTGCAGAAGATTCCGTATGTGCTCTATTTTGCCTTATTTGTATTCCTGTTGTTATTTGAGGTTGCAAAAGCCAAAGATGATATTCCGGAATTTTTTGTGCCTCCTCCTCCTTTTTCAGAAGGTATTTTCCCCTGCTCGGGTTGTCATAAAGGGATGGAAGTAAATACCAATCGCAGGGAACTTTCCTATCACGAAGACATAAAACTTAAACATTTTGACGGGTGGTGTCTTGACTGCCATAACCCCAATGACAGGGATAAACTGAGGCTGGCAAGCGGAAAGGTAATCCCCTTTACAGAATCATATTATCTTTGCGGTCAGTGCCATGGTGATATTTTCCGCGACTGGAAGGCAGGAGTACACGGCAAGAGAACTGGAATGTGGAACGGTAAAAAAGAGTATCGTCTCTGTGTTCACTGCCATTGGCCTCATCAACCGCGGTTTAGACCCTTGGAACCACTGCCGCCTCCTGTAAATCCTGAAGATAACAAGTACAAAAAAGTAACACAGGATCAAATACCGTTAAATCCGGTTAATAATATATCTGACAAATTGAGGTAACAATGCCGAAAGAAATAAAAAACAATATCCTGCAAAAACCATTTAGCCGGAGGGCCCTTCTCAAGGGAGGAGCCCTTGGACTTGCATCTCTGGCGCTGCCTGTTGGCAATGCTGATGCATCTGTGTGGGAGGCATTTCTTCAGAAGCATTTTAAGGAAATGAACGATGATGAATTACAGTCTGTCATAAAGCGCATGGAAAAAGAATACGCTGAAAAATACAATGTTAACTTTAATATCAAGAGTACAAAGCCCCTGCCGGGCACGCTCTTCGGCTATGGACTGGATGTTTCAAGGTGCATTGGCTGCAGAAGATGCGTCTATGCCTGTGTGAAAGAAAATAATCAATCTATGGAGCCGCAGATTCACTGGATAACGGTATTAAGGTTTAAGAAAGGTGAAAAATGGGTTAGCAGCCTCGAAGAAGCCGAGGTTTACTATGCCCCTCCGGAAGTTCCTGAAGAAGGCCATTTTTATATGCCTGTTCAATGTCAGCAGTGTGAAAACCCGCCATGTGTAAAGGTATGCCCCACACAGGCGACATGGAAAGAACGGGACGGTATTGTAGTAGTTGATTACAACTGGTGCATCGGCTGCAGATATTGCATGGCCGCCTGTCCATACGGTGCCAGGCACTTCAACTGGGGCCAGCCAAACCGGGCCAAACAGGAATATAATACTGAAACACATTATCTCGGCAACCGCCCCAGATATAAGGGAGTAGTTGAAAAATGCACCTTCTGTATACAGAGAACAAGGGAAAATCCGGGCAGATATCCTGCATGTGTTGAGATATGCCCTGTTGGAGCCAGAAAATTCGGCAACCTGCTGGACCCCGATAGCGAGATACGTTACTGTATTGAAAATAAAAGGGTGTTCCGTCTCAAGGAAGACTTAAATACATCGCCAAAATTTTATTATTTCTTTGCAACATAGCATTATAAAGGAGAAAAACATTCATGGCTAAGCTGTTGCAGTTAATAAAAAATTTTCTCGTAACATTAAAGTTTATAACAAAAGGAAGCAGGTGGTATTATGGATGGCTTGCCTTTCTGTTGTTCTTAATAACCTCAGGCATTTTATCCTATATAAAACAGATTGATCAGGGGATGATCCTGACTAACATGAGAGATCAGGTCTCGTGGGGTTTATATATATCCAATTTTACATTCCTTGTCGGTGTGGCCGCTGCCGCGGTCCTTCTTGTTATACCCGCCTATTTATATAATTTTAAACCCATAAAGGAAATAGTCCTTTTCGGTGAAATGCTGGCTATTACAGCTATTATTATGTGCCTGCTTTTTATCGTGGCGGATTTAGGCCGGCCTGAAAGGGCCTGGCATATCCTGCCCATTATAGGCGCAATGCATTTCCCTGATTCACTTCTTGCATGGGACGTGGTTGTTCTTAATGGATATCTTATAATAAACAGCATAGTAGTGTTTTATGTCCTCTACAGGCTTTCTATAGGCAAGGATTATAAGATGTCAGTTATTTGGCCTATTGTAGTTATTTCGATACCGTGGGCTATCAGCATTCATACTGTTACAGCATTTCTTTATAACGGGCTTTCTGCCAGGCCGTTCTGGAATGCCTCGATATTAGCTCCGAGATTTATTGCCTCCGCCCTTTGCTCCGGTCCTGCATTGATGCTGATAATCTTTCAGATTGTCAGGAAGGCTTCCAGTATTGAGATTGCAGACACCGCTATATTTAAGATCGCAGAATTAATTGCATATGCCATGGGAATAAATCTGTTTTTGTTCGGCGCAGAAGTCTTTAAAGAGTTTTATTCCGGCAGCGTTCACCTTGCACCGATGGAATACCTTTATTTCGGCCTTCACGGCCATTCAAGTCTGGTTATATGGATGTGGCTTGCTTTAATATTTAATATTACTGCTTTTATTCTTTTCTTAAGGCCCAAAACCAGGGAAAATTTCTTTACTTTAAATTTGGCATGTGCCTTAATAATCACCGGTGTTTATATAGAAAAGGGAATGGGCCTGATTATTCCGGGATTTATTCCGAGCGTGTTAGGTGAAATTTATGAGTATGGTCCAAGCGGAATTGAAAAAAGCATAACTGTCGGAATATGGGCTGCAGGAGCGCTGGTCTTTACTTTATTCTTAAAATTTGCCCTCCCCGTATACACAGGACAGTTAAGATTTAAGACGCTGGGCTCCCATAGCGAAGAGTAGAAAGTGGAATTACCTCATAAAGAATCTGAATTATTCCCTGGCGCCGGCTCCCTTTAACAGTTTTACTACATCTGAAAAACTTTTTTCCCTCGCAATCAATAATGCTGTTTCACCCTTATTATTTTTTGCATTCACCTCAGCCCCTTTTGCTAATAAGACCTTCACTACTTCGGAGCTGCCGCCCATTGAAGCATCCATTAAAGGTGTTTCCTGCTTATTGTCTTTTGCATTCACTTCAGCACCTTTTGCTAATAAGAGTTTTACTATGTCGGCATGACCGCCAAATGCCGCGTCCATTAAAGGCGTTCCCTGTTTAATGTCTCTTCCATTCACATCAGCGCCTTTTGCTAATAAGAGTGTTACTATTTCAGTATTACCTCTAAAAGCTGCATCCATTAAAGCTGTTCCTCCGAGAACGTCCGTTGCATTTGCGTCAGCGCCTTTTGCCAGCAGGAGCTCCACTATTTCAGGCTGCCCCCCAAATGATGCAGCCATTAAGGCTGTTTGTCCTCTGGAGGTTTTTATATTTATATCAGCTCCTTTTGCCAGCAAAAGTTTTACTACATCGGCATGTCCTTCAAAAGAGGCATGCATTAAAGCTGTTCGTCTGATATTGTCTGTTGCATTTACATCAGCGCCTTTTGTTAGCAGGAGTTCCACAATTTCATGGTGACCTCCAAATGATGCAGCCATTAAGGCTGTTCGCCCTTTGACTGTTTTTGCATTCACATCAGCGCCCCTGTTCAACAATGTCTTTACTGTTTCGGTACGCCCATCTGTTGACGCATTCAGCAGGTCTTCGCCAAGGTCAGCATAAGAGGCAACAGAGGTTATTAAAATTCCCGCTATACATGCAACACAAATTACTACCAGATATTTTTTAAGATGTCTCATAATTTATTCTCCTTTTTTTAACAATATTAAAGTTATAAATGAGGACGCTGAAAGACTGTTTACATCAACTGATTAACTATAATAATCTACACTCTTAAATAATGTCTGTCAACTTTTCCAATTCCTGCAAGAGTGATATTTTTGATGAGCTTGTATTAGAATGAATGGAACACCATGAAGAAGTACCAGCTCGCAACAACCGATACTTTCAGACCTTCTATAGATTACTCTTCTCAACTCAATCCGGAGCAGCTCAGCGCAGTGACGTCCGGAGACGGACCGTCACTTGTTATTGCAGGCGCAGGCTCGGGAAAGACGAGGGTAGTTACTTATAGAGTTGCTTATCTTTTGGAAAAAGGCATACACCCTTCGAGGATAATGCTCCTTACTTTTACGAACAGGGCTGCACGTGAAATGCTTCACAGGGTGGAGCTTCTGATAAAGGGAGAGGCCAGGAGGGCGTGGGGAGGGACTTTTCATCATATAGGCAACATTATTCTGCGGCAATATGGAAAGGCTGTCAATCTGAATGCCAATTTTACAATCCTTGACAGCGAGGACACAAAAGACCTGATTGATTCATGTATAGCCGAGCTTAACCTCAGGACAGATAAGATGTTTCCCAAGGGAAAGATAGTTCTTGAAGTTATCAGCCGCTCAACAGGCAGCGAAAGGACGATTGCCGATGTAGTAGAAAATGATTTTTCCTACCTCCTTGTTTTCGCGGAAGAAATAGAAAAAGCAAATCAGTTGTATATGAAAAAGAAGATGACGATGAACCTCGTGGACTTTGACGACCTCCTGTATTACTGGAAAAAAATTATGGTTGAGATACCCGCTGTCAGGGAAAAACTTTCAGGCAGGTTTCTGCACATTCTCGTGGATGAATATCAGGATACAAATAAAATACAGGCGGAAATAGTGGACCTCATGGCGTCAGCACACAGAAACCTTATGGTTGTCGGAGATGATGCCCAGTCCATTTATTCATTCAGGGGCGCATGCTTTGATAATATAATAAACTTCCCGGAGAGATACCTCGATACAAAGGTTTTTAAACTAACAACCAACTATAGAAGCACGGAAGAAATCCTGTCTCTTGCAAATGAGAGTATCGCCTTTAATAAAAGGCAGTTTCCTAAAATTTTAAACTCCATTCAAAGAAAGGGCGTTCTGCCTGCTATGGTCCCTTTGCAAAACCTGTCACAGGAGGCTGAATTTGTATCACAGAGGATCCTGGACCTTATTGACGAAGGGGTGCCGCTGAATGAGATAGCAGTCCTATACAGATCGCATTATCAGTCAATGGAATTGCAGATGGAGCTGACAAGAAAGAGGATACCGTACGAAGTGAGGTCGGGATTGCGCTTCTTTGAACAGGCGCACATAAAAGACATAATCTCATATTTAAGAGCGGCCCTGAATCCCATGGATGAGATCTCATGGATAAGGGTATTAAAACTTATTCCCGGCATTGGAAACATTACTGCAAAGAAGGTCTGGGAATTCATCAAGGCTTCAGAAAATCCGCTTGAGACAGCAGCATCGGATAATATTACGAAACTGCTTTCACGAAGGGCCAGAGACAACTGGAAGACATATAAAATCAGCATGGAGGCATTAAAAGGGGATAATGTACTGAACAATCCTTCGGAGGCAATAAGGGAAATCCTTGAAAGCAGTTATGACGCCTATCTGCAAAGCAACTATGAAAACTATGAAGACAGAAGAGAAGATATCGAGCAGCTTTCAAACTACTCTGAACACTTCAACTCCACAAGGGAATTTTTGAGCGACCTTGCGCTCCTCACAAGCGTGCAGGCAGAAGACGTTGTGGAGCCGGAAGAAGAAGCAGAAGCAATTGTGCTGTCCACCATACATAGGGCCAAAGGGCTTGAGTGGTCCAGGGTATTTATCATCGGGCTTACAGACGGCAGCTTCCCCTCGGCAAAATCCATGGGCAGCCTGGAAGGCGAGGAAGAGGAAAGGCGGGTCTTTTACGTCGCCGTTACAAGAGCCAAAGATGAACTCTATCTTTGTTACCCTGTCATGGACAACAGATGGCACGACGGCTCCATTCTAAAAAGACCTTCTCCGTTCATTCAGGAACTGCCGGAAAAGACTTATGAGCATTGGGAGATAGAGGGTGGGGATTACTGAGTGTTAATGATATGGGGAATTGATAGAATTATTGTTTTCGGCGTGAAGAGAGATTTTGATATCCTGATTTCCACCACATCATTACTGTAATCTCAACTTTTGTGGGGGAAAATCAATCGCATCACACGAAGCTCTCAGAACTTTCTGTGTTTTCTTGCTGAGCTTTAATGATTTGACAACTGTATCTAAACGATCGGGAGCGAGATGCCGGGCAATGATGGAACACTGGTCGAGATCTTTATCTCTCTTACTTTCACCGGGTCTTCTTTGTGCCGTAATCAATTTATGGACAAAGAAGGCTTCAGGCAACGGCGCTTTTACTTTGAAACTTCCAAAATCTGCTATGAATGGAAAACTGAGCAAGAGATCAACAAAAGGAAGTGGAGAGGCTGTGATATTCCATTTATCGATTGACACAACCTCATTATCTCTTCCGCCTTTCCGGTGGGCAACGAATTCGACAGTGAAATTTTCACGGGTAAACTTGCGGATGCCTGACTGCATAACGACAGGGATATAACCGAGATCAGTAATGACTTTTTCAAGGTCTATGCTCCTGTCTTTGTCTGAAAGAGCAAACTTGACTGCAAAATCAATATCCATGGTGCGCAAAACATAATTAATGCCGAAAGCCTCCTGATAGAGAGGCATGACCCAGCTTCCGATCAGCAGGGACTCGTTAAAAAAACCGACTGAATAAAATGCCTGAAGAAGTTCCCGGACTTCTGACGGGAAAATGTTTCTATTTGAAAGCGATATTTCCATGTCCCCTTTTTTTACCGGTTTTAGTGATCTTCTTCAGATAGGCGATTTTCTTTTTGTAGGACTGTATTTCCTTCTCGTACTTTTTTCTCAGTTCAAGCTTCTTTAATATCTCCTGCAAGTCCTTATTCGGTATGTGTTTACTAATAACCTTCTCGCCATCGCGATATTTCAGGTAAGAGTATGAATATACTTTGCCCTTGTATTTCTTTTTCCGTTCGCTTATCGTGCCTTTCGTGAGCTTAGATACAGACCTCTCAAGACTGTCAAGCATCTCATGGCAACGCTTAAGTTCATCACGGAGCATCCCGCTTATGACCTTATCTTTTTCCACCACTTTCATGCTGTTATTATGCTTTTTGTGGTGGAAAAGAGCAAGACCTTTTTATTCATTCAAGTTCCTTCCAAAATTGGTGAAGTCAATATAATTCATACCCAAGATTTTTATTTACAATCCCCATAACAAGAGGTATATTAAATCATCGACTCAGCGGCTTAGTTCAACATGTTTTATCCGTAATGCTCCGCACTACGGATAAAACTATATACGTTAGTCATAACAAATGAAGGCGTATTTCAAAACTTTAATGGTTCGGTATTTACTTGTGAAGTTTATAAAAATAAATGGAAATAATTATTAATCAACATTCAATTAACCATTATAAAATAATTAAACAACTTATAAATAAGTCCGAAGAGATTTTTGTATCAGTCGCTTTTTTGAAAAAATCAGGACTTGATTTGATCATGTCTGATTT
Organism: Nitrospirota bacterium; assembly: GCA_016215115.1. Lineage (GTDB taxonomy): Bacteria > Nitrospirota > Thermodesulfovibrionia > UBA6902 > UBA6902 > SURF-23. Next base: position 18,640 of record JACRLN010000023.1, read on the forward strand.
AGAAACCGCTTTAGAAAACAATTCAAAGATTACTATTGTTTGTGGATTAGATTTTTACCAAACAGAACCAGACGCACTTAAAGATATCCAAAAATTAACTGAAAAATTTACAAGGTGTCAATTATTTATAAATAACACTATCGGAAATATAACTTTTCATCCAAAACTTTATTGTTTTACGACACATTCCGAAGTTCAACTACTTGTGGGGTCTGCGAATTTAACAAAAGGTGGTTTTCAGGATAATATTGAGATTTCACTTTTGCAAACAATCGAGAAGGAATCAACAGAATATGATCAACTAATACAATACAGAATGAAGCTTATTGAAGAATCAAAGAAAGTTGACGAGTTTGATCTAAGTCAATATAAACGGAAATATCAAATTAATCGTAGAAACAGCAAAAAAGCAAAAGAAACATCTAAAAACGAAGTGGATAAGATTTTTAACCTTAATTGGAAAAGGGTTGAGACGTATTTAAAACAATATAATTCAGACAAATCGGAACAACTTAACTATCAAAGAAGAAAAGATAACTATAAAAAAGCTAAAGAAATATTGGAAATAATTAGAAGTAGTGATTTAGACGAAGATAAATTCTTTAATTATTATGAATCCCTTGTTGGTAGGAAAGATGAAAAATCGCTGTGGCATTCAGGTAGTATAAAAAGGCATAAATCAAAAATATTTGGGGGATTCCAGGCCTTCAAGAAATTAGTACATGATACTGTTAAATATATTGATAAATCTCCCCAAGAAACATTTGATAACCTTTCTAAATATTTCAAGAAAGGTAGTGACAAAAAAATCAGGGGTGTTGGCCCTAATATTGTGACGGAGATTATGCATACTTACCGTCCTGAAACGTTCGCGGTACTAAATGACAATCCCTTGACAAGTTTAAAATATTTCGGATTTGAAGAATTTCCAAATGCTCAGTCATTTAGTGCAACGAACTATGATGATTTCAACACATTAATTGCAGGATTTATGAAAGCTTGCAGTTTTGAGACAATGGGTCAAGTAGACCACTTTTTAAATTTTGTTTATTGGCAAGTTCGAGATATTGTAAAGAGCAATAAATGACTAACAAGACGTAACATTAGCTGATAAAGGATTCCGATAAATGCTAACTGATTATTATTTATTTGAAGTGCCAATTTATAGTTGCACTATTAATGAGCACAAAGAAAAAATGAAAATGTTGAAGAAGCAGTTTTTGAAATGTCTCGAAGGAAATACAGAATCTTACGAAAAGTTCAGTAACTATTTTGATAGGGAACGTTGGTTCCCATGGCAATATAATGAAACAATCGGATGGATAGAAATTTTTATTTGTGGTTCGCAAGTTCGGGGTGAATATTGGTTTGTAAAGGAACGGATTTCAAAAAAATTAAAGAAGAAACATTTTCAAAATAAGGGAAAGCTCTTTGAGTATTCTCCGTCTGATGATTCTGCTTCATCAGGAAAAATATTTCAAGAATTATTAGATACAATAAAAAGCGTTATCAAAGAAAGCCATGTAAAGAAATATTATGTTGATTTTTCGAAGTTCGAAAATACTGGTAAGCTACTTAATTGGAGCATGTTATTGAATAGCTAACACTGCACTGAATTAACAACTAAAAGGAGGATTCAATGAAATTGAGGACACAAAACGGGTTAGCTTACATATTAGTCATTGTAATGGCAGCCATAATCATTGCATGTTCTTCAAAGCCAGAACTTTCAGATTGGCAAGATGTCTTGAGAATGATTTCTTTCCAAAAAACAAACGGTGAGAGCATCATCGGGGACAGGTCTTGTTTCTTGCATTAGGAAAATAAGGGGCACTTTGAAGATATTGTTGACTACGCTGACTTATTCCGGTTCGCAATGGATACGATTAGAATAAACTTTGCTGCTGAGCTGCCGACAAAAGCTTGCCCTCACTCTTGTCTTTAAGTGATTCATCATTCTTTTCAAGCAAAGAGCGCTCACCTTCATCTATTACGCAAACCCCTTCCTTTTCTCCAAGCTTACGTAAAATCTCGGCAAGAAGATAACGATGACAATTTTCACCAGCCCTGCAATAACAGAGAAGGGTTAGAATCCCTTTGTGAAGAATTTCAAACCATGCCGTAGGATTCTGCTTGTAACTATCTAACATCAACTGACGGTATTTCTGTTTATAGGTTCCCCAATCTATCGCTCCAGCTTTCCAGGCTTGAACAATATCCCATGTCGGCGCAAAAGTATAATCACCGGTTTTTACTGTTACGTCATAAGCATCCAGGCCTTTGTATTTTCCAATTTGAGCTGTATAAATATGAAGTTCCATTTTTATGACTATAGGATAACAACTTTTAATCTGATTTTGTCATAGTGTTCTTGATTCTTCCGCCGAGAGTTTCAGTTATGTCGCCCAATGGGGTAAAGACATACAGAAAATCCTTGCATGGGGGAATGCCGTGCAAAGGACCGCAGAAAAGCTCATCGATTTGATTGAAACAAAGGACGAGATAGAAAAAGCAGCGTAAATAGTACTAAGAGAAAGGCATATTCAAGTGATACCGAATATGCTTTTTCAATCCCGTAATATGGAAAATTCAATATGCCAACCCCAGATGTCGAGAGAGTCGTGGAGGGCAGCATCCGACAGGAAATGATAAGATATAAATACAAGAAGATAGGAAATTTGATAGAATATAACATTAGCGAGGTCAGCCATGAGTAAAAAAGAAATTTTGATCAGTGAAATCGAGCAAGTACCGGAATCATATCTTGATGAGGTTTTGGATTTTGTCCACTTTTTGAAGACCAAGATCATCAGAGAAAAAATGGACACTGCAATTGCCAGCGAATCATCTCTCCGGAAAGATTGGCTCTTGCCCGAAGAGGATGAGGCGTGGCAAGGTTTGTAAGAGGTGATATCGTCGTTGTTCCATTTCCTTTCTCCGACCTTACCCAGTCCAAACGCCGTCCTGCTTTAGTAATGGCATCTCTTGAGGGTGATGATGTCATCCTTTGCCAGATAACAAGCAAAACCGTCCGGGACATTTATTCCCTTCCCCTTGATGACAATGACTTTGAGACAGGCGGGCTAAAGCAATCAAGCAATATAAGACCAAATCGCATCTTTACCGCCGACAGCAATATTATTTTGTACCGTATCGGTAATCTGAAGAGCAGAAAGCTTTTAGAGGTCATCGACAAGACGGTAGAAATAATTAGAGGGAAAAGGTAAAAACGTGGTCTTGCTTTCGTTCTTTTAGCCTATTCACGACCGGGTTCAAAGCTTCATTATACATTTAAGGAAGCTCGATGAATCCGGGCCTATTTTGACTGACTATAATTACAGTCTATTACATTCTTTCACATCCAGTCTCAATTTCTCGATGGCCTTCTGATCATAATCTGAAAAGAGAAAAGCAAAAAGTGTCTTGACAATATCAGATATTTGGTATAACATACCTTACATGAGGGGAGAGTTGTTGTTTTACAGGAAAAATATTGAGCCCAATGGAGATATTGTCGAGATGAAGATTTGGCAGGTGCCTCACTCGAAAGATAAAGCGCATGGGCTTAAATATTCTCTTGTCTATATAAGAGAGGACAAAAGAGTAATAGGTTATGATAATGCTGAGAGCAAAGGAGATCATAAACACTACAAAGCCCATGAATCCTCTTATGAGTTTATTAATGTTGACACATTAATAAAGGATTTCTATTCAGATGTTGAAAAGTTTAAAAGAGGTGAGTTATGAAGGTAAAAAAAATTGACATAGGGATAAGAGGCTTAAAAGAAAGTCTGAAAGATTTTGCTGATACGTGGAAAAAACTTGAATCAGGTAAACGTGTCAAAAAGGAGGAAGGAATATATTTTGATTCCATAGATACCATGAGGGCTGTACTGACAAATAAAAGGCTGCTTATTTTAAAAGTAATCAGAGAACGCAAACCTGCATCAGTTTATGAACTGGCAAAGATATTGGGAAGGGATATTAAGAACGTCAATCAGGATCTCAAATTACTTTCTGACTCAGGATTAGTGACTCTTGAAAAGACGGAGACGGACAAAAAGCGGGTAGTGCCACATGTTGATTATGCAAAGATTTTACTGGAGATACCCGTGTGATAAAGTTTACATATCTGCAACAAAAGCCAGCTTTGACCTTTATCTTACCCTATTGATAAACTGAGCTATAAAGGAGATATCAAGCCTATGGCAAAAGCACTTGTAAAAGCTGAGGGACAGCCGCATGTAAGCACGAAGCTTCACCGCCGCTTGAAAAAGCATAGCCGCACAGATGCTACCTTGAAGGACATACAACGGAGTTTATCAGGAATCGGCGTATCCCTTTCCAAGAGGGTTATAGAGGAAAGAGAAAAGCGCTAACTCATGCCTTTTTAAATTTTACCTTTGTTTCCTCAGACCGCAGGCTTTGCAAAATAGCAGCCGAAGAAGGACTTAATATCTTAACGCCTTAAGATTCACTAACAACAAGACCGGCGTCACGTCTTTGATTTTAGTGGCATGCGATTTATTAAACAGGGGCTATGAATATCTTGCGGCGGTAATATTGAAGCTCCGAGATGCTTTCATGAACATCTTTAAGGGCGGTATGGGCGTTTTCCTTCTCAAACCGCGCATCATCGGGGCCAGGTCTTGCTTCTTGCATAAGGAATACGTTGGGTACATTGTTGACTCTGTTGTCTTGTTCCATTTCGCAATGCGATTAGAATAAACTTTCCTGCTGAACTGCCGGAAAAAACTTGCCCTCACTCTTGTCTTTAAGTGATTCATCATTCTTTTCAAGCAAAGGGCGCTCACCTTCATCTATTACGCAAACCCCTTCATTTTCTCCAAGCTTACGTAAAATCTCGGCAAGAAGATAACGATGACAATTTTCAGGAGTCTTGTCAATAGGTGTGTAAATAGCCATCAGGCGGCCATCCTTTCCAGCACCTTTGATTCTTGTTTTATCACCCCATCGACAAACGTTTTTCCGTTATAAACATCAGGCAGCAACCAGTGACCCTTTAGGGAGCGA
>JACRLN010000013.1 GCA_016215115.1 Nitrospirota bacterium
CAAATAATTTCGGAGGTAGAGATATATGGAGAGTGTTCTCAGGAAAGTTGAAGAGCTTGCTTTAGTGCATGACAAGGTAGATCCGAAAATCGTCAAAGAAAAGAATATCAAACTGGGTTTGAGAAATGAAGATGGTTCAGGGGTATTCGTAGGTATCACGAGCAAAGGACAGGTTATAGGATATGAGAAAATCATAACCGGAGATGGCACACAAAAATTGAATCCCATACCCGGGAAGCTTTACTATTGCGGTTATGATGTTGAAGATTTAGTGAGGGAAAAAGAAAGTGAGAAACGATTTGGATTTGAAGAAACAATTTACCTGCTTTTAACCGGTGAACTCCCGTCAACAGGAGACTTGAGAAGCTTTTCAAAAGAGCTTGGGAAAAGACGTGCGCTTCCGGAAGAAATGAAAGAAATAATACTCAACAGGCCCAGGCATGATGATCAAATGTGTTCGCTTCACACCATTGTATCGGCAATGCATCTTTTTGATAAAAATCCGAATTCAACGGATATCAGGGATGTAACAAGACAGTGCATAGATTTAATAGCAAAGTTTCCGACAATAATAGCTTACAACTACAAGAAAAAACTGATGAAGAAAAATGACACTAAAAAACTGACAGAACCGGACCCGGACCTCAGCAGCGCTGAAAACTTTCTGTACATGCTGTCCGGCAAGGTCCCTGACAGGTTCACGGCAGAACTGTTTGACACTATGCTGATATTCCACGCCGAGCACGGCGGAGGCAACAACTCTACTTTTACAACAAGGTGCGTCTCTTCTTCCGGGGCTAACACATATATGGCAATATGCGCCGGGATCGGCTCTCTTTCAGGCCACCTTCATGGAGGGGCCAACGAGGCCGTAGTCAGGATGATAAGTGACATCAAGCGAAGAGTAAAAGACTGGGAAAGTGATGAAGAAGTAAAAGCTTACCTTGAGAGGATGCTAGACAAAAAAGCAGGTGACAGGTCCGGAAAGATTTACGGGCTTGGACATGCCGTTTATACCTTATCAGACCCGCGCGCGGTATTTCTGGAAGTAAAAGGAGAAGAGCTTGCAAAATTGTATGGAAGAGAAAAAGAGTTTTCGCTTTACAGAAAAATTGCAAAGATAGCTCCCCAGCTTGTTAAGGACAAGAAAGGCAAAGTTGTATGCACGAATGTTGATTTTTACTCCGGTTTTGTCTACCAGTGCATGGGGATACCAAAAGAGCTTTTCACTCCGATATTTGCAATGGCACGTGTCTCAGGCTGGTCCGCACACAGGATTGAGGAGATTGTGCAGGGAAGGATTATAAGGCCTTCATATTTTTCATCATTGAAAGGAATGAGGAAATACATCCCCATGTCCAAACGCTGAGGGCTCAACTTTTTTCGTTCTTTTCTAACATGCCTTGACAGCAGTTAATATTGAGTTATAAAGTTAAAGATTAATTTTTAAGTCGGTAAGTCCTATACATCGGAATGGGACCACATAATTCAGAACAATTCTTGTGAAAGAGGTGATTTTGCATGGACAGAAAAATACTTGAACAGACCCTTGTGCTTATCAAACCTGATGCCCTTAAGAATTCGCTGACGGGTTATATACTTTCTCAACTTTCCGAATTTCATACAGGTTTGCGTTTTGCCGGGACAAAGATTGTCCATGTCAGTAAAATGCTTGCTGAGGAACACTATGCTGAACATCGGGGAAAGGTTTTTTTCCCTTCTCTTCTGGATTATATCATGGGGAATTTACATTATCCTGATGAACCGGAAAAGCATAGAGTGATTGCGATTGTGTATCAGGGGACGGATACAGTAAAAAAGATACGTGATATAGTGGGTCCGACGAATCCCCATATCGCCAGAGAGCAAAAGCCTGGATGCATCCGTGCATTAGGGACAGTGGTTCCTCTCAAGGATGCGGAAGGAACTGTAATCGGTGAGCGCATGGACAACCTCATTCATGCTTCTGCTAATGACAGTGACGCTGAAAGAGAAATAAAGCTCTGGTTCAGGCCTAATGATATCCCCCCATTCATGCATGCCTATCCCACCGGTGTAAGCAAGGACTACTACTTTTTTAAGAACAATAAACTTTACATGAAGGATGAGCCGGGCAGCATCTGTTTTCTCGTTCCCGGGGATACTGTCTGGAAGTCAGACCTCGAAACGCTGCGCTTGCTGCAACAAGGAATTTCAGCGCCTTGCTCTCTTTCATCAGTCGTTGCCAAATACCTCATCAACGAAAAGAGGGAATGACAATAAAAGCAATAATTCAAATTTAAGACAACTTCAGGTTCATCGCTCTTCTTGCCTTCTCCATTGTTTCAGAAGCGGTTTCCCCTGCTTTTTTGGAACCTGATGCAATTATATCTTCGAGATAGTCGGGTTTTTCCAGAAAATACTTCCGTTTCTCCCAGATCGGTTCTAACACCGCAAAAAGGTTTTTTATCAAAATCTTTTTGCAGCCAATACACCCGATACCGGCTGTACGGCATCCTTCGGCAACTTCATTCTGTTCTTCTTTGGAAGAAAATATTTTGTGCAAATGGTAAACCGGAGAAAGCTCGGGATCGCCTTTGTCTGTGCGTTTTATCCTCTGCGGGTCTGTCATCATTGTTTTAACCTTATGTTCAACTTCTTTTGATGAATCAGAGAGGTAAATACAATTGTCATATGTTTTACTCATCTTCCTTCCGTCAATGCCCGGCACTTTTGGAAACTGTGTTAGAAGCGCTTCAGGTTCAGGAAATACCTCGCCATAAAAATGATTGAACCTCCTGCGAATCTCTCTTGTAATCTCCAGATGCGGTACCTGATCAACGCCGACAGGTACATAATTGGCTTTATAAATTAAAATGTCCGCTGATTGAAGCAGGGGATAACCGAGAAATCCATATGTGTTGAGGTCTTTATCTGTTACAGCCTCCTGCTTTTCTTTGAAAGAAGGCACACGCTCAAGCCATCCGAGAGGTGTTATCATTGAAAGCAAAACATGAAGTTCAGCGTGTTCAAGAACGTGTGACTGCTGAAAGATTGTTGCTTTCTCAGGATCAAGGCCCGCAGCAAGACAATTAACCAGTACATCTTTGATGTACTCTTGCAATTGCGCAGTGTCGGCATATTGAGATGTAAGCGCATGCCAGTCGGCAATAAAATAATAACATTCGTATTGCTCCTGCAATTTTACCCAGTTTTGCAAGGCGCCGACGAGGTTGCCTATATGCAGCTTCCCGCTGGGCTGTATTCCGCTGAGAACCCTTTGTTTTGACAACTTATGATCTCCTTGGATTTTGGTTCTAAAAGTGTTTCCTTTTTTTGTCATTCCCGTGAAAACGGGAATCCAGACTTGATCCCGGATCAAGCCCAGAATGACAGCAAGCAATGAAATAATACAAAAATATAATGTCTATTTCAAAACAACTGCAGTAATGCCAAAAACAGTCTTACAAGAGGCATAACAAAATAATTCGCAATACCCAGGTAAATCAGGACAATTACTATTATAAAGCCATATGGCTCGATCCTGCTATAGGAAACAGCCTGTTTATGAGGCAGAAAACCGACAAGCACCCTGCCGCCATCAAGAGGTGGAATAGGTATTAAATTGAAGGCCGCCAGGACAACATTAAATATGATACTTGATGTCAGCATCAGCGTCAAAGGCTTAAGGACCGTTGTAGTGACAATTCCGGGAAAAAACACAGACGACGGTATTACAATGAACTTGAGAATTAACATGCTTAATATCGCAAGCAGGATATTTGTAATCGGACCGGCTGCTGCTGAGATAGCCATGTCTCTTTTAGGGTCCTTAAAGTTTGACGGGTTGATCGGGACAGGTTTGGCATATCCAAAAACGAACTGTCCATTTGTTAAAACAATCATCATAAGAGGAAGCAGTATCGTGCCTACCGGATCAATATGTGCTATAGGATTAAGCGTAAGCCTCCCCATCATTTTAGCGGTAGGATCGCCGAGCCTGTTAGCAACAAAACCATGAGACACCTCATGGAATGTTATTGCTATCAGCACCGGCAAAGCCGATATGGCCAATTGTCTGACTATATTTGCTATATCCATCATTTTGAATCAGTTATTGTACCCTAAATGTAATGATTTAGGTAAGGGCGGACCATGAAATTATTTTTTGGATACTGATTATAAATACTATTTACAATTTCATGGAAAAAAAATGGGAAAAAATGATTGACAACCACTTGCATCATTGGAGATAATAGCGTACATTTCTTTTCAACTTAGATAAAAGGAGGTGAACCGGATTGCCTACAGTTTCCTGTTTTAATATATTCAACACAGATTCCGGCTGAAGTAGTAAAAGAAACCTGGTCCAGGTTTGCCGGCTGAGGAGACTGTGCGGTCTGCTGTTCACGTTCCGAGTCTTTTAAAACGCATCTCTCTTCACGATCATATCCACCCAGTCTACCAGCCGCAAGATAACTATAATCCGTTGTAATTGACCATACAGTAAATGCCATTCGTCATTTTCCTTTGGTCATTGTTCATATGTCATTTGAAATTATTAATCGGGGGGTATGGGACTGGTGTCCCTCCTGGTCTGCAAAACCAGAGACAGGATGCGCAAAAGCGTTCTGGTGGGTTTGATTCCCACTGCCCCTCTCCAGTACCTATAATGTACGAATAATGTACGAAATAAATCAGATCGGCACGAGAGGAAGGGAGGCAGTGGCTACCTGATGCAGTCAAAAGGAGCTAACGCTTCAGTGAAAGATGAGATAAATTCAAGAAAAGGAGGCTAACACTTATGACAACAAAAAGTTTAACAAGAAGGGAATTGCTGACCGGCACAGGAAAGCTTGTTGTCGGGACAGCAGTTGTAGCTGGTGTTTCAGCAGGCATGAATATATTTTCCAACGCTGAGGGGTCGGTGCCCCAACAGTTGCCATGGCCATATGAAAAATTAGAACCGGAAGAAGTTGGGAAAATAGCCTACGACGGGTGGTATAAGGCATTCTGCTCTTACGGTGTTGCAAGCGGAATACTAACATCTCTTCAAAAAAAAATAGGGGAACCTTATACACAACTGCCGGTCGAGGGTCTTAGGCTTGGTGAAGGCGGGCTTGTTGGCTGGGGCACCTTATGCGGCTCACTGCTCGGGGCAACGGTAGCAGTAGGCTTTATCGCACCTTACGATGTAGGGAAACAGATTATGAACGAAATGCTTCAGTGGTACAGTGATACAGAGCTTCCTATCTATAAGCCCTCAAATCCAAAGGCAACGGTTGCGGTACAAACCACAAGCAATTCGCCTCTTTGCCACCTTTCAGTCGGCAAATGGACCAAGGCTGCCAGCAAATCATTGGGAAGCCCCGAACGGAAAGACCGTTGTGCACGTGTTACGGCAGATGTTGCGATGAAAACAGTCATGCTTTTGAATGACTGGAAAGATGGGAAGTTCAGGTCTGATCGCAAACTTCCCTCAGCGCTATATGGAATTACCGCCCAGCACAACTGCAATGAATGCCATACTCATGAAATCCCAGAGGCGATCAAACAGTAGCAGTTATAGAGGGGGGCTATCCCCCCCTTTATAATTTGAAAGGAGAAATATAAAAGGATATGGTTACGCAAACTGATTTATTGAAAATCAAAATAAATGAAAAAAATATCGTATGTGAGAAAGGCAAGACCGTTCTCGAAGCAGCAAAGGACTCAGGAATCGATATCCCTACTCTCTGTCATGACGAAAGGCTGGAATCTTACGGCGGCTGCAGGTTATGCCTTGTTGAAATAAAAGGAATAAGCCGACCGCTTCCCTCATGTACAACGCCTGCAATAGATGGAATGGAAGTTATTACAGAAAGCAATAAACTGACATCGCTGAGGAGAAGCATACTTTCACTTCTGCTTTCAAATCACCCGAATGACTGTATGCTTTGTGAAAAGACCGGCGACTGCCGACTGCAGGATCTTGTTTACAGATATAACGTAAAATGGGACCGGTTTGAGGGACAGGTATTGACACTCCCGCTAAAGGAAGACAATCCGTTCATAACCTTTGATCCGAAGAAATGCATCTTATGCGGAAGGTGCATGAGAATCTGCAATGAGGTTGTCATGGCAGGGACGATAGATATGACAGGGAGGGGATTTAACACAACGCCCGGCACTGCATTCGGCAAGCCTCATTTATTGGATAACTGCGAGTTCTGCGGCCAGTGCATATCAACCTGTCCTGTCGGCGCGCTTGTAGCAAAGCCGTCAAAAGGGATGGGGAGAAGTTATGAGATGAAGAAGGTCAAGACCACCTGCACCTATTGCGGAACAGGATGCAATTTCTATCTGAACGTAAAAGACAACAAGGTTGTCAGGGTGACATCCGATTATGATTCTCCTGTGAATAAAGGAAATCTGTGTATCAAAGGAAGATTCGGATATGAATTTATTCATCACCCTGACCGTTTGACTACGCCCTTAATACGCAAAGGGAATAAATTTCATTCTGTCTCATGGGATGAGACTCTGGATACCGTTGCAGACAGATTCAAAAAGCTTCTAAAAAAATACGGCCCGGATGCGGTCGGCGCTTTTTCATCAGCGCGCTGCAGTAACGAAGAAAACTTTCTGCTTGCTAAATGGGTAAGGGCCTGTTTCGGCAGTAACAATGTAGACAACTGCGCCCGTGTATGTCACGCCCCAACAGTTGCGGGTCTTGCAAGATCGTTCGGCGCAGGAGCCGCAACCAATTCTTTCGATCAAATAGCCGGAGCAGATACACTTTTCGTAATTGGTTCAAATACAACCGAAGGACATCCGATTGTTTCTCTGCATCTAAAAAAAGCCCTTCAAAACGGAGCAAGACTTATTGTTACTGATCCAAGAAGAATAGAATTGGTGAAATACTCCGACGTCTGGCTTAATCTGCGTCCGGGAACCAATATCGCCCTGATTAACGGACTGATTCATATCATTCTCAAAGAGGGCTGGGAGAATAAGGATTTTATCTCTCAAAGAACAGAGGGATTTGGAGAATTAAAGAAAAAGGTCAGTGAGTACACACCTGAAAGAGTGGAGAGTATCACAGGCATTTCAAAAGATAAACTGTATAAAGCAGCACATCTGTATGCAAAGGCAGAAAACGCAATGATACTTTATGGACTTGGAGTTACCGAACATCTGACCGGAACAGAGAACGCAATTGCAATCGCTAATCTTGCGCTTGTCTGCGGACAGATTGGGAGGCCTTCAACGGGAATTATGGCGCTCAGAGGGCAGAACAATGTGCAGGGCGCATGTGATGTCGGGCCTCTTCCAAACGCACTACCGGGTTATCACTATGTCACTGATGAAAAAAGCAGGGCCAAGTTCGAGAAGGCATGGAATATTAAAATCAGCAGTAAGCCTGGACTTAAGACTGTTGAGATGCTGGATGAAGCCCTGAAGGGGAATCTTAAAGGCATGTACTTACTCGGAATAGACCCAGCGCATACTGATCCGAATCTTCACCATATCCGGAAGGCATTGCAGTCCCTCGAATTTCTGGTGGTGCAGGATATCTTTCCCACAGAGACTACGCAATTTGCCCATGTTATACTGCCCGGAGCAAGCTTTGCGGAAAAAGATGGAACCTTCACAAACGGAGAGCGGAGAGTTCAGCGAATTCGAAAAGCCATTGAGCCTTTACCGGGAATGGCAGAGTGGCAGGTCATCTGTGAGCTGTCAACCCGGATGGGTTACCCCATGAAATATAATCATACGTCAGAGATCATGGATGAGATCGCAAGCCTTGCGCCTGCCTACGGCGGCATCAGCTACGAACGCCTTGAGAAAGAGAGTCTCCAATGGCCCTGTCCTGCCAAAGGACATTGCGGGACAACGACACTTTATAAAGAATCATTTTCAAGACCGGGAGGTCTTGCAGCATTTATCCCCCTTGACCACAAAGGTTCAGGGGAAAATCCTGACAGGGATTATCCTTTTATGCTTACAACGGGACGAAGGCGTGAGCATTACAACAACGGTTCGATGACAAGGAGGGTAAAAGGAATCATGGAACTCTGCCCTGAAGAACTTCTTGAGATCAATCCCAAAGATGCAAACCGTTTGAATATCAAGAATGGAGATATGGTTAAAGTTGCTTCAAAACGCGGAGAGATTCAGGTAAAGGTAAAGATAACAGACCGATCTCAGGAGGGGATGCTGTTTTTATCTTTCCACTATCAGGATACATTGACGAACTTCGTGACCTCGGAATTTAGAGATGAGATTGCAGGGACGCCAGAGTACAAGGCATGTGCTGTAAAAATTCTGAAATAAGATCAGGAATCATGCAAATTTCTTATCAGGAGGACAACAATGGAGAAAGATAACCAGTCGCCCGAGATTAAATTGGCTGAAAAGGTAAAGGCGGCAGGCTGAGCGTCAAAGATAGGTCCGTTGGACCTGCAGGGCATACTTGAGATGCTGCCTCTTGTAAAAAATCCCAATCTGATTGTGGGATATGAGACAGGTGAGGATGCCGGTGTCTATAAATTATCAGAAGACATAGCGCTCATCCAGACTCTCGACTTCTTTACACCCATAGCGAATGACCCTTATATATTCGGGCAGATAGCAGCGGCGAATTCGCTGAGTGATGTTTACGCTATGGGAGGGAAACCACTTCTTGCAATGAATATTGTATGTTTCCCGATTAAGAAAATGCCAAAAGAGGTCTTGGGGAAAATACTCCGCGGGGCAGCGGATAAACTGAAGGAAGCGGAAACGCTTCTTGTAGGCGGACACAGCGTGGAGGATGAAGAAATAAAATATGGTCTTTCTGTCACAGGGATCGTACATCCAGCGAAAGTTATTCTAAATGCAGGGGCAAGATCAAGCGATTATCTGATTCTAACTAAGCCGCTCGGCACCGGGATAATTGCAACTGCCGTCAAAGGTGGGCGGGCGACAGTCGAAGCGGAAAAGAAAGCATACACGATAATGAGCGAGCTTAACAGGAAGGCGTCAGAAGCGATGCAAACAGCAGGCGCTCATGCCTGTACTGATATCACGGGCTTCGGACTTGTTGGACATGCTTATGAGATGGCAAAGGCGAGCAACGCGGGCATCACACTGTATGCTTCGAGAATCCCGATAATAGACGAGGCGGTTGAATATGCGGAAAGAGGCTTTATACCGGAAGGGGATTACAGAAACAAAGAGTATTGCAAAAAGGCAATCAAAATATCCCCTGAAATTTCTCCGGCTATAGCAGATATCCTGTTTGATGCGCAGACTTCCGGAGGCTTACTCATATCAATCAGTCAAGACAAGGCGGATGAATTTCTAAAGTTATATCCAAAAGCAAATGTCGTCGGCGAAGTTACTGATAGCAACCGAGGAATAATTATTATCGAACCCTGAAAACCTTATAACATGGAGGAGAAGATGCTAATAGACGCAAGAGGTCTTGGATGCCCCAAACCTGTAATTATGGCTGAAGAGGAACTGATTAAAGCAGATGAAGGCATTGTTGAAATATTAGTCGATAATGAAGCATCGGTAGAAAACCTTACAAAGTTCGCAACAAAAAACGGGTTTTATTCAGAAACCTCAGAAGAAAACACTCACTGGTGTGTGAAGATTGTAAAAGGTTATGGTTGTGAGGTGCAGAGCCATCACCCAAAAGAAAAGACTTCAGTGATAGAGGAGCAGGAAAAAGATATGCTGCTGATCATCAGTTCCGATGTCATCGGCAAAGAAGAAGAACTCGGCAGGATCTTAATGAAAGGTTTTTTCGAAACAATGAAAGTCACAAAAGAGATTCCCCATACAATGTTTTTTCTTAATGCAGGGGTGAAACTTACGACAGTAAGAGAGGAGATTATAAATTTACTGAAAGAGATTAGCTCAATGGGCGCAGAGATTTATTCATGCGGCACGTGTCTTAAATATTACAACCTTGAGTCAGAATTAAAAGTCGGTCACAGAGGGACAACAAACCACATTGTTGAGGGGTTTAAGGATTTTAGAAAAGTAGTGTGGATGTGATGTTGTTGTAAATTAAACAGCTCATAAAAGTTCTTGGGAGGAAAGACATATATCTGCAACATGCTGGGGATATTCAAAGCTTCTTTGTGTTGACAAGCATCTGAACCTCAGTGCTTGACGGCTGATTCATCACCTCTTGCAGAGAGCCGACCTGAGCAACCTTTCCGTGTGAATACACAATAAGTTTATCTGCAAGAGAAGAGGCTTCATCAAAATCATGGGTTACGAGGATGACGGATATGGCAAACCGTTCCCTCACCTCCTGAAGGAAGCGCCGCATTTCCAGCCGGAGGGGATGATCAAGGGCTGAGAACGGCTCATCAAGCAGTAAAACCTCCGGCTGACGGATAAGCGCCCGCGCAAAGGCGACCCTCTGCTTCTGACCACCTGATATCTCGGAAAGATAGCGGTCCTCAAGTCCTTTAAGCTTAAATGCCTCGATCATTTCTTTGGCTCTTGAGACTTTTTCATCTTTTGGTATCTCAGGAGCGCCGAAGATGATGTTTCTAAGAACCGTCATGTGAGGGAATAAAGCAAGGTCCTGAAAGACATAGCCGAATGACCTAACCCACGGTGGGGTGTCTATGCCTGCCGAACTGTTAAAATAAGTTTTGCTGTTTGACCTGACAATGCCCTCATCAGGCCTAATCAGGCCTGCGATCATTTGCAAGGTCAATGACTTACCCGATCCGGAATATCCAAATAGGACTGCGAGTTCATCCTCAATCTCCCATGCCACATCAAGAGTAAAGCCGTTGACCTTCTTTTTCAGACTGACCGAAAGCCCCATTATATACTCCGCTTCGTGTACATATTTGCAATATAGAGGAATAGGCCGGACATGATAGTAAGCAGGATAACCATTGTATGCGCTTGTGTCCATTCACCGCTGTTTGCAAGGCTGTAGATAGCAAGCGGCATGGTGTTTGTCTTGCCCGGTATATTGCCTGCAAGCATAAGAGTCGCCCCGAACTCTCCCATAGCCCGTGCAAAAGAAAGAACAGTGCCTGCAATAATGCCCTTTCTGGCAAGAGGCAAAATAACCCTGAGCGCTGTTTCAATCTCTCCGTGTCCCAGGGTATAAGCGGCATTGATAAGATTCCTATCCACTGATTCAATAGCAGCTCTGGTTGTCTTTACCATAAGCGGCAAAGCAACAACAAATGACGCAAGGGCGGCAGCATACCATGTAAACATGATTGTGAATCCTGTCCAGTCATATATCATTTTACCGATCAATCCATTTCTTCCGAATATAACAATAAGATAATACCCGGTAACCGTAGGCGGAAGAACGAGAGGAAGGGTAAAAATAATATCAACAAGCTCTTTGCCTTTAAAATTTTTCTGTGCGAGAAAGTAGGATACCGGCACACCGGTTATGATAATGAAGGCCGTAGCAACCAACGCAACCTGCAGTGAAAGTCTCGCTGAAAAAAGGATAGAATTATCCAAGTCCCTTCTCCATGTTATTACTTCACTTCACCGGGAAGAACAAAACCATAATTTTTCATAATTGGCCTGCCTGTCGGTCCGTTTATAAAATCAGCAAATCCCTTTGCTTCTTTGGGATTGCGGCCATTTTTTATTACAGCCATTGCTTGTTCAATTGGAGGATGAAGTTCTTCAGGAATAAGGGTATAGTTTGTATTTGAACCTATACTGACAGAGAGGGCGACAATTCCTGCATCCACACTCCCGGTTTCAACATAGTCAAGGGCCTGGCGTATATTTTCAGCCAATACGAACTTATCTTTTAGCCTTTCCCATATGCCGATCTTCTCCATTGCAGCCTTAGCAGCCATTCCGTAAGGCGCATGAGCCGGATTGGCAATAGCGATTTTCTTAACTTCAGGCTTTAATAAATCCTGCAAAGAACTGAACTTCGCGTATCTCTTTGGGGTGGCAAGAGTGATCCTTCCGACTGCGTAAAGCTTCTTGGTTTCCGGTATAATCAGCCCTTTCACTTCAAGTGCGTCAATGTAACTTTTGTTTGCAGCAGCAAAAAGATCAACCGGAGCGCCGCCTTCTATCTGCTGCGCCAGCAGGCCGGTGGAGCCAAAATTGAGTAACACCTTTACTCCGGTTTCCTTTTCATACATTTCCCCGATCTCCTTGAAGGCACGGCTTAAATCAGCGGCCGCTGATATGGTTATTTCCTTTGGTGCTTCTGCAAACGTCACAGATGAAAATATTACCAAAATAAAAATCATACCCACTGAAATCCATTGCAATCTTCTTAACATATTGTTATCTCCCCTTGTTTTTTATTTTTCCTTGTTGTGTACTTTTCGACAGCATCAGCTTGTTTTCCTCACGCCTGAGGAAGTTTTGGAAATCCTCGTGAAATTCCCAGAAAAGTTTAATTGCCTTCTCTCCTTCATCAGTCAAAATAGCGCCTCCGCCTCCGCTACCACCGGTCGCTGTTTCAACAAGCTGCCGACTGGATTGTTTATTCATCGAGTCCACAAGCTCCCAGGCATTTCGGTAAGACATTTCCATTGACTTGGCAGCCTTTGTAATAGAGCCGCACTCACGGATTCTTTCGAGTAAGATAATTCTTCCATAACCCAAGAAGGTACCTTCTTTTCCATCAATCCAAATACGTCCTCGAAACCCTGGCGATATTTTCCCTTGATCCGGTTGTTTAGGCTTTTTGTGCATGAGCGTAATATACAAAAAGGAATAACGTTAAGTCAAGATAGATGGAATTGACAGGTGGTATTGACATCAAATGGCACAAAATTGGGAAAATGGTAATAGATGCAAGAGGGCTTGGATATCAAAAGCCTTTGATCATGGCTGAAGAAGCACTGAGTACAACAGATGACGGCATTGTTGAAATGTTGGTTGATAACGAGCATTAATCATAAATTTCCTGCAAGGGATTAGCTCAATGGGATCAGAGATTTACTCATGCGGTACCTGTCTTAAATATTACAACCTTGAATCCGCATTAAAAGTCAGTCGTAGGTGCAACAAACCACATTGTTGAGGGTTTTAAAGATTTTAGAAAAGTGGTGTGGATGTAATTGAATTACGTTAGTCAAGGATGAGGGTATTTTTTTGACGCGCCCTGAATATCTTGACATGATATCTGCAGCATGATAAGATAGTGTTATCTTATTAAAAAAGGTAACACTGTGAGCATTAAACGATTTGGGATATCTTTAGATTCTTCTCTTTTAGAGAATTTTGACAGCCTCATAGCCAAAAAAGGTTATGCCAACAGAAGCGAGGCTATCAGGGACCTTATCAGAGACAGTCTTGTAAAAGAGGAGTGGGAGTATGGCAACAGGGAAACCGTAGGGGCCATCAGCATTGTTTACTCTCATGACAGAAGAGAACTAACGGACACCCTGACAGACCTGCAGCATCATTTCAGTAAATCCATAGTTTCTTCACTGCATGTTCATCTTGATGCACATAACTGCCTTGAGGTCATTGTTGTTAAAGGAAAGGGAACAGATATAAAAAATATAGCTGACAGACTGATAGGGACAAAAGGGGTGATGCACGGCAAACTTTCACTGACAACACTGGGTAAACATTTAAAATAATTTTTTTGATTTTATTGTAGCACTTTTTTTATTTTGGTAGCACTATTATTCCGGGCAAGAAGGACAAGGAGAGAAAAGAGGCAGCTATGCATATGGCAGATGCATTACTTTCACCGGCGGTAGGGACAACCTTTTGGGCAGGCTCGATGGGGATCATCGTGTACTGCGCAAAAAAGCTCAAAGAGAATATAGACGAAAGAATGATCCCGCTGATGGGCGTGCTCGGCGCCTTTATATTTGCCGCCCAGATGATAAATTTCACAATCCCGGCAACAGGCTCAAGCGGCCATATCGGCGGTGGCATGATCCTTGCCGCATTGCTGGGGCCATATGCCGCCTTCATTGTTATCGCCTCGGTGCTGACAATACAGAGCCTGTTTTTTGCGGACGGCGGAATATTGGCCCTCGGATGTAATATATGGAATATGGGGGTGTATCCATGTTTCATTGCATATCCTCTTATTTACAGGACAATGGTGAAAACCGGAAGCGGCTCAAGGCGCATACTAATCGCTTCTATACTTAGCGTCATCGCAGGACTTCAGTTAGGCGCATTCTCTGTTGTTCTGCAAACCATGCTTTCAGGCAGAAGCGAGCTGCCGTTCAGCACATTCGTCTATATGATGCTGCCGATACATCTGGCGATAGGACTTGTCGAAGGGTTTATCACAGCAAGTGTGATTAATTTTGTAAAGTCCATGCGGCCTGAAATAATTGAGAGCATATCGCTTTCAAGATCACTTTCACAGGGAGTTTCAATCAAAAAGGTATTTACAGGTTTTCTGATTATGGCAGCGCTTACCGGCGGTGTGATGTCATGGTTTGCATCTTCACATCCGGACGGTCTTGAATGGTCCATAGAAAAGATATACGGCAAACCCGAACTGCCGGAGCAGGAACACGGGATCGCTCCCGCTTTGAAACAGGTCCAGGACAAGACGGCGTTTCTGCCCGGCTATAATTTCAAACAGAGTGATGAAGCGTCAACAAAACTGAAGGGCGGGGAATCGTGGCCCGCTATAGGAGCCGGAACATCTGTATCGGGCATAATTGGATCAATCATGGTGCTTGGCATAATACTGCTTCTGGGTGCAGGTATAAAAATTCTCAAAACAAGAAGAGCATAAAACTGAATTTACTTATGAGTTCATAAGTAAAGATACATAAATTAGGCGTCATGCCCGAAGTTCTTAATCGGGCATCCAGTTCTTTAGCTGTCTGGATTCCCGCTCAACAGACTGCGGGAATGACAAGCTATGTGGTTTTACTTATGACCGCTTTATTATATGCCGAATTTCGATAAAGAGTATTTCAACATTGGTTACCTTGATACACTGTCATACAGGCAGACTTTTATTCACAGAATCAATCCGGGGATAAAGCTTGTTGTCACCCTGGTATTTATTCTTATAGTAGTTTCCTTCTCCAAGTATGAGATTCACAGGTTGATGCCGTATTTTGCCTTTCCCGTTTTTCTCATATCTGCCGGAGAGATACCTACCGGGGTTATCCTGAAAAAAATTTTTATCGTCTCTCCATTTGTGCTGTTCGCCGGAATGTTTAATCCGATGCTCGATACGACTATTGTTTATACAATATCTGGCGTCCCTGTTTCCGGAGGATGGGTATCATATGTCTCAATAATCATCAAATTTATTCTTACCATAAGCTCTGCGCTCCTCCTGATCGCCACCACTTCATTCCCCGGAATATGTTCCGCGCTTGAGAAACTGCGTGTGCCGAAAGTTTTTGTAATGCAGTTACTCTTCATCTACAGGTATCTATTCGTACTTGCTGAAGAGGCGATGAGGATTGTAAGGGCAAGAAATATGAGGGCCTTCGGCAAACACGGCAGGGATATTAAAACCTTCATCAACATCATCGGGACCTTTCTTATACGGAGCATAGAACGTTCGGAAAGGATTTACCATGCAATCTGTTCAAGAGGCTTTGACGGACGGATAAGATTGTTGAGAGATATTAAATTTAAATTCACCGATATTATATTCGCTTTATTATCGGTTTCAGTATTCATCATTTTAAGGATGTATGATATTGCAGAACTGATTGGAGATGCTGTACTTAAATTTTGAATTAAACCATGAGCCACCACATTATAGAATTCAACAACGTTCACTTCACCTATCCTGACGGCACAGATGCATTAAAGGGCCTGGATTTCAGGATAACACACGGCGAATCAGTGGGCATTGTCGGCGCAAACGGGGCGGGGAAATCCACATTAATTTCTCATATGAATGGTTATCTTTTACCAGCAAAAGGGACGATTACTATCGGTGATCTGCAGTTGAACAAGTCCACAATCAATCATGCGAGGAAAACCGTAGGTGTTGTATTTCAGAATCCTGATGATCAGCTTTTTATGCCGACTGTTTTTGATGATGTCGCATTCGGCCCTCTGAATCTCGGGATGACAAGGGAAAGGGTAATTGAAAGAGTAAATGAAGCATTGACAACTGTCGGCTGCTTAAACCTTAAAGACAAACCCCCTCACCATCTCTCAATGGGACAGAAACGGGCAGTAACTATTGCAGCAGTTATTGCAATGCAGCCGGACATACTTGTGATGGATGAGCCCGCAGCAAGCCTTGATCCCAAGTCACGGAGGCAGCTTATAAATCTATTGAAAGAATTCAGGCATACAAAGATCATCGCCTCCCATGATCTTGATCTTATACGCGATGTCTGCACGAGGTGTCTCGTGATATCAGACGGGGAGGTCACGGCTGACGGCCGTACCGATGAAATTCTTTTAAACGAACCGCTTCTTGAAGAAAACAATCTTGAACTGCCGCTTTCTTTACAGCATAAATAAGGTTCTTCCGGGTTTTGTGTGGAATCACCCTCCCCCTCACCCCCTCCCGTCGAGGGAGGGGGAAACATAAGAGGTATCCACAGAAATGTCTGAATAACCTTAAATAAAATGCAGAGAGTTACGGATAGAAAGTAGAGAGAAAAAATAACTGGAGGAGACATTCAATGACTGAACTTGAAAAATTAAAACACCTGCTTGAACACTGGATAGAGCATAACGAAGCACATGTCAAAACATACAGCGAATGGGTGTCGAAGACAGAATCCCTTGGAGAAAAAGATTTAGCAAATATTCTCCTGGAGGTTGTCGATGAAAGTAAGAAGCTAAACGATTTGTTCAAAAAGGCGATGGAAATCTTGTAGGGGCGATTCGGTGAATCGCCCTTTTCCGGGCGACCCGCCGGGGGGCGACCCGCCGGGTCGCCCCTACAGTCTCATAACCAATTCGTACAACTCCGGATATTCGTCTTTTAAAAGTGATATATCATTTTTCAGCAGCCTCAATCCTTCCGGTACATATTTTGAAAAATATTTTTTCCCTTTGACCGAAGATAGGTAGCCGTATGCGCCAAGCGCCTGCATGTGCCTTTGAAGCCTGCATACAAGCAGTGTCTCCCTGAAATAGTCTGTATCAAATTTATCCTCAATCTGACTGATGTAATAATTCACAAGTTTCTCTCTCATATTGTCATGAAGGCGATAATACGGATCCCACAGTATTGAAGCTACATCATAGGCTGAAGGGCCTATCCTCGCTCCCTGATAATCAATTATTTTCAAGGTGCGATCTGCCATCACCATAATATTTTGCGACTGGAAATCCCGATGAATTATGGTCTTTGGGAAAGAGTCTGCTTTAAATGCAAGACTATTTAATTCATCCTCCAATCCTGAAATATTGTCAGCTTTCATGTTTCTAATGCCATCTATATAGTTTTCGATAAAATAATCAGTCTCCCATCTGAAATATTCAAAATCGAAAATTCTGTCCTTAAGAAGCGGACATACCGCCACATGATCGGTTGCAGCAGTATGCAGCAGTACCAATGCGTTAATTACCCTCCTGTAGATATCTTCTATCTCTGTCTCCGAACGAGGACATTTTAACCAGTTATATAGAGAAGTATCTCCGGCGTCTTCAAATACAGCACTCTTCTCATCAAAATCAATTTCTAACAACTCAGGAACAGGGATAGAGTATTTCAGGAAAAACTTCGTATATTCTATCTGCCGCTTAAAATCAGGGTCGTCCATTTTACATTCCAACAGTACAGCAGACTTTCTGCCCCTTTTAATTCTGTAGTATTTTCTGTCCGAACCTCCTGCGCCAATCAGTTGTTTCCCGTTCTCTTCAATATTCAGTATCTCTGATTTGTTCAAATCAATTTTGAAATCAGCGCCTATGATGCAGTTTTCAAGTAGGGGCAATTCATGAATTGCCCCTACCCTGCTGCCCGGAAGCAAAATACAATTTCTGAGTAGGGGTAATTCATGAATTACCCCTACATCTTCGAATGTAAAGCCCTCTTCAATTACAACATATCCCTGGTAATCAACATTCTCACACCCCTTCGTTGCCGGGTGGATGTACACGGTCTCTCCATCAGATTTCAGCGCATCAAAAACCGCACGGGCATACGTTTCCGGTGTTCCAATATCGCTCCAATAACAACCGTTCACATTAAACGTTCCTACCTTGCAACCGGAATCCACAGCCTTCAGCCACGCATCAACAACACTGGATGCGCCGGAAGGGAGAAACTGGAGAAATTCAGGTTCGTAAACGGCGATGCCTGTGAAGGCCGATCGTTGTCCCCCGGTAGGGGCGGGTTTGAAACCCGTCCCTACGTGTTTAAAAAATCCATTCTCATCAACAACGACATTATTGAACCTCGGATAATCATGAACAGCAAGCGTTGCAAGATTGTTGGATTTGAGATGGCGCTCAAGAAGTTTTTCCAAACTTATATCAGAAAGTATATCTGAATTGTGCACCAGAAAAGTTCCTTCATTTAATAATCCCTCTGCATTTTTCAGCGCCCCTCCGGTGCCCAGGATCGTTCTTTCATGAAAAAGGATAATTTTATCTTCTGATAATCCCCCTACATCCCCCTTTTCCAAAGGGGGACTTCCTAAATCCCCCACTTTAGCAAAGGGGGGTGAGGGGGGATTTTTGAAATATTGTTTTGCCCAGCCTTCAATAACCTCTTTCTTATGATGAACATTAATTGCAATTTTATTAACCGGCAGAGTTGATATTTTTTCGAATACATACTGCAAAACCGGTTTACCTAAAACCGGCAGCAGAGGTTTTGGAATATGAAATGTAATCGGCTGAAGCCTCTCACCAATACCCGCAGCAGGAATAAAGATGTTGATTTTTTTGTTCATTATTGTTGTCTGTTAGCCGTCATTCCCGCAGTCCTTAAGCGGGAATCCAGAGTTCTTTGTTTCTTAAAGACACTGGATTCCCGATTACTACCTCGGGAATGACAATAATCGACTATCTTCAAGAGATTCACTGTAAAGGGATTTACGACGCACTACACTATAAACAAACTCTAATTAATAGATCAAATATTTCTTCCTGATATTTTTATTAAACTCCCGGCATTGCTCGTTCCACCATTCTTCCATATGCTCAAGTGACCTGCCGTTTTCTATGTCTTTCCTGAGCCTGTCCGTGCCTGCGAGGATATCTATCGGCATCTTCTCAATTTCATATTCGTAAGGAGGCTTCTTCCATTCAAAACAATCAGGATAAAGGTCATGTATTGTCTTGATAATAGCGACGCCTGTTTTAAAAGGTCTGAATTTATTTCTGTTAGTGACATGAATCTGCGCTCCTCTGCAGAGCTCGTCTGCATGCTTTTGAAAAGTCGGTTGAAAATAGATGGGTCTGAAGATAACGCCGGGTAATTTAAATGACTTCAGCTTCTCTATCAAAGCTTCAGCATCTATGAAAGGCGCTCCAAACATCTCAAATGGCCGTGTCGTGCCGCGTCCCTCGCTTACATTGGTGCCTTCCAGAAGACACATGCCGGGATATACAAGAGCGGTATCCAGCGTAGGCATATTGGGAGAAGGCAACACCCACGGCAAACCTGTCTCACCAAACCACATCCTGCGATGCCATCCTTTCATAGGGATGACATGAAAATCCAGTGAAGAATAAAATTCATTTCTTAAATAACTGCCGATCTCAGCTATTGTCATACCATATCGTACAGACAAGGGACGTCGCCCGACAAAAGATGTAAAAAACATATCGAGCACTGTACCTTCTGTGATGATGCCGCCAAGAGGATTGGGCCTGTCAAGTATTACAACAGATTTCCCCAGCTCATTGCATGCCTGCATACAGAGTTCCATGGTCCATATAAATGTGTAATAGCGGGAGCCGGCATCCTGCATGTCTATTACCAGCACATCCAAGTCTTTCAACATTGAAGGCGCAGGCTTACGTGTACTGCTGTAGAGGCTGTAAACAGGCAGTCCGGTTTTCTTATCCCTGAACCCTTTCCATTCAATCATGTTGTCCTGAGTCTCTCCTCGGATTCCGTGCTGGGGACCAAAGAACGCTGTAAGTTTAAGCTTTCTGCTCTTGAAAAAACAGTCACCGGCATGCTCCAGTTTTCTGTCTACAGACGCAGGATGCACAACAAGCCCCACGCGTAAGCCTTTTAATTTTCGGGGCCAATTTTTCTCAAATATGTCGAGTCCGTTTTTCATTTGTCTCTTAATGTAAGGTAATTCAGTAAAATCTTCAACTTTGCTAAAATGACTCATGGCACAATCGCTATACATTCACATCCCCTTCTGTCTGAAACGGTGCGCATACTGCGACTTCGTCTCAGGGATATTTGATCCACTGAAAGCAGATGAATATATCAACGCACTTAAAAAAGAGATATCAGCCTTACCGCGCGAAACAGAATTCTCTACACTCTTCATCGGCGGAGGAACTCCTACTACCCTTTCAGCCCATACTCTGAAAGACCTGATCTATTACATGTTTTCTCACCTTACTTTCAACGGATCTTACGAAGCTACAATCGAGACAAATCCGGGTACGGTAGATTTTGAAAAGCTGCATGCACTGCGGCTTGCAGGAATAAATAGAATCAGTATCGGCATTCAATCATTTCATGATGATGAGCTTGCATTTCTCGGCAGAATACATACTGCAGAAGAGGCTGAGCATGCGGTCTCTCTCGCACATGATGCAGGTTTTGAAAATATTGGAATCGACCTCATATACGGTATCCCGGGACAGAATATAGTAAGCTGGAGAAAAACACTTGAGAATGCTGTACGATTAAAGCCGACGCATATTTCAGCATATGAGCTTACGGTTGAGAAAGGGACCATGCTGTATGAATATTTAAAAAATCCCCCTTTATCCCCCTTTTCCAAAGGGGGATTTATAGAGTCCCCTCTATCAAGAGGGAATATAGGGGTGTGTTCCCCTCTTTGGCAAAGAGGGGTAAGGGGAGATTTTGCAATGAAAAATATCTCAAAAGCAGATAACCTCAAACTTTTAGATGAAGAAAAAATCATCGAAATGTATGAGTACACAATTGATTACCTGACATCCAAAAATTACATCCATTATGAAATATCCAACTTTGCATTGCCTGATTATTTCTGCAAACACAATCTCAACTACTGGGACAGGGGTGAATATTACGGAGCCGGGCTGGGCGCGCATTCGTTTATTGACCATAAACGCTTTTATAATTTCGGCGATCTGGAATTCTATATAAACGCTTTGACAGAGAACAAAAGCCCTGTGCAGAAGATCGAACAGATAACAAATGACAAGGCGATAGCAGAGACATTTTTCCTGGGGTTAAGAAAGACCGGTGGAATAAACCTGAAAACTGTTTCCGAATCGTACAAACAGGACCTTGTGAGTATGTATCAAAATGAAATAAAGGAACTGGAGGAAGCCGGACTTGTGGAATACAACAGTAAGTCTTTCAATTTAAGGCTCACCCGCAAAGGACTTCTCCTGTCAAATGAGGTATTCACCAAATTTATATAATCCGCTTTTTCGTAAGGGCGGACGGCCGTTCGCCCCTACTTACATAACTTAATCAAAAAAGGTAAAATAAGAACTAATTTGTTTGTCATTCCGCACTTGATGCGGAATCTGTAGGGGGGAAGAGCTGTTCGCCCTAACTCTGGATTCCCGTTTTCACGGGAATGCCATACAAATTACTAAGGTAAAATATGATCGAAAAATTTGAACCAAAATGGATTGCCTGGGAAATTACAAGAAGGTGCAATCTCAAGTGCGTGCACTGCCGTTCTTCTTCTGAGATGGTTGTAGCGCAGCACCCGGACTTCCCTACCGAGGAAGCATACAGGATCATTGATGACATTGTAAGCTATGCCAAGCCTGTAGTCGTGCTTTCCGGCGGCGAGCCTTTATTGCGAAAAGATGTATTTGATATTGCAAAATATGGTACTGATGAAGGTCTGAGGATGTGCCTTGCAACAAACGGCATGCTGGTGACTGAGGACATCTGCGAAAAGATTAAATCATCAAAAATCAGGATGGTGTCTCTCAGCCTTGATGGTTCTTCTGCTGAGGTCCATGATGACTTCAGGTCTCAAAAAGGCGCATTTGACGGAGTTATTAACGCGGCAAAACTCTTCAAAAAACATGGTATAGAATTTTTGATAAATTCATCTTTTACAAAAAGAAACCAGAAAGAGATACCTAAAATCTACAAACTTGCCAAAGAGCTCGGCGCTACCGCATGGTACATGTTTATGATTGTCCCTACAGGCAGGGGCGAGGATATAATGAACGAGCTGATTTCAAAAGAAGATTACGAGGAGTTGCTTGAGTGGCATTACCAGATGGAGAAAAATGAAAAAGATATGCTCGTAAGACCGACCTGTGCCCCGCACTACTACAGGATCGTACTTCAGAAGCAGAAAGAAGAAGGTGAAAAAATAGAGCGGCGGACTTTAAAATTCTCCACCGGCGGATCAAAAGGGTGTCTCGCAGGTCAGCTTATCTGCCTGATAGACGTTGACGGAAATGTCCTTCCGTGCAGTTATTTCCCGAAATCAGCAGGCAACATCAGGGAGAAGTCATTCAAGGATATCTGGGAGAACTCCGAACTTTTCAGAGACATGAGAAGCTTCAAGGATTATAAAGGAAGGTGCGGTTCCTGCGAATATGTCAATGTCTGCGGAGGCTGCCGCGCACGCGCATACGCAGTGACCGGAGACTACATGGACGAAGAACCTTTCTGCGGATATATGCCAAGAAAACTGAGAACTAAGAACTGAGAACCGGGAAGTGAAGGAAGAAAAAGAAATAGATTTAAGTAAGAGGCTTTATGACTTTGCACTGAAAATCGTTCTGTTAGTCAGGACCTTACCCAAAGAGTTGGCAGCATATGAAATTGGAAGGCAGTTGATCAAATCAGGAACATCTATTGCTGCTAATCATGAAGAAGCGCGAGGAGGATTTAGCAAAGAGGATTTTATTTATAAAATTAATACTTCTTTTAAAGAGGCAAAAGAAACAAATTTCTGGTTGAGACTTTTGAGAGACTCAAAGATTGTGAAAGAAAAATACATTAAAGAGCTTATCAATGAATCTAAAGAGATAAGGAATATTTTAGGAGCAAGCGTTAAGACCGCAAAAATAAATAATAGAAAATAGGAGTAATAAATTGGGACATTGAAAATGATTTTTTGTTCTCGGTTCCCAGTTCTTAGTTCTAAGTTCCTACTTTGGAGGTTTCATGAACGATACATTTCTTAAAGCATGTCGTGGAGAAAAAACTGATTTCACCCCGATATGGATTATGCGTCAGGCAGGAAGGTATTTACCTGAATATCAGAAGGTCAGAGGTAAAGTTGATTTCTTAACTCTTTGCAAAACACCTGAACTTGCGGCAGAGGTAACAATTCAGCCGATAGATATTTTAAAAGTTGATGCAGCCATCCTGTTTTCAGACATCCTCATCCCTGTTGAAGCAATGGGGATGCCACTTGAGTTTCATGAAAAGAAAGGGCCGGTCCTGGCTCCGGCTATCCGTGATGAAAATACTGTAAAAAAACTTTCGGTCCCGGACCCTGAAGACAAAATGAGATTTGTGATGGATACAATACGGATATTACGAAAGGAACTTGCGGACAGAGTGCCCCTTATCGGGTTTTCAGGTGCGCCCTTTACAACTGCGACGTATATGATAGAAGGCGGAACATCAAAGACTTTCCTCAACACAAAAAGAATGATTTTCCAGTCTCCTGAATTATACAGCGCCTTAATGGACAAAATAACTTCCACAATTACCGAATACCTGAAGGCACAAATAAACGCAGGAGCTCAGGCCGTTCAATTGTTTGACACCTGGGGCGGGATTTTTTCACCTCAGGACTTTAAGGCATATGCACTGTCGTATGTCAAAAAAATCATACATGATATTCGCAAATGGCAGAAGGCGGAGAAATCTGAACCGGTCCCTATTATTTATTTTGTCGGCGAAACCGCAGGCCTGCTGGAAGAAATAAAAGAATCCGGCGCTGATGTTCACGGCGTCGACTGGAGAATAAATCTGGATGATGCAATAAGAAGACTCGGAAACAACGCAGTAGTACAGGGTAATCTGGACCCAATAGCATTATTTCTTCCACAAAATAAAATAGAGGAGCGCGTAAAAGATATCCTATCCCGTGCAGCTTCGGCAAAAGGCCATATTTTCAACCTCGGTCACGGTGTAGTACCTGAAACCCAACCTGATAATGTTATCGCTTTAGTAGAAATGGTTCATAGGCACAGTAAAAGATAACCTGATTAACTTGGAACCTTTCAATAAAATAGGCGTTGTTTTATTAAACCTTGGCGGTCCTGATTCAATTCAGTCGGTAAGACCATTCCTCTACAATCTTTTTTCTGACAGGGAAATTATCAGGCTCGGTCCCGCATTCCTGCAAAAACCTATCGCCAAACTTATCTCAAGCCTTCGCTCTAAAAAGACAGAGTATATGTACAGTCAAATTGGCGGAAAATCACCGATACTTGATATTACAACCGTACAGGCAGAGGCGCTTGAAAAAGCGCTCAATAGTTCCAAGTTCCAAGTTCCAAGTTCCAAGTTGTTCAAAGTTTACATCGGTATGCGTTACTGGCATCCTTTTATCAAAGACACCATAGATAAAATTATTCAAGACGGCGTTAAACATCTCATTGTCCTGAGTCTCTATCCTCATTATTCAAAAGCAACAACAGGCTCATCTCTTGAAGAATTCAAACGTGTAATTTCTCAGTTCCAGGTTCCAAGTTCCAAGTTCCAAGTTGAATATATTGACCGGTGGTATGATTTTCAACCATATATTGATGCCCTTTCCGATCTAATAGCACAAGGAATATCTGAATTTAACGGGCAACGGACACGAACAACGGACACGCATATCCTCTATAGCGCGCACAGTTTACCGCAGTCGTTTATTGATGAAGGAGATCCCTATCTTGACCATATAAAATCTACTATCACAGCGGTTAACTCATCGCTCGTTACTCATCACTCGTTACACGTTCAATGGCATCTTTCTTTTCAAAGTAAAACAGGTCCCATCAAGTGGCTTGAACCGACAACTGAGGAGACAATTATCAGACTTGCAAAAGAAGGCTGTAAAAATTTATTTATCATACCGATCAGTTTTGTATCAGACCATATTGAGACACTTTATGAAATAGATATCCTTTATAATAAACTTGCAGAGAAACATGGTATAACTCTAAAAAGATGCCGGGCGTTAAATACATCCGAGAAATTTATACTTGCAATGAAAGAGCTTGTTATGGCTAAAATAGATTCGTAAATGTCATTCCCGTGAAAACGGGAATCCAGAAAATACAAACTGGATTGCCGGAATGACAGACAAACAAACTTTATAAACAAACTCTATTCAGAACAAACTTCAGGAGTTAAAATGAAAAGAATCGCCATCGTCGGTGGTGGAATATCCGGGCTTACAGTTGCATATGCCCTTCTCAACAGTTCCAAGTTCCAAGTTCCAAGTTACAAGTTTGAAATTACCGTCTTGGAATCAGATAGCAGGTCCGGCGGAAAGATATGGACAGATAAAACAGACGGTTTCCTTTGCGAGAAAGGAGCAAACGGCTTTCTTGACAACAAGCTGCGCACCCTCGAATTATGCAAAAGTCTCGGTATCGAACCGGTTCGTAGCAACGAAAATTCCAAAAAACGTTTTATATATCTGAATGGCCAACTCAATGCCCTGCCTGAATCCCCTCTTGCTTTTATCAAATCCGATCTTCTTTCATTTGGCGGGAAACTCAGGATGCTGCTGGAATATAATGCCCCGAAAGGCCCGGAAGATGAAACAGTGGCAGACTTTATCATCCGCCGTCTCGGGAAAGAGGCCCTTGAGAAGCTTATAGATCCCATGTGCTCCGGGATTTATGCAGGAGACCCTTACAAAATGAGCATTAAAAGCTGCTTCGCAAGAATAAAGGAACTTGAACAGGAATACGGTGGATTGTTGAAGGCTTTAATGCAAATACGAAGAAAAAAGAAGAAAGAGTTAACTCAAAACTCAAAACTCAAAACTCAAAACAAGGTTTCCGTTGCTCCGGGAGGCACGCTCACATCATTTTATAACGGCGCACAAACGATTACAGACGCACTCGCAGAAAAATTGGGAGACAGATTACATCTTGGGGTTTCAGTTCATGGGATTGTAAAAAATGGTAATGTGTATCAGCTTTATACATCTAAGGATACTGTAGAAGCTGATATCGTAATACTCGCGTCTCCGGCTTATGCCGCTGCTGAAATTCTGAAAGATTTTGACATCGGGATTTCAAAAACACTTTCAGATATCCCCTACCCTCACGTGTCCGTTGTCTGTTTCGGATACAAAAAAGATAAAGTCGGGCATCCTCTAAACGGTTTCGGATTTCTCGTACCTCATATAGAAGGACGGAAAATTCTCGGCACTCTCTGGGATTCAAGCATATTTCCAAACAGGGCATCTGAGGGATATGCCCTCTTAAGAACAATGGTCGGCGGCTCCAAGTCTCCGGAAATAGCTGCGCTTGATGACGATAAAATTATCAGTATGGTATTTGATGAACTTAAACCGGTCCTTTCTTTTAAAACAGATCCGGACATGATAAGGATATACAGATGGGAGAAGGCCATCCCGCAGTATTTGCTCGGACACAGCAAAAAGGTAAAGTCGATTGAGGAACAACTAAAATCCTATCCGGGCCTATACCTCACAGGTAATGCTTACAAAGGGATAGGCATAAATGATTGTGTAGAGAACGGTTATAAGCTGGCGGATGAGATTATTGCGAATCATTAATTAAGGTTCTCATAATAGTCTGTACATTACTATAATCGTCATTCCCGCATGTCTTTAGCGGGAATCCAGTAGTTCTTATTCTCTGGATGCCCGATAAAAGTCCTCGGGCATGACAGACAACGGCAGACAGTTTATAAATACTATTTTGAGACTATTAATAAGTGACAGATAACGGTGGAGTTTTTGATAGATGACGTGGATGTTTTTTCCTATCCTGCAAGTCTCCTTAAAAGCTTTGCAAATTCAGGTTTGTTTAATTTCCCTGATGCAAGAGACATCATTGCATCATATAATTCTCCATGCGGGTCAGCAATGCTGGTTCCATTCATTTCAAGAAAAACAAGAGCAGATGCAAGAGCAGTTCTTTTATTGCCATCTATAAACGGATGATTCTGGCTAATATGAAATGCATATGCTGCAGCCATCTCAAAAATATCAGAATGCAGGAAAGTACCTGAAAAAGACGCATACGGAACTGCAATTGCGGAACTTAAAAGCCCGACATCCCTGATACCCCCGGTTCCACCATAACGTTCAATCTGGTCAGCGTGTATCTCTATAATCTCGGCAAGTGTCAAAAAAACGATTTCCTGCATCGCTTATTTAGAAAGCTTTCTGAGGGTTTTTTCGTGAACCTTGTTTATTTTCTCTAATGCCGCTTTGAATTTCTTTTCTCTTTTATCGTTTTCTACAGGAGAAATAACAAGGTTTTTCCCATCGGTGGTAATTTCAAGAGGCGTGTCCATATCGACCTTTAGCAAATCAAGAATCGGCTTATCAATGATGAGAGCAGCGCTGTTGCCGTGAGAAACTAATTTTTTTATCATATCAACCTCCTTCCGGTTATTGTATATACATTGTATCACCAAAATGGAGATAAATCAAACAGGTTTTTTATTGTTTCTCAAGCCTCTTTTGCCTGCACATGGGTTAGCTCTTGAAAAATAATTTGATACATAGCAATTATTCTAAATTCAAGGACTTTAGGAGCGTTCTTGATTATTTCACTTATCGTGTAAACGGAATGGACATGAGGGTTGAGGAAGGGATCGATTAATATCAACAGACCAGACTTAACCTATACAATGTGTGTAACCATCCAAAGTCAAGGTGCCCCTTTGTGTAAATGTATATCACGGACATTTTCGACATTGCCCCCGTAGAAATGAGATAATCAATAGGACTTTTAAGTCCTAAAGACTTATGTGGTCGTTATGTATTATAGAATATCAAATAATCGGCCAACTTCAAGTTCAATGCATCAGAATCCTCTATGGAGTCTAAATTGTAGTTCAGGAATTCTTCCCTGAGGGTCCTGTTGTCATGTGGGGGGGCAAATCTATATTATACAGGTGATAGAACTTTAGGAACGTTCTTGACTATGTCAACTTATTTACTCCCGAGCAAGTTCAAGTAATCAACAACGTCTTCGATTTCCTGCAATGAAGACTAACGTTGTGAATTTACGCCGTGTGCCTGCAACGGTCAATCTTAATCTCAATAATAAGACTGACACATGGAGCGACCCCGACGTCGGACATGGATATTGAAGCGTCGCAAGCCCAGTTGTTAAAAGAAGTTTCGGGCGTTCTCTAAATACAACTGTGCCCTTTTCACTTATTTAAGTTCTCATGGTTCTAATCGAGCTATTACCTTAATATCGCTGCTCGACGTGGAGAGAATACCCAATGTATTGTCTCGAATGATGAGATAATAGATACCCTCATTGAGACGTGCTGAGCGTTTGTAACTCGTCGTTTTCGATGCTTCAAAATCGGGGAAATGTTGAAATTGATTGCTGTTCTTATAATTTTCTAATTCTGTACTATGAATCACAACGATATCGACCGGATTCCCACGAACAACCTCAACAGTCAAGTTAAGGGTACCACTGTAAGATAAGTTCAAGGGCATTGCCTTCCACGAGGAAGCACTGATATTTTCAATTTCATCGACAAGAGTGATTGGGGTATGGACAACAGAAGATATCATTTTTTCTGTACTCTGTTTCCCAACCGTTCTTGTAAGGAAAAACCAAGCTAAACCAATAAGAATCGATAGGATAAATAAATTTTTCAGAAACCTCTTTACTTTTGGTAGCGAGGAAGCTTTTGCTCTTATCTCAGTTGGCTTCGAGATAGAAGAATCTGCTTCTTTAGGAGTTGTTGCAGATTGAGATAGCTTCGTTGTGGTATCGATGACTGATGCCTTTGCTTTTTCGAATTCCTCGTCACTCAAAGTTCCTTTGCGGTGTAACTCTTCGAGTTTTTCCAGTTCATCGGCGATACCCATTTGTTCTCCTTTGCTTTCTTCCAGAATTGAAAATATAGTATCTACAACCTATAAAATCTTATTTTCGGCTACAACCATTGACCCAGTTATTGTTTTTGCCCGACTGGTGGCTTGCGAGCACACACTTACAAGGACGGGCTAATTCAAAAGTTTGGTCAAACAAATCACCTCCCTTTTCAGCCCTGTTTTTTGCAATCCTATTCTTGTCTAACACCGTCACATCCTAAAAAAACATTTCTGAAATGTGCGTATTCCCTGTATCTCTTTCCGACATCTTCGATAAAATCTGTCCTGATATCTTCCTCCCTGCTGAACAGGAGCAATCCATCCCTTAACACAGCCATCTGAAAGGCAACAGGAGCTCCATTAATTATTCTGACTTCAGCATCAAAGCCGGTTAGAGATGACAATTCGTAAGACAGGTCGGATTCAAAATAGAAACCTTTTTTGTTGCTTGTAAAAATAGCTATATCTATATCCCTGAATTTTTCAGATTTAATAAATGAGCCGTGAACACAGGCAAAGACTATGTTCTCCTTTTGCAGCAGATAATCCTTTATCTTGCCGATCAAACTATCTTTCTTCTCTGATTCAATTTCGTGTAAAGGCTGAAATCTTTTTTCAGTAAATGTTTTCATTGCTTAATTATAGCAAATAGCAAATCGCATTTCTCTATACTATCTCCTCTCTTCACGCCTCTTCTGTATAAATTTCAAACAAAGAAAGACATAAGGCGGCAATTAGCGGTCCGAGGATAAATCCGAGGAAACCTAAAAACTTTATCCCGCCGAGGACGCTGAAAAATACAAGAAGCGTATGCAGTTTTGCCTTGCCGCCGATTATCAAAGGCTTCAGGACGCTGTCCACACTGCTGATTATCAAGGCCCCGAAAAGTAAAAGACCTATCCCCTTTCCTATACTGCCTGACAGGATTAAAATAACAGCCGCCGGACCCCACACGAGAAGTGTTCCAAAGAGGGGCACAAAGGAAAAAATAGCCATTACAGTTCCCCAGAATACTGGCGAGGGCAGACCCAAAACCCAGAAAGCAATCCCTCCGAGCGTTCCCTGCGCAACGCCAACGGCAATCTGTCCGTATACTGCCGCTACGACTGTTTCTTTAACGCGCTCTTCTAATTTATGCTTTTGCTCTTCGGAAAACGGAAGCAGTTTTTTCAGATATTCCGTGAGTGTTTCGCCGTCTTTTAAAAAATAATAAATCGTCAGGCACATGATGATGAAATTTAACGCAAGAACAAAAGCATTCGTAAAAACGTCCGAGACGTGTTTGACCACATATTCGCCGACCGACTTCAGACTGTTTACAATGCCTTCCTGAAGATTAAACCCTTTCAGTATTTCATAAGACGCCAGCTTTTGAAGCAGTTCCTGGAGCTTCGGATACGACTGTATATTTGTGATGGTCTCAATGCCCTTTTCTTCAATTGAGCTGTATACGCCTGTAATTTCGCCTGTGAGAGCACTGACGATATAAGAAAACGGTCCAAAAATTATTATTAAAATGGCTATAAGTGTTAGCAAGGAGGCGGCCCACGGACGTTTTATAAATTTCAGGAACAGATTGTACAACGGATAAAATGTTATGCTCAAAACCATGGCCCATGCAATCGTGATAAGAAAGGGGCTCATGATTTTGTAAAAAAGAAAAAACAGGAGTAATACAATCGCAAGATAAATTGTCGCGGATAAACGCTCAGTCTGCATGGATCATACCTTTCTTTTCCGATTTGCAATTTGCATTTTACATTTTACAATCTGCATTTTACAACACTACCTTACACACTACCTTAGAATCCTTCCCGGCAAAGCTTTTGTTATTGCACCTTCAAGAACCACAGGAATACCGTTAACAAGTACGTGATGAATGCCTTCCGGCTTTTTAAACGGGTTGTTGAAGCCTGCTGTATCGTTCACTTTTTCAGGATCAAATATTGTAATGTCGGCAAAGTATCCTTTCGCAATTACCCCGCGCTGTTTAATGCTGAAAGTTTTTGCAGGTAACCCCGTCATTTTATGGACTGCTTCGCTCAGTGTTAATATACTCTCCTCTCTCACATACCTTCCCAGCACTCTTGGAAAACTGCCGAAGCCCCTCGGATGCGGCATCCCTTTTGCCGTAATGCCGTCAAAACTCCTTGCGCTGCTGTCAGAACCTATCATGGTGTACGGCTGTTTTAATATGGCTTTCAGGTTCTCTTCATTCATCGAAAAAAATATCGCCCCCACATTTAAATTTTCTTCGATGAGAATATCGAATAAACAGTTTACCGGCTGTTTATTTAAAGACCTGCTTATTTCGGAAAGGCTCTTGCCCTCCATCCATTTATTTTTATCTGAAATTACCGATGAGATTGTGATTTTATCCCAGTAACCTTCCTCAGGATGCTCATGTATTATTTCCCGCCTCATCATCTCTTGAATTTTTGAACTTTTCAATCGCTCCAATTCTTTTTCATGTCCGCCTTCAAACGCCCAGGAAGGAAGGATTGCGTCGAGATCAGTGCCTGCAGCGATATATGGATATCTGTCGCATGTCAATGCCAGGCCTGTTTTGTGTGCTGAATTAATTTTATCGAAGACATCTTCAAGCTTCTTCCAGTTTTTTTCACCGCTTGTTTTTAAGTGCGATATTTGAGCGTGGACCCCTGATTCACGAGCCACAGATATCACTTCATCAACTGCTTCTGTAAGCATATCCCCTTCACTTCTCATATGTGTTGTATAAATACCATTATATTTTTTTATCTCCCTTGCAAGCTCAATGATTTCCCGGGTGTCAGAGTAAATTCCAGGAGGATAGATAAGTCCGGTGGACAGGCCTATTGCGCCTTCATTCATGGCCTCTCTTAAAAGAGACTTCATTTCGTTACTTTCATTTTCAGAAAGAGCTTTATCTTCATATCCAATAACAGAAGCTCTGAGATTCCCATGTCCCACGAGCGTAATAAAATTAGTAGCAAATCTTCTCTTTTCCAGAAAGTCGAAATACTCTGAAAAAGTATTCCACCTTTCTTTTATATCAAATGCTTCAAGATCCTTTTCTCTTTGTTCGAGTGCAGACCTGTAGAGAGGCGCTGCCGACAAACCGCAATTACCGTTTATTTCAGTCGTTATTCCCTGACAGATTTTACCCTCTGCCCTGCCGTCTGCAAGCAATGAAAATTCAGAATGTGAATGGACGTCAATAAAACCCGGGCAGACACAAAGTCCTCTGGCGTTGATAACCGTTGTTGCATTGAGGTGAGAAAGATTTCCGATCTCCTTTATGCAATCTCCTTCTATAGCAATATCAGTTTTTACCGGTGTACTGTCTTTTTCAGCGCCGTCTATAATGAATCCGTCTTTGATAAGGTAATCGATGCTCAAATGGAAAGATCCAGCTTTTCAACGGGACGAACAATAAGTGTTGATTTTGTTATGTAAGAGTTAATCCCTGTTGCAATGGCCTCTGCAATTTTATTTTTGTAAGCCTCTTCGGAAAGTCTTTTTTCTTCTTCGCTGTTACTGATAAAGGAAATCTCAATGAGAATTGAAGGCATCTCAGCTCCTACAAGTACATAAAACAATGCATATTTAACGCCAAGGTCCTCAATCTTGCTGTAGTTTTCTTTCATTGTACTGACCATTGCACTCTGAATACTCGAGGCAAGTTTCATTGATTCTTCGTTTTTATTCTTCCTTGCAAGGTCCTGGAGGATCATCTGTAAATCACCATGCATCTTCTCCATTTTTTTAAAGGAAATTTTGTTTTCTCTTGCCGCAACCCTCATGGCTTCTTTATCGTCAGTCCAGTTTAGAAAATACGTCTCAATGCCTCTTACGTCTCTACTCGGACTTGCATTTGCATGAATGGATATAAAAAGATCAGCTTTTTTTGAATTCGCTATCTCGGTCCTCTCGTTAAGAGGAATAAAAATATCTTTATCACGGGTATATATGACGTCAGCTTCATATTTTGCTGTCAGGATATCACCCAGTTTTTTCCCCACAGAAAGAACAATATCTTTTTCCTGTATCCCGCTAGGCCCGATTGCTCCGGGGTCGTCGCCTCCGTGGCCCGGGTCGATAACAATTTTCTTGATTTCTTCAAACCCCGGCTCAATATCGTTATCTCCATCCTTTGTTTCAGGCCCTGCTTTCTTTTGGTCATACACATCGATAACAAGCCTGTGCGGGTGTTCAAGCATAAACGCATAAAGGCTTTCAGCTTTCTGAAATTCAAGCACAATTCGTACAGTATCTTTGTTAAATTGAGCTATCCTCACCGTTTTCAAAATGCCGTCATCTATCACCGAAGGAGAAGATGTTTTCCTTTGAAGCGTACAATATTTCAGATCAAAATATAATCTGTCCGGATTAGAAAGACGGTTCTTCGAAAATTCTACCGCACTATCTGTTTCAACAATAACCCTTGTGTGGTTCTTATATGATTTGACACGAAGTCCGTTAACTGTGGTGAGCTTTGACGCTTCGATGTAGCTTGAAAAAACAAGTAATAGCAAAGGCACAATAAAAGCCTTTTTCATGTAATATTTTTAAAATAAAGGCTTTTAAATGTCAATACTGATAAAAATTAATATACTTGTAAAAGCTAAAATATAGAAAATTTCTTTTAATCAAAAAATTCCTCGAAGCTCTGCTTCGGGGTTAATCATACACTCCTTTGTCTGTCATTCCCGCAGTCTTTTGAGCAGGAATCCAGAGTCTTTTCATAAGGAACTGGATTCCGGCTTAAGGACTGCCGGAATGACAGAATTAAGGCATTTTAGTGTCGAATAACATCTTTGTCTTTTGGATACCTCGCAGCTCTGCTGCGGAGTAGTTCATTTATTGGAAAAGGAAAATACATTTATTGCACGGCCATCATATTATGATAGTTTAAATCATTTCAACAATCTGCTTCATCCCAGAATGTTATAAAATATAAATCGTTCATTATCTATTAAATTTCTTTTTATATCAGGTAACAGGATCTTTCTTAATAACTTGAACAAATTTTATTTTATCTGCTTTTGTAAGTCAATATATTTATGACTTACTTTTCGTTGGACCGTTTTATTTATTTACCCCAATTTAGTAGCAAATACTATGCCCATTACTAATTTTATTTATATTTCAGGAGGTTTATATTGCAATTACGGGCAGATTACAACTGTTTTTGTAAATTTAATTTACATTAAAAGGAAAAGCTTACACTTTATTGGGTGGATTTATTCGCAGGAACAAAGATACAAAGGAGTTCATAAATAAAACCACATTGTTTGTCATTCCCGTGCCTAAAGCACCTACTGTTGGCAGTCAGTAAGCGGGAATCCAGATAGTCAAGAGGAACTGGATGCCCGATTAAGAACTTCGGGCATGACGGATAAAGTCATACATGACTATACTAATGAACTCTTTAGTATATTTACTGATTTAATTAAATATTATATTTCCTTCTAAGGCTATAAACAGAGGGCCTGCTGATTCCAAGAACTCTTGCAACTTTTGAAATATTATTGTTGCAATGTTTCATAGCTTCTATAAGTTTTTGCTTTTCAATAGAATTTCTGACTTCTTTAAGAGAAGTAACCTCTTCCATCTTCATTGTCGTCAATTCCAGGTCCAAATCAGCAGGCATTATAGAAGATTCCCTGGACATAACTACAGCCCTTCTAACTTTATTAATAATTTCTCTTACATTGCCGGGCCAGTCATAGTTATTAATAGCATCTATAGCTTCCGGTGAAAATGTTTTCTTCAAATTCATTTCTTTCGAAAATTTATTCAGAAAATATCTTGCAAGAATTAATTTATCTTCTCCTCTTTCCCTGACAGGAGGAAGATTTATTTTAAAGACGTCTAATCTGTAAAAAAGGTCTTTTCTGAACATTCCCTTAGCAATAGCTGAGTTGAGATCATTATTAGTTGCTGCAATAAGCCTGACATCTACCTTTCTCCCTCCATTAGAACCTAATTTTTCAACAACCTTGTCTTCAAGAAATCTCAGGATTTTTGCCTGCATGTTAGTAGAGAGTTCCCCTATTTCGTCAAGAAATATTGTGCCGCCATCCGCATATTCAAATTTTCCTATTTTTTGTTTATGTGCGCCTGTAAATGAGCCCTTTTCATGACCAAAAAGCTCTGCCTCGAGAAGATTCTCAGGTATAGCCGCACAGTTTATCGTCACAAATGGTTTATTCCTTCGAGGGCTTCTTTCATGTATGGCCATTGCTGTCAATTCTTTACCTGTACCGCTTTCACCGGTAATCAGTACAGGAATATCTGTAGGGGCAATTTTTCTAATCATCGAAAAAACATTCAGCATCTTTTGACTGGATCCTACAAATTCTTCGTTAATGTCAAGACGCTTGCCTATCTTTAAAACTTCTACATCAACAAAATTAAGAATTTTATATATATCTTCAATACTAAACGATTCGCTCTTCATGGCAAGCCTGTTAATGAATGATTCCTTCTCGTGTTCCACAATATAACCCTGAGAGTAGAAAGTCAGACTCCATCCGCATCTATCACATTTTCTCAATTTCTGGGTATTCATCTTCCCACAATAAGGACATGAAAGGTCATCTGATATATTTTCTCTTATGTAATCCCACAGTTTTAGCTTGGCATCTCTATTCAGATTATGAAACTGTGTAGCAATGCCTTTCTCATCTGAACGTTTTATCTCGCCCATTACCTCAAATTCTCCGTACTTTGGAAGGTCATACTTCAAACCTATAATTTTGTTTTCTGCAGAAGGGGGAACGGCTTCAATAAATCCGCCGCCAAGGCTCAAAGATGTAAATTTTGTTTCTGTAATTCCACTTTTTCTATCACAATCAAACATTACACTGACAGGTAAATCCACTTTACATCTGACATCCAACCTTGCCATAATTTTCCCTTCTTTAGAAGATTATTTAACTGATTGTTTTAATTAATAAATATATAGCTTAAAATAACATAAAAAAACATACTTGTCAACATATTTTACATATCTTACAAACATTGTCAAGCTAATTTAGAAACATCCTTTTTTGTTAAACATATATTTTACAAAATATATTTTACAGCATCTATCTAACACAGATAAACTTATAAACAATAGTCAGCCACGAATTTCACAAATGAACACGAACAATATAGGGCTATAAAGCTCCTGTAATCATTACCAATTTGGTAAATAATTTAAACTTAGATTTCCTTTTGCTAATTCGAAATTCGTGTTAGTTCGTGCAAATGCTGTTTTAAGATAAACTGAATGCATTAAGAAGTCA
>JACRLN010000002.1 GCA_016215115.1 Nitrospirota bacterium
ACTTCTCGTAACTCCTGTACTTCATTCCGATTCCTCCTTTGCATTTTTTTCTGTACAAACCACTTCAGGGAAGTTTATAATTTTCTATTAGCGTTTTTCGGGGTCTTTTTCTAATTCTCACGTAGTATAGATATCGTTAGAAAATTACGGTGATTTTAGGTAATCAGATTATCTGTAAGTTTCAGATTTACAGATTCAAAATAAATATTGAAGAATCCATTACTTTAAGAGTATAGTTTATATGTGAGCGTTCAAAAGAATACAATTCGACTTGTTCGTAAATCTGCTGAGAAGAAGTTATTATTTTTACCACATGCAATTCAGCAAATGTCACGACCAGACAGAATGATTAGTACATCGGATGTTCATCGAGTAATCAAGAACGGTGAACTTATTGAGGATTATCCAGACGACGCCAGAGGGCATAGTTGTTTGATTCTTGGTTATGGAGACGGTGAGCGGGCAATACATGTTGTTTGTTCTCCAAAAGAAGATTACCTTGCAATAATAACAGCGTATCTTCCTGATCGTGAACAGTGGGAAGATAATTTAAGAAAGAGGAAAAACAAATGAAATGCATTTACTGCCAGGGGGAGATGGGAAGAAAGACAGCGCCTTTTCACATTGACAGAAAAGGGTATCATTTACTGTTTGATGCCATTCCTGCATGGGTATGCAATCAGTGCGGCGAAGCATATTTTGAAGAAGCAGAAGTTAATGCTATTCAAGAAGTTTTACGTAAGATTGATCGAGAGACTGAGAAGTTAGCTATCGCAAGCTGATATGAACGAACGAGGACATAGGTAACACTTTATTCCAGGTACATAGGTAACACTTTTTGCCTATACTTTAGGCAAGGAGGTGACTATGCCCTGGGACGGTGCGACCCTATTCGTTCTTTTTCTTTTTACGCCTTTACCCTTGTCAATCTCATTGCATTCAATATAACTGCAAGGCTTAAACCCATATCTCCGATACCTACAGCAACCCATAAATTTATCAGACCCAGTGAAGCCAAAACAGTAAAACTTCCTTTAATAAGGATTGAGATTGTGACATTTTGTTTCACAACCTGCATTGTCTTCCTGCTCAGTGATATAACGTACTCGATTTTAGATAAATCATCGTGCATCAGGGCTATGTCTGCTGTTTCTATTGCAACATCCGAGCCTATAGTGCCCATGGCTATCCCGACGTTTGCGACAGCAAGTGCTGGTGCATCGTTTACTCCGTCGCCTACCATTGCGACAGAACCAAATCTGACAGCGAGGTCTTCAACTACCCTCACTTTATCTTCAGGCAATAGTTCTGCATGATATTCATCAATGCCGATCTTTCCGGCCAACAATGCCGCGACCTTCTTATTGTCGCCTGTAAGCATTTCAGTTCTTATATGAAATTTCTTCATGTGGTTTATTATTACCGGAGCTTTTTCTCTCACTGAGTCATATAGGGCAATAATACCAATCACTTTGCTTTCATCAGAAATAAAAATTGAGGTCTTTCCCTCTTCTTCAAGATTCAATAATTCCTCTGGGCGCTCAATGGACAAATTGCCGAAGAGATTTCCTGAACCGGTGTAATATGTCTTACCATTGATTTGAGCCTCCAACCCTATCCCTCTTCTGGATTTGAAACCGCTTATTTCCTTTAATTGAATATTTTCCGAATGTGCCTTCCTGAGAACAGCTTTAGCAATGGGATGCTCTGAACGTGCTTCCAGCGATGCAGCGATAGAGAGAACATCCTGTGAAGAATGATTGTTAAAACCAATAACGTCTATTACCTCCAGCCTGCCCCTGGTCAGGGTACCGGTCTTATCAAATGCACAGGCTTTAACCTTGCTCAGTTCTTCGAGGAAAGTGGCCCCCTTTATTAATACACCATGTCTTGCAGCGCTCGATATTGCAGAAACCATTGCAACCGGTGTTGAAATAGCCAGGGCACAGGGACAGGAAACAACTAAAAGTACCAAAGCCCTGTAAAACCAGACATCCC
The DNA here is from genome assembly GCA_016215115.1 of Nitrospirota bacterium. Lineage (GTDB taxonomy): Bacteria > Nitrospirota > Thermodesulfovibrionia > UBA6902 > UBA6902 > SURF-23. The sequence continues at coordinate 1,999 of JACRLN010000002.1, forward strand.
AGGCATGACCGAGAAAAAAAGTGGGGATTAAAAACACCGCAAAGGCTAAAGCAATAACTGACGGCGTATAATAATGAGCGAATCTATTGATAAGCTTTTCGGTTTTTGACTTTTTTCTCTCAGCTTCTTCAACAAGTCTTATAATCTTTGAAAGCAGTGTATCTTCCGATTTCTTATCAACCTCTACTTCAAGGTAACCATCTTCATTCATTGTTCCGGTGTAAACTTCGTCCCCTTCAACCTTATCTACCGGCGCTGATTCTCCTGTTATGGTCGACTCATTGACAGATGAATGTCCTGTGACAATCTTCCCGTCCAGGGGGATTTTTTCACCGGGCCGTATGACAATCAGGTCTCCTATGGATATTTCGTGAACATGGCGTACAATTTCCCGGCCTGCCTTTTTAACCCTTGCTGTCTCAGGAGCTAATTTTAACAGCCGGCTTATGGACCTTTTGGCGTTATCAGCGGCATACTCTTCCAGAGATTCCGCAACAAAGAAAAGAAAAATTACCGCCGCACCTTCCTCGCCGTGACCGATGAAGAAAGCTCCAAAAGCTGCAATACTCATAAGACAGTTCATGTCAAGACGGAGTTTAAATATGGATCGTATGGCTTTTCTGAAAATATCTTTTCCTGAAACTACAGCAGCAAAGATAAACATTAATTGCGCAATGATTTTGTAAGGTGTAAGAGCTTCTGCTATCAGCCCGACAACAAGAAATAACCCTGCCGTTACAGAGCGAATTAATATTTGCCTTTTCCAGAAGGAGGGTTTTTCTTCAGAGAAATCAACGGCACAGCAAGAGCAGCTTTTATCACTGTCAACAGGTTTTGTTTCAGTATATAGTTTAATGCGTTGCATAATTTATAATTTCATACCGGCAAATCGCCTTTTCCTCTTTACTAAATTTAACCGGACGCAAGCTATATTGTCAAAAGGTGGAAAAGTGTACGCTTTTTATTTAAAATTAATGAGAAAAGCTCAGGCATCATTTAAGCTGATTGATTATTATGAGAAAATATATACTGCTTAATATATTACTATGGACCATTTTATTCCCGGTAACAGCTCGTGGAAATAATGGCCAGGAACGAACCATTAACATTCTCTATACAGGGAATTTAAACGGCGAACTTGAGCCGTGCGGATGTTCTCCAAAGACAGATTTTGGAGGAGTTGCAAGACTGTCGGGATATATCGCGGAGAACAGAAAGGCCCTGTCGCCCTATCTTCTGATTGATGCAGGCAATTTCGCTGGTGATGATACCCCGCAGGGCAGGTTAAAAGCTGAAACCTTGCTGCAGGCTTTTTCTGCTATGAAATACGATCTGACAGCTTTTCAAAAGAATGAAATGAAATTTGCTGATGATTTTCTTTCTTCTCTTATTGAGAGATATAAAATACCGGTTGTTTCAAACACGCATCACTATAAATTATCTATCTCGAAGACTAAATATACTCTTAATATGCATATAAGCGCCGATCCGGGTGATCATGAAATAAATCAATTGAATATCCTGCTGACAGACCTCCCCCTTTCTGTGTCTAAGGAAATGCAGGGTTGGGATGTTATTATAAATTCTTCAGGAGAAATACTCGAGGAACCTTTCAGTCTGAATAATACAATTATCGTAACAGGCTATCCAAAAGGGAAAAAACTTGGCATACTGACACTGCACATTGACAATAATGGAAGGATAACAGGATTCAAACACAGATGGCAGCCCCTTGGAACCGATATAAAAGAAGATAAAAAAGTCCGTCAAATTCTGAATGATTATGATTCCCGGGTTGCCGGATTATTGAAAGAGACTGAAAGGCCGCTAAAAGAAACCTCTTATCTTGGTGTTGCTAAATGTGCAGAGTGTCATCAGCCTTTTATTGACATCTGGAAAAAGACCGGACACGCTAAAGCATTTTTGAGCCTTGAGAAGGCGGGCAAATCATCGGACCCTGAATGTTTAAAATGTCACACCGTCGGCTTCGGGGAAGAAGGAGGGTTTTACAGTATTGCAACGACACCGGGACTTGCAAATGTTCAGTGCGAGGTCTGCCATGGAACAGGCAGAGACCATCTTATGAATTTTTACAAACCTTTGGAGCATGTTACCGAGGCTGTTTGTTTGAGGTGTCATACAAAAGATAAAAGTCCTGATTTCAGTTATAAAGATTATCTTGAAAAGGTCATACATTGATAACCATTGGGAGGAAGAGATGTTTTTTAAGAAATTTCTTATAATGCTGATATCTTCAATTTTATTGACATTGTCTGCGAATGCAGAGGAAAATCCCCCTATCAAAGGCATATACACTCAATTACCGGAGTTTAAGTTTATTTTTGATGGGGAAAAGGTAGAGGTGATCGAATTTTTCAGCTTTTATTGCGGCCATTGTTATGAGTTTGAAAAATCAATTCTCATTATTAAAGGCAACTTCCCGAAAAAAATTCAATGGAAAAATGTTCCGGTTTATTGGGGTAAGGGTTCTTCTAAACCCGGAGAGGCTTACCTTCTGGCAGAGGATGAAGGTAAAGGAGAACAAATGAAAAGAGCGCTCTTTGAAGCATTATTTATCGAAAAAAGAGATATTAGCGATATTAGCGTTCTGGAGAGTATAGGTGCAAAGTTAGAGCTCGGTTTTGATTTCAGCCGCAGACTGAGGGCAGGGGACAAAGAAAAAGAAGCAAATGCAGCATTAATAATGATGAAGACATATTCAGTGGAAGGGACACCCGCTTTGATTATAGCAGGAAACCTTAAGGTAGTTCCCGGCCAGACCCATGATGCTTTCAGGGATAACACAATTACAATCTTAAATAGCATTCTAAAGAAGTAGGGGCGAGGCGCCGCCTCGCCATTATAATAAAGGGAACACATGAAAATTCTTGCCATTGAAACTGCCACCATTGCAGGCAGCGTAGCAATAATTGATGACAATTCAGGGCTTGTGGGAGAAGTCAGGATAGATGTTAAGGTTGTACATGCTGAAAGACTTATGCCCTCTATTGAATGGCTTCTGAAAGCCTCCAGCTTTCACATAAACGACTTTGATGCATTTGCCGTGTCAATTGGTCCCGGTTCTTTCACAGGGCTCAGGATCGGTCTCAGCACAACAAAAGGCTTTTCGTACGCTGCCAATAAACCTATTGTCCCGGTACCAACCCTTGATGCCTTTGCAAGAACGCTCCCATTTTGTTCGCACCTGATATGTCCGATGCTTGATGCAAGAAAGAATGAAGTATATGCAGCGCTTTATAAATGGGAGGGAAATGACTGTAAAAAAGTAATGTCAGAAACTGCAATAAGACCTGCAGAACTGTTGAAAAATATTAATGAACCCACAGTTTTTCTGGGAGAAGGAGTAAAGATTTACAGGGAACTTATTGCAGAAACATTACAGAATAATGCCGTTTTCGCCCCGGCATCAAGCATGTCTCCATCAGCTTCAACTGTGGGAGAAATAGCATTGGAAAAACTAAAACAGGGAACAATTGCAGACCCCGTGAGTCTTATCCCTTTTTACATCCGGAAATCCGAGGCGGAAGTACATTGGAAGGGATAACAATAAGAAAAATGTCGCCGGCTGATCTTTCTGAGGTTTCTAACATAGAAAATCTGTGTTATTCAACTCCGTGGTCTCCTAATTCATTTAAATATGAATTGGCAAATAAGGAAGCGATCCTTAAGGTTGCTGTTTTTAATTCGGAAATCATAGGTTATGTATGCATACGCACAATACTGGATATGACGCATCTGCTGAATGTTGCTGTATTGCCGGAATTCCGGCTCAGAGGGATTGGGAGTATGCTTCTAAAAAATGCTGTCGGGGAATTAAAACGTTTACAACCAAACACAAAGCTCACCCTTGAGGTCAGACAATCAAACATTGCGGCTATAAGATTATACGAAAAATTTGGATTTAAGGTAACCGGCAAAAGAACCAAATATTATCAGAAACCGGAAGATGACGCAATCTTAATGGAGCTTGATGTTTCGTTATTTTTTTCCGATTAAAACCGAGCAGCCGGCATGATTCATTATATATCTTGATACACTGCCGAGCATTCCCCTGATACCTCTCATTCCGCTGCTTCCGACTGCAATAATGTCAGTGTTTAAAGTTTCTGCTGCCTTGAGTATTTCTTCTGAGGGGTCCCCGAATCTGGCAATTTCCGTAATTGCCGGAAATCTCTTACTCAAATATTGACGCGCCTTCTCTGTTATTTTCTCTGAGTCCCTTAACTCTGCCTCGCGAGTGCCGGCTACCATTTCCTTAATCCTGTCATTTATTTCGAGTGCAAACCTTTCCGGTATATCTGTAAGAACCGGAAATACCACATTCAGGACTGTCACTTCTGTATCGTCAGGAAAAGGGATCGAAGACAGAACTTCACCCAAAGCTTCTGAGTGAGCGGATCCATCAGTGGCAAAAAGAATTTTTAATTTCCCGGACTTTTTCCATTGAGCAGGTTTGACAATGAGAACAGGCTTGGGAGAATTGATCGCAACTAATCTTGTAACGCTTCCGACAATGTACGAACCAATGCCTTTCAAGCCCCTGGCCCCCATCACTATCAGGTCCAGGTCCGATTGGACCACCGCGTTAACAATTGCTTTATCCGGGAAATCTTCAACAAATGAAGTGTCAATCTTTACATTCACAGACTTTAAAATGTTCGCTGTCGATTCAAGAATCCTGGGTGCAACTTCATCCATTATTCCCCTGAAATCAATATAGAGAGATTCCCATTCGCTTATAAGCGGTACCCAGCTTACAGCATGTAAAATGAAGATCTCATCATTTGGGGTTAACTTGAAACCGGTTAAAAATTTCGCCGCCCCTTCTGAATGTTCAGAGCCGTCAGTGGCAAGTAATATCTTCATGTTCTCACCCTCCTGCAAGTTTAATAGTTGAAAAGTGCAAAAGTGCGGAAGTCTGGAAGCTCAGAAGTAAAAGGCTTCCACGCTTCTGAACTTCCGCGCTTCCGGTCTTTATTCTCTGGTTACTTATATTCTATCACGGTTTTTATAAATTCCTGTTTGTCCCTGTCCCATTTAAAACATTTCATATTGAAAACCCTCCTGTTCATCACGGAAATTACTACGTGCAATGCGTCAGGGAATTCAGGCTCTCCAAAAACGGTCTGGGCGGCAACGTCTTCTTCTGAAAAAAATGATTCGTGTTCGGGGTGGGAATGATAGAAGGCAATTATGTCTTTCCCCTGAGTTTTCGCCGTAGAAACAATTTTCTCAAATTTTTTTCTGTCGATAAAATATGCTGTACGGGCGTCTCTGGGGTATCTTCCCGGGTCTTCATCATGCAGTCTGTTTTGAATATTTTCACAACAATGAACAATCTGATCGATCTCGTCTCCCGTTATAATACCGCAGCATTCATAGGGATATTCTTTTACGGCATGTTGAAATATTAATTCGAGGGCTTCTTTGTTTATATACATAGCAAACTCTGTTCGTCTGTAGGTCATTCCGGCAGTCCTTTGGCCGGAATCCAGTTTTTTAAATAAGTTCTGGATACCCGATTACAGACCCCCGATTACGACATTCGAGGGCAGGCTTCGGGTATGACAAAAATAAAAAAGATCACTTTATAAACAGACACTAATTAATAACGATAAATTCTGAGTAAATGTTTTCTTTAGAAGTGTATTATAAATAAGCAGACAAAAATTTTACTACATTAGATGGTGGGATTTTTTATTCGCTGTGAAATTACCCTGGATGCCCCTTTAAAATCAGATACCCTGAAAGCAAAATAAGTGCACCTCCAATCAGTGCAGCAATCCCAGGAGATTCATGCAGGAAAACAAACGCCAGAAGAGTTGCCCCAACAGGTTCAAAGTAGCCGAGGATCGCAGCCTCGTTAGCCCTGACACTTTTAAAGCCCTGAGTATAAAGGAGCGGGGCAATAATTGAATGCACTACACCAAGGATAAAAAGGTAAGGAAGCGCTTGAGACGGCACGTGTATATTCAGGACAAACGGCAAAAGGAAAATGGCAACCATACTGTTTTGTATAAATATTATAACGATCGACATATACTTTGAAGCTAATGTTCTTAACATTAAAATGATCAGCGCATATGCAAGACCTGAGCAGGCCCCGGCAATAACACCCTGACGCTCACCTGCGCTCAAAGACACGGCCCCACCCGATGACGGCAGCCAGAGCATCAGCCATAAACCAAGAGATGAAAGCAGGATGGCAGTCCATGTGGCTTTATGACTTTTTTCTTTTAAAAAAACAGGGGCCATTAATGCTACGAATATAGGGGCCGTATAATGTGAAAGCACAGCATTGGCTATTGTCGTATGTGTAAATGCGAAATAAAAAAGGAACGTATTAGCAAAAGTACAGACAGGAATAACAATAAATAGTAAGATACTGTGACGACTGCTATCGGCCTTTAAAGTCTTTTTCAGATTCCCGGTCGATGATAATAATATTAATTGAAGCACCGCCGAAATCGCCGCAGGATAAAAAACAAGACCCAACAGGGGTATTTCAACTTTCCTTATGAATATCCCGAGCGAACTCCATAAAAGTATTGCAGTAATGATTTGTATGTAACCCATTATTCATCTGTGCCATTTCTCATTTTGGTAACCCCTCAGTTACAGGGGGGAGACTGGATGATTCCCCTCTTTGTAAAAGAGGGGTTAGGGGAGATTTTATAGAATGAATTGAAAAATCCCCCCTCGCCCCCCTTTACCAAAGGGGGGATAATACCCCCCGTAACAGGGATTTTTCATTTTGCATTCTTCATTCTGAATTTCTTTTTCAGTGCCTTCTCGACTGCCTCCGGCACAAGTCCCTTTACTGAACCTCCAAATGATGCGATTTCTTTTACCAGTGTTGATGAAAGAAAGGTATATTCTTCACTCGGCATCATAAAGACTGTTTCAATGCTGGCATCAAGACGTCTGTTCATAAGCGCCATCTGAAGTTCATATTCAAAATCAGATACGGCCCTCAGCCCGCGCAAGATTGCTATGCTCTTCCTGTCCTTTGCATAATTAACCAGAAGATTGTTGAATGACTCAGCCTTTGCGCCTTTCATGTCCCTGATCGATTTTTCTATGAACTCAATCCTTTCCTCAATAGTGAACAAGGGCTGTTTTTTATAACTTGCGGCAACTGCGATAACAACTTCATCAAATATTTTCAATGTTCTTTGAACCAGGTCTATGTGACCATTGGTAAGCGGATCAAAGGTCCCGGGGTATATTGCTATTTTGCTCATCATCTACCTTTTTTATAAAAGCTAAGTACGGTGTCGCCATAGTTGTAGTCTTTTACTTTCTGTAAATTATTAAACTCATCAGGCAAATGCTTTTTTGTAAAATGCTCCGCAATAACAATTCCATTATCCTTGAGAATATTTAATTCCCCAATCGCGGAAAGGGCTTGCTCTATCTCCTCTTTATGGTATGGGGGGTCAAGAAATATTATATCAAAGGTCATTCTGTTTGTCTCTGCCCACTCAATAAAAGATAATACCTTCTTTGTTATCACCCGGGCCCTTACAGTAAAACGGAACTTATTAAGCCCTTCGCTTATATTTTTAGCGCAACTCTTGCTCGCTTCCACGAATGTCACTTCAGAAGCTCCTTGCTTAAGAGCTTCAATACCTACTGCTCCTGTGCCGGCATACAGGTCGAGAAAACAGGTATTCTCTATCTTCCCACGCAAAATATTGAAAAGGGCCTCTCTTACCTTGCCTGTGGTCGGTCTCAACGCTTTTGTATTATTACCGCTAACTTTCATTTACATATTAGTATAGAACACTTTAATCATCAATTTGTGTAAATTTTTTCTATCTGTAATATCTTTAAGGATATCGCATCATCAGAACCCGTTAAGCATTGTATCAGCCGGATAAATTGTTAACTTCAGGAGAAGGTCAGTGTGGATAAGGCAACTCAGGATAAAAAACTAAAGGTGGAGCCATGTTATACCGATATAGCAGTCATAGATTTGTCATTTAACGAAAGGAGACTACTAATGAGAAGTAAAAAAATGATGTGCACTTTACTGATTATGCTGTTGGCAATCGGTTTAACCTGTGGACTTTCACAGGCGGACCAGTTCAAGATTGCCATCATGCAAGACCAAAAAGGCGCGGCCCAGGAATACAAATCCCTCGTGGATTACCTGAAACTTAAGGGGATTGATGTGTCCTTTGTCGGCACCTCGAATTATACGGAAGCGGCAAATATGTTTGCGGAAGGGAAAGCGGACGCAATGTTCAGCGGCTCGGGAGTTGCAGGGTCAATGATCATCAAGGATGTCGCTTATCCATCTGTACGGCCTGTAGGCAAAGACGGTACAAGCACATACTGGGCCGTGATACTCGCTCCTAAAGGGTCTGCCAAATATACCGGATCGAATGACTATTTTACAGGGAAAAAGGTAATGTACTGCTCCCTTGCTTCGTCAGGCGAATTCTATTTCCATGCCATAGGTGGTCATAAAACAGCCGGGGCAATGATGAAGGCCGCTTCACACGGGGCCGCCATTGACGCCCTCTCAAAGGGAGCTGCAGATGTGGCAATAGTAAAGAACCGGGTATGGGACAAGATGAAATCAGCTTACCCTAATCTCGAACTTGTCGGAATGGATAATGAAAAAAATCCTGACGGGACTTTAATTATTTCAAAGAAAGTCGAACAAAAGATCGCTGAAAAGGTAAAATCAGCCCTCCTCGAGCTGAAAAACGATAATTCTCCGGAGGCCAAAGCTGTCCTTGACGGTTTAAATGTCCAGGGATATATCGAAACAACTAAAGGAGACTTCAGTCATACCATATCGTTATTGAAACAGGCAGGCGTGGACAAATCATTTAATTTTTCTTTTTAGGATAAAACCTGCAGGGAAGGATAGTCCTTCCTTCCCTGCTTGAAAAATGAGGAGACGAAATTGTTCAGACTTAATACTATCAGCAAAAAATTACTTGTACCGACTCTGGCGTTGACTTTATTACTGACCTGCAGTATAGGAATACTGCTAATGATTAACAACTATTCAACCATCCATTCAATGATGGATTCCAAAGGTAATGCAATGGCAAGTTTTATGGCAAAAATCAGCGCTGAATACTATGCCAATTTTGATTTCCTGGCCTTAGAAGATTTTGTCAAAGAGATTTCCAAAGATACTGAAATTGAGTTTGCCGTTTTCTACAATGAGAAAAACGAACCAATTACCAAAGTTAATAATAAGTCACAGGATATTTCCAAATTAATGGTTTTTGAGCGCGATATCATGGATAAAGAAAGTAAAGTGATAGGCCATTTAAGACTTGGATATAATACTTCGACTTTCTCCAAAAATTTACACTCAAACATCATTATTGTGATTGCGAGCATTGTTATTGCAATTCTTGCCTTACCCGCAGGGATTACTTTTATTACACGAAAAGTTATTGTCTGTCGCGTGAAAGACACGGTTGAGATACTTAAAGACGTTGCACAGGGTGACGGTGACCTGACCAAACGCCTTAATGCAGACAGCAATGATGAGATCGGTGAATTGTCAAGATGGTTTAATACATTCGTAGGCAATATTCACAATATAATCACAACAGTAAAATCCAATATCGATAACAGCGTGTCTTCAAGTTATGAGATTTCGTCAACTACAGAAGAATTAAACAGAGGCTCGGAAGAGCAGGTAAATCAAATTGCCCAGGTTGCAGTAACTACAACAGAGGTGTCTCAAAGTATTTCAGGTGTTGCAAAAAACGCTGCTGATGCAGCAGATGCCGCAATGCAGTCTGTCAAGGCTGCCGATGAAGGCAAGGCAGTTGTGGAACAGACAGTTGCAGGAATTATCAGCATAGCCCAGACTGTCGGAACATCCGCAAGGACTATTGAAGAACTTGGCAAAAACAGCAAACAAATAGGAGATATTATTAACGTTATTAATGGAATCGCCGACCAGACCAACCTGCTGGCTCTGAATGCCGCAATTGAAGCGGCAAGGGCCGGAGAACAGGGGAGAGGCTTTGCCGTAGTGGCTGACGAAGTGAGAAAACTTGCCGAAAGGACAAGCGCCTCAACAGGGGAGATATCGGGAATGATCAAAAATGTACTGAAAAACATAGAAGTCTCTGTGCAAAGCATGGAGCAAGGAAGAGCAAAGGCGGAAGAAGTTTTAACATTTGGAGAATATGCCAAAGAATCACTCTATAATATACTTCGGACTTCCAGGCGGTGTCTCGATATGATACAGTCGATTGCTGCTGCTACAGAAGAGCAGTCAGCTTCCATTGAGCATGTTGCGAATAGCATGGAAGCTATTGAAGGTGTTTCAAGGGCCTCACTAAAAGCTGGATCCCAGATCAATAAGACTACAGATGAACTTTCAAGGCTTTCAGCCGAATTGGAAAAAATAGTTTCATGGTTCAGGTTGGATCCGACTTTGGTTAAAGAACCGGCTTCATCTTCTGGGACCGGCAGTTCCTGGTCTGAGAAAATGAAAGACGTTAATAAGCATTTAGTGTCATCATAATTATCCCCCATCATTCATTATTATCAGGTTGAGATTAAGAGGCCTTGACAGGTCAGAAAATCTTTGATATATAAAAATCAAGAATAATAATGAATCAGCTTGGACAGCTGGTATCAGATTTATTAGAAACTTTAAAATATACACGCAGGAGGTGTAACATGGCAGCAGAAAAAGCAAAAAAAACTGAAAAAAAAGAACTTGAGACATATCGCCCTATGGGATGGCTTTCTCCTTTTGAGAGGATGGATGAAATGTTTGATGAATTCGTCCGCAAGCCTTTTGGACGGCCCTTTCTGAGCCGTTTCCCGAGGATAATGGAAGAGATAGCGCCATCGCCATCAGTTGATATTTTTGAGGAAAAAGACGATATCGTTTTAAAAACAGAACTTCCCGGCATGACAAAAGACGATATCGAAATTAATCTTACCGGCGACATGATTACCCTTTCAGGGGAGAAAAAGAAAGAGGAAAAGATAGAGGAAAAAAATTATTATCGTCATGAGTGTTTATACGGCTCATTTAAACGTTCATTTACCCTTCCGGCAGAGGTACAGTCAGATAAGGCAAAGGCTTCTTTTAAAAACGGGATACTTGAAGTGAGGATTCCAAAAACTGAAGAGGCAAAAAAGAAAGCGGTAAAGATTAATATAGAAGAATAAAAGTTGACGGATATACAGAACAATCTCAAGAAAACCGTAAACTTCCTCTCTAAAGAAGTCGGCCCACGCGGGTACCTGCAAATAGAGGCCTTAAATAAAACCGCCGATTATATTAGATCAGAATTCGGTAATTATGGTTATACAGTTTTAGAACAACCATATGAGGTTGAAGGACATACTTATAAAAATATCTTTGTGGAGATTAGGGGAGAAAAACCTCCTGAGAAAGTCCTTATTGTCGGCGCTCACTACGACACCGTTATGGGGACCCCGGGAGCGGATGACAACGCAAGTGGAATTGCAGGGTTGCTCGAACTGGCAAGGCTGCTGAGCGGCAGGGCCTTTGATAAGACCATACAGTTGGTCGCTTTTACACTTGAAGAACCGCCATTTTTCAGGAGCGGGCTTATGGGCAGCCACGTATACGCGAAAAGTCTCAGACAAAAAGGTATTGATGTTGAAGGAATGATATGCCTTGAGATGATAGGATATTTTACAGACGCGCCGGAGAGTCAGCTTTTCCCGATGCCTTTTTTCAGATGGATGTATCCTGCAAAAGGCAATTTTATAATCATTATAAGCAACATTCAGTCAAAAAGTTTTTTAAAGCGCGTTAAAAGCGCTTTCAAGAAAGGCACCGATCTGCCGGTTGAGTCTCTCTCGGCCTTCCCGCTTATTCCTGGAATAGATTTTTCAGACCACAGGTCTTTCTGGAAATTCAAGTACGATGCCGTTATGGTGACTGATACCGCTTTTTACAGAAACCCTCAATATCATGGTTTGGGCGATATTCCGGAACGCCTTGATTATGAACGCATGGCAAAGGTTGTATTGGGCCTTAAGTCTTCAATAGAAGAACTGGCAATTTCAAATTTTTACAAGAAAAAATAACAACTACTTATAGAATTTAGCATAAAATCCGTATTAGAATATTAACACACCATAATTAAGGGAGAATTAATGTTTACATTTTTTAAATCAGTATTGGTTCTTGGCGCAATTCTGTCACTATTGATTGGCTGCACCGCTTACCGTCAACAGCAGGAATGGGAACATGCAAAGGTGCTGAGTATAATGAAGGATAATGTAACCGTTAAACCCTCCGGCTCTTCTGAAGAATGTTTCGCTCTGAAAAAAGGACAGACGCTGGTTTATAAATTCAAAGCAGCCAGACCTCTGGATTTCAACATTCACTATCACGGAAAAGATCAGGTTCACTATCCTGTTTCTAAAAGCGAAATTACAGAAGATGATGGTATTATCGATCCTGCAAGGCATCATTTTTATACGGAAGATCAAGAATACTATTGCCTGATGTGGGAGAATCCAGGAATGAGGCCGGTCCATATCTCTTATGAATGCGAGGTAAGAAAAAAATAGTTTTTAGATATTTTTGAGGTTAGACTTGTACACCTTAAAGTTTTACCAGTAAACCATAAACCCATAAAAAAGAGCTGTTACAAACAGGGCAGTTATATAATTTTGTATTAATGAGGAACTTCATCCACCATTTACGGTGTTTTCTGCTGAGTATTGCTTTGCATTTCCTGCATTTCATGATATTACTTTAAATAACACTATATTCTTTTTCTGTCAAATTAAATACAGTTATTACATTGTATTACGTATAATTCCTCCCTACCCTATCCTCGGTATAAGTCAGTACGATACTACCGGGTCGTTCCCGACTCGATACCGGCCTCTCCCGCAAGGGGAGCGGGAAGATTACACACATGTTTTTTAATTTGAGATATAATTAGATTGCTATGGTGCCAGTGTTCCCGGAGTTCAAAGCGGTAGATTTGTCTGTTCAGGAGATATTCAATGATTTTTTATCAAGATACCCGCTTGAAGCCTCTGAATATAACTTTACCAACATATTTGCGTTTAGAAAGGCTTACAATTTCAAGATATCCCTGCTTCATGACAATCTGATTATCCTCAGAGATACTAAGCCTGTATCTGTATTTTGCCCGGTCGGTAATTCACAGATTTCAGGCATTTTAGAGGAAATATGCAGTTATCTGAAAACGCGTACGAAAGACCCGTATCTGGAAAGAGTTCCTGAGAGTTTCGTTAAAACGTATTTAAAGGCCAGAAAAAATCTCATCATTGAAGAGGAACGTGACCACTTCGACTATGTTTATCTCGAAAAAGAGCTTGCGCAATTAAGAGGCAACAAATTTCATGATAAAAAAAACAAGATAAATAAATTTAAAAGTATTTATCAATACCAATATCAAACACTTACGCCGGGCCTTATTGAGGAATGCATTGCCTTTGAAGACGACTGGTGTGAAAAGAGGGAATGCGGCAAGTATCCGGGGCTTGAAAAAGAACAGTGTGCTATTTTGGAAATGCTGAATAATTTCAGCGCTCTCAACATTAAGGGCGGCATTATCAGGTTGGATAACAGAATAGTAGCTCTAACCATAGGTGAAAAGTTTTTAAAAGACACAATGGTCATACATATTGAAAAGGCAAATGCGGACCTGCCCGGACTTTATCAGGTTATTAACCAGGAATTTCTGAAGCATGAAGCGGGCGGCTGCACATATGTAAACCGTGAACAGGACCTTGGAATTGAGGGTTTAAGAAGCTCCAAGATGTCATATAATCCTTTGCGGTTCATTAAGAAGTTTAAAATACGGATGAGGTAATTAACTACCCCACCGCAGAGCTATGAGGTGCCTCCCCTCCCTTGACGGGAGGGGATTAAGGGGAGGGAATTGGAGAAGAACCAAACTTAGCAGAGAGGTAACATCATGAAACCGGATATATATTTCAGCAGGTTACAGGAAAAGAGCAGGAGTGAATGCTTCAGGACTATTTTAAACAATACAGAAGCGTATTTTTCCCAGTTTAAAAAAGGTTCAATTGTCGGCATTAAGATGACCGTTGGGGATAAGAAAAACACAGGTTATATCAAACCGGAACTTGTGAAGATTCTGGTTGAAAACCTGAAGCGACGCGGTGCAAAGCCTTTTGTTTTTGACACTAATGTAATTTACAAGGGACAGAGGCAAAATGCAGTTGATCACCTGAATCTTGCATATCAAAAAGGTTTTACACCTGATAAGCTGGGGTGCCCTTATATAATTGCAGACGGGGTATTCGGGACAGATTCAAAGGTTATTAAAGTGGATTTTAAACATATAAAAGAAATCAGGGTGCCTTCACTTGTCACAGTACTGGAAGATTTAATCGTCCTTTCACATATCACAGGACACATCATGTCCGGATATGCAGCTTCGATTAAAAATGTGGGGATGGGGATGGCATCACGCGCCGGGAAACAGATTCAGCATTCCTCAATGAAGCCGGTGATTGACACTGCTCCCTGCACCCTGTGTGGCTGCTGTATCGAGACATGTCCCATGTCTGCAATTTCAGAACTTAGCGGTAAGGCCTTTATAAATTCAAAGATATGTGTTGGTTGCGGAGAATGTATTGCCTGCTGCAAGTTCGGTGCGATCAGCATTCACTGGCATGAAGATGAAAATATTTTTGCCGAGAGGATGGCTGAATATGCATGCGGCATCCTTTCGCATATAAAGAGAAAGGTATTTATGAATTTTGCCTATGACATAACAGAAGAATGCGATTGTATTTCAGGCAACGATCCGAAGATAACGGAAGACACCGGTATCTTTGCTTCTATGGATATCCTGGCTTTAGATAAGGCGAGCTTTGACATGATTACAAAGGAGGCGGACATATTCTCAAGAGATGGGAAGATTAAAGTACATCAACACCAGTTTAAGTATGCAAAAAAAATCGGACTTGGCAATGTGGATTATAAATTGGTTGAAGTGTAATTAATTCTTTACGTTTAAATTGTTCTGTGGTATATTGATGTTGCATAAAAATATGTCATCCTTTATATAAGGTTCTTTTGGGAAGAGTGTGGATAAGCTAAATGCTGTCATTCCCGCAGTCCTTAAGCGGGAATCCAGAAGCAGTTGATTTAAAAAAATACTGGATTCGTCCCCGAAGGTCTTTATCGGGGATAAAAAACTTCGGGAATGACGAGACTACACTTTTCATATATCTTGATTGATATAAACAGGTTATACCCACAGAAATGTCGGATTAACGTTATGTGATAATAGAACAGGAGGAAAATAGAAGATGGGAAATGATATCGAAAGGGAGCTTTCAGAAAAATATTGTCCACGCTTTGCCAAGATTGCAGTAGACAAAGGATACATTACCGTTGATCAGGCTAAGGAAGCGCTTGCTGAACAGATGGATGATGACCTTTCCAACAAACCCCATAGACTGATAGGAAGAATTTTACTGGAAAAAAGGTTGTTAACGTCTCTTCAGATAGAAATAGTTTTGAACGAACTTTTAAAAAAAGCAGAGTAGCTTGACCGTCTGCGTAAATAGCGTGTTCCTTTGTACTGTCCCTAAAAAATTTTTACACTTTCCGCAGTGTCATTCCGGCTTGTCCGGAATCTTCCCCTTTTCAAAAGAATGATTCCGGACAAGCCGGAATGACGATTAAAATCTACCGTTAAATATTCCTTTCAACTTTTTTACGAGTAACCCTAATAATTTTCATCCAGCACTTCATAATAAGCCTGTGGATGTTTGCAGGCAGGACACTCAACAGGCGCGTTAGCGCCTTCAAAGACATAACCACAGTTTCTGCAGTGCCACTTTGTTGCCGCAGGTTTCTTAAAAACAGCGCTATCCATGATATTGAATGACAATTTTCTGTATCTCGATTCGTGAAATTTCTCAACCTTTGCAATCTGTTTAAAAGATTCTGCAATCTCGGGAAACCCTTCATTCGATGCGATCTTTTCAAAATCGGCATAGATTGTAGTCCATTCGAGATTTTCACCGGCTGCAGCATGATCAAGATTCTCCATCGTGTTTCCAATTTTGCCGGCCGGATAACTTGAAGTGATTTCCAAATCGCCGCCCTCAAGATATTTGAAGAACACCTTTGCATGTTCTTTTTCATTTTCTGCTGTCTCAAGAAAAAAGGCCGCTATCTGTTCATATCCCTCTTTTTTCGCAACACTTGCAAAATAGGTATATCTGTTTCGGGCCTGTGACTCACCGGCAAAGGCCTTTAAGAGATTCAGTTCTGTCTTTGTTCCCTTGATTGATTTCGCCATATTACAATCTCCTGTCCTAAATTTTTTCCATTGGCTCGCCGCAGCAGACAAGTTCTCCGCCACCTGCTTTGGTTACCGTAACTTCATTGCCGCAGATATTACATCTGTAATTCTCACCAACTTTTTTAACATTCATTGCGCGCCTCCTTTATGAATTTGTTTTACGGACTTGTTATACAAACTTATTTTATCAGTTGACAATTTTGAGTCAAGTGTTAATATTATATACGTGACCGTTTGTATTAATATATCTTGAGAAAGGAGGCTAATACATGGGTTGCGGAACATGCGGGCCTAAAAAGACGAAAAAGGCCACAACAAAGAAAACAAAAAAGACCACAAAGAAGTAATTGAAATTAAAAAGGGCTGACCCGGTGTCAGCCCTTTTTTTCTTTGCAATATCAATGCTCATTCACGGGAGGTTGCACATGGCAGGCATAACAAAAGAACAGTTGATTAATTTACTGAATAAAGATCTTGCTCTTGAATATACGGCAATGGTCCAGTATACCCAGCACCAGGGGGTGTTAAAAGGAGCCATGTATCAGAGCATGCAGAAAGAACTGATAATTCATGCCCAGGAAGAGCTCCAGCATGCAACCATCCTGGCTGCACAAATCGATTATATGGGTGGAGTTCCGACAGTTGATGTGCCTTCTGCAAAGATATCCGGCGACAATGTGACCATGCTTCAGCAGGACCTTGACGGTGAAAATGATGCAATAGCCCGTTATATAGCGAGGATAACGCAGGCTGAGCAGTTAAATCTTTATCATCTTGCGCAACAGCTCAGGAATATTCTGGCGGTTGAACAGGAACATGCAATGGATCTCGAACAGGCATTAGGGAAATAAATCTTTATCCCGAATTTAAAACAATCCAAGGAGGCATTTATATGACAACAGCGACAAAGAAGAAAAAGACGGCTGTGTCAAAAACAAAATCAGAAGCAACAGGAATAAAAATGAAGAAAGGCTCGAAATATCAGTGCGGTGTCTGCGGCATAGCTGTTACTGTAGATGAAGTATGCGGTTGTGTTGAGGCGCACAATATTATTTGTTGCGACAAGCCGATGAAACCGAAAAAGAAATAACCCGTGGCAGGAAAAAAGATTTTCTATACCGATAAAGCTCCAAAGCCCAAAGGCCCTTATTCCCAGGCAGTCATTCATAACGGGCTATTGTATCTCTCCGGTCAGATACCTGTTGACCCGGCTACGGGGCAGCTTGTTCGCGGAACCGTCGAAGAAGAAACCGAGGCGGTACTGAACAATATCAGGATAATCGCTGAGGAAGCCGGGGCTGAGATGGGAGATGTGATAAAGTTAACCTGCTATCTTGCCGACATGGATGACTTTGCAAGATTCAATGATGTTTACAAGAAATTTTTCCAGGACAATCCCCCTGCAAGAACAACCATTCAGGCAGGGAAACTGCCGTTAGATGTCCAGATAGAGATAGATGCAATTGTTGCCCTGCCTTCTTCACATGTTTAAAGATAAGAGCAGAGGGGTCAGTTTTCAACAGCCTGTCGAGAACTGACCCCTCTGTCTGTTTAAATTTCAAGCTACCTTTTAAAAGTTTAAAAGTTTTTCTTTATTTCTGCATCAGGGAAGTTTATAATATTTTCGGAGCGTTTGGGATCATTGTTACTGATCCTGTGCGTGGTATAGATATTGTTAGTTGCTATAGGATTTTTTTACAGGCACATTTTCATTAGTTCTTTATACATCGAATAAAAAAAGGAGGGAGATTATGGAAACAAAAGGAATCGATTTTGCGGCAATACCGCAAAAAGCTATCAACGTATTAAGATCACCATCAATTTTCTACAGGGAGATGCCCAAGGCAGGAGGTTTTGTTGAGCCGCTTGTATTTATGGTGGTAATGGGAGTTATAGGCGGCCTTCTGCAATTTATATTCAATATTATCGGCTTGCACGCAGCAGAAGGATTTGCAATGGGCGCTGCCTCAGTTATCATGTTGCCCATTGCTATCGCGATTGGCGGGTTTATAGGCGCTGCCATTCTATTTGTTATATGGAAATTCATGGGATCACAGGAGTCTTATGAAACAGCATACAGATGCGGAGCATATGCTTCGGCGCTTGTGCCTATTACAATCCTTTTGGGACTTATTCCTTATATCGGCCAGCCTATAGGTATCGTCCTTATGACTTTCGTTATTGTAATCGCGAGTGTTGAGACACATAAAATCCCTTCCCGGAAGGCATGGCTTGTATTCGGGATCATAGGTGCGGTCTTGATAATTTCGGGCCTGAGCGCCGAGTTTGCTGCACGGAGAATGGCAAAGGAAGCAAATAATTACCAGAAACAGGTAGAAGAAGCATCAGAGGCAATGAAGGAACAGACGGAGGAGATGCAGAAACAGGCGGAGAAAGCGCAGGAGGCTGCCGAGGAAATGCAGAGGCAAATGGAAGAAATGCAAAACAAAAAGTGATAAATGAATAAAAATGAAAATGGAAAGCCGCTATATGGATCCCGGTAGCAGGCACTATGAAATAACAGGAAATGAAAGAGCATTTGGCAAGTTTTGTGTGTTTAGCTTATGGACACCGCTGATATTCATCTTTTAGTTGTCATTCCGGGTTTGACCGTTCGGCTGAGCTCACGACAAAGGCTTGTCAAAGGGCGAATTCTCGGTGGAATTTACCCGTACCGGGCGGGAACGACAGCAGGAGTAATTAAGCAATATAACTTTTAACAGGGGAAACCATTTAATATCACATATGCCAAAATCAACAAAGGCAAAGGTTCTTATAGTCGACGATGAAGAGAGCATTCTCGAGACTTTAACAGGCATCCTTGAGGATGAAGGTCATGAAGTTATAACTGCATCCTCCGGTGAGAAAGCCTTGATGCTTTTCAATGAATCTCCTCCTGATCTTGTTCTCATGGACGTCTGGATGCCGGGCATGGACGGCATTGAAACGCTTAAGAGTATAAAAGAAAAAAGCAGGGATGCCTGCGTCATAATGATCTCCGGACACAGCAATATAGATACGGCAGTTCATGCCATAAAACTCGGCGCTTATGACTTTATGGAAAAACCCCTGTCGCTTGAAAAAGTTACGCTTATAGTCAGGAGGGCGCTTGAAAAACAGGGTCTCGAAAAAGAAAATATTGCACTAAAAACCAGCATATCCCGGCAATGGGAAATCATTGGAAAAACCCCTGGAATAATCGCTTTAACAGACAAGATACAGAAAGCGGCAATTTCTCAGGGCCGGGTCATTATATTCGGAGAAAGCGGGACCGGCAAAGAGCTCGTTGCAAGGGCGCTGCATAATGCAAGCGACAGAGAGAATAATAATTTTATTGAAGTGAACTGCGCTGCAATCCCTCATGAACTAATTGAAAGTGAGCTGTTCGGTCATGAAAAAGGCTCATTTACCGGAGCATTTGAATCCAAAAAAGGCAAGTTTGAACTTGCAGACGAAGGGACCCTGTTCCTTGATGAAATCGGAGACATGTCTCTCGCCACACAGGCAAAGCTGCTAAGAGTTATTGAAACACAAGAGTTCCAGAGAGTCGGGGGAAGCAGGAAAATAAAAGTTGACGTGAGGATAATTGCCGCCACAAACAAAGACCTCGAAGATGAGATAAAAAAAGCAACCTTCAGGGAAGACCTCTTTTTCAGACTTAATGTTATTCCTATATTGGTCCCCCCTCTCAGGGAAAGAAAAGACGATATTCCACTTCTTGTTGAACATTTCCTGAATATATTTGCTCAGCAATACGGACAGAAAACCAAGAAAATGAGCAAGGCAACATTGGAAGCTTTGGTAAATTATGACTGGCCCGGTAATGTTAGAGAACTGAAAAATATTATTGAGCGGTTTGTAATAATGAATCCATCTGATGTCATTGATATAAAAGAAATTCCTTCCTTCAGAGGAATTAAAACTGACTATTCCTCATTTAAAACATTGAGAGAAGCCCGCGAACAGTTTGAAAAAGATTTTATCCTCAAAAGACTTCAGGAAAACAACTGGAATGTCTCAAAGACAGCCGAAGAGCTGGAAATTGAAAGAAGCAACCTTCACAGGAAAATGAAGTCCCTGGGAATAGAAACCCCCTAACCTTATCATCCTTCCGGAGGTGTGCGCGGAACTTGTCGCGGAACCGGTCTTCGCGGAAGTACCGGTCTTTGAACCGGCGGCGGAGATGTCTGGGGTTGAATTTGCGGTTGTTGAGGCTGCGTTGATTGTGGCATTTGCTGTGGCTGCTGCGGTGTTATCATCGGTTTAACCGGTGGTAAACCTTTCTTCTCTTCCCTTAATCTCACTTCAGATCTTTCACCATTCCATGACAGAAGAACCCTGTCTTCAAGTATATCAGATATAACATAACCCCCTATTGAATCATTGATGCGGTATGTCCTCGTCGTTTTTGTATTGGAGTCTTCGAGAATTGCTGTCTTTTCATTACCAAGAATAACCGTTCCAAAAAGTCTTGGAGGAATCTTTGGAGCTTCCTGCTGTTTTACATCTTCTTTATATGGTGATCTCGCAGGCCTGAATAAGTCCATGTTTGAAATTATCTGAAAATGTGATGCATCAAGAGCCTTATCTTCGCTTTGAACCGGAGGCGTTTCTTTTTGAACCTGTTTTACGGCCGGTTCTGAAGGTACATTAAAGGTTTGTGAATATACCTTGTAAAATTTAGAACCGAGAAAACCGATAATTATAAGCAGTATGAGATTGATGAGAAAATAGTTACGTATCATTTTTCCTCTCTTTGTTCACCTCTTTACTCTCTTTTTCTGCCTCTGCAGGCTTTTTTATAAAGCCTGTCACGATTAAACTTGTATAAATATCCACCGGATTACTGATATTGACAACTCTTATCTTAATTTCAGAGACGGTAAGCAAAAAGGGTGAAATTCTTAGCCTGTACAGAAGTTCTTTAAGTTTTTCAGTAGTAGTGGTAAACCCTATCTCGACCGGAACAGCAACATAATAATGAGCATCATAAGGATTAATTGTTCTTTCCATTGTTATATTAAAGCCCGATGAAGAAGCCGCATCCCTTAGTATATTTGAAAGCGCCGCCGCTGCAATCGGAGGTTTTTCACCCTGTAAAACTGCCTTTTCCTGCTTTTCGAGTTCCTGTTTGAGTTCATTGAACCGTTTTTCAAATGTGTCTTTTTCCGATATTCTCTTCAACTGCTTTTCAAGCATAATACTTTTGGCGTCAGTGAAGTCTTCAGAGCGTTTTCTGAAATCAGCATACCATGAATATCCATAGAACAGGATAATAGCTATAACAGCAACTCCTCCGATAACCAGAAATTTCTTTTCCCTCTCGTTAACTTTAAAAGGTAATTTCATTTTTTGATGTCTTTCCTTGTCTTAATCCTTTTTTCATTCTTCCGTCCTCCGGCCTTCGCCTTTGCTTCACTTTTCTTTCCCTCGCCTTCTACGCTTAACTCATCCCCCTGCCCTTCGCCTTCTGCCTTTAACTCATCCTTCTGCACACTGTCTTCTGCCTCAACTTCTTTATCCTTTTTTGCAGAAATAACCACCTCTGCACTAAGTCTAAACTGTTCCTTATCACCTGTTTTTTTAACAGGGCCTGCAAACGTTACTTTCTCAAAATATGGAGAATCTTCCAAAATGGGTATGAGCGTTGAAGCTGAAGACGCATAACCGCTTAGAATCAAATCCCCTATTCCCTTCTTTTTATCCTTTATATCAAAAGTTTTATATTCGAGATTTGTTATCCACGCATCTTTTGGTAATAAACCTGCAAGTTCAGCAAGTATCTCAAGCGTCGTCTCGTTACTTTTCAGTTTGCGCAATAAGTCAATTTGATTCTTCAGTTCGTTGGTATCAGAAGAAAGTTTTTCAACTGTAGCTATCATAGGTGCATTATTTTTCAGTTCCATCTCTATCTTTGTCAGATATCTCTTTTTCTTAACAGCCTCAGTCGTAAAAATTCCGGTAACAAGAACAAGTATCAAAACAAGAAATATCCTTGTGCTCAAAGGGAATAATTTTCTCGTTTCATATTCCATCTTGTGCGGAAGAAGGTTAACGGTATATGTTGCCACTCCAAGCCCGGCAAAACATGCGCCAACAGAAGACGCAAGCATATTTATCTCTGCTTTGTCAGTTTTTCTTGAAAAATCCGAGACCTTATCAAGTGATATAACGTTAACTCCAAGTTTTTCCTTTAAGTCATTTGAGATATCAGCAGCGGAAGATAAATCACCCGCAAGTATTAATGTATTAAAACGATCTATTGAAAGTCTGGACTGCAGCTCGGCCAGGTATTCAGAGATTTCAATTGAAAATGTCTGCATTGTCTGAAAAGAGAAGAATCTCTGATGGTTACAGAGCCCATCTTTTATTACAGATAAACTTGCATGCAGTTTGTCAAAGTAAAGGCAAATATTTGTTTCTCCTTTTTTCCCTATAACTTTCGATTTCCGGACAATCCCTATCATTTCCTGTAAACCGCCCGCGGAAACACCACTCAACTCTATCGTATTTAACACTGCAAACGATGAAGGAACAACAGCATCAGGTCTCAGGGAAAGTTTTTCAAGGTAATCTTTTATATAGTCCATTTTCCCTTTGTAAACAGCTACAAACACAACCGAATACATCGCGCCCTTTTCATCAAGCACAAGAAAATCAACGGACACTTCCTCAATATTAAAGGGGATATGACGCTCTATTTCAAACCGCATTAAATTTGAAAGAGCCTCCCTGCCTTTCCCCTTTACTGATGGAATTTCAGTAAATTTGGTAATAGCCCACCTGTCAGGTACACTCACAAATACTTTATCCGGAGTTGCACCCCGCTGACTGATGTATTCACGAATCTCTGCAAAAGTGCTGTCATCGTTCTTTAAAGGGAAAGCGGATGAGGAAAGCAGACTTATCCCTGACATATTATTTCTCAAATATGATATGACAAGGGTGTCTTCTTTAAACTCAACACCCAGAAATGTTCCAAACAGTTTACCCAATAATGTTGTCATTCCAGTAAATGATCTCCAGAGTATCGTCTTGTTTTTGAACTACTGTTTTAACTGTCCTTTTAATTGTACCATCTGCATTTTTACCGGAAGATACAATACTGAAAAATTCGGGAACAACCTTGCTGCCGGCAGTCGGAACGTTTACCTGGCCTGCTTCTCTTTGAGCAATGATATTATTTGCCTCGTCAGGGCCGAAAGCTGCTTCAAGAACAACTTTGGGAGCAGTCCATTTGTTTATTACACCTGAGCCATACACAGTGAAATATTTTACAATACCGTCAAACGTCTTGCCTTCATCATCTTTTTTGGAACCATAAAAAATTCCGGGGGTAATACCTTTAACAAGCAGCAGTTCTTCCGGTGAATCAAAGGGGCCGTCTTTGCTGCTGTAGGGCCTGTCCAGAGACTGGTAATAATCGTCTTCTGCGCCGTTTAACATATGAAGGTCATCGGTATCTCTCCAGTCAAAAATGGAATCAACGATTGTATCAAGCTCTGTGCTTTCAACGCCTGAATTCATGAAAATACTCCTTAACTGCTCTATTGTAGCGGTATTAAGATTCAGCTTGCCATTTTCATCAGTTATAGTATACTGATAATTTCCATTACCAAGATTGTATTTCCTTTCAGGAGATCCTTCTTCAGGATCAATAATCAGAATCTCACTCCCATCAACATACATTTTGGACATGTCTTTAGCATTAAGGATTTCAGCCTTTGCCTGTTGAATTCCTGCCAAAGCCAACTGGTATGCCTCCTCTTCTTCCTTGAAATTCCTTGTAATATTAATCTCAGTCCTCATTGAATATGAAAATTCTCCGACAATTGCTACGAGGACCACTATAACCCAGATTACAAGTATAAGAGCTACCCCGCCGGTCTGGTCTGTAAACAGACCCCCCTTAATTCCCTCCTTGTCAAGGGGGGATACAGAGGGGTTATCTTTATTCTCAGATATCTTCTTGTGTTTTCTCAGGCTCTGAACCTTCATCATCTTTTTCTCTGTCTAAACCAGCCGGGATATTAATAACAAAAGGCTGAAAATGAGATATATTAACCTTTATGGCAACTGGAACATCTTCTCCAAAATCCCATGATTCCTTCCATTCATCGTCATCGGGTGAAAGATAAGAAAATTGAAAATCCTCTATATTTGTATCTATTATTTCTTCTTTATCTTTATTATTAATATGTTCTTCAATTTTTTTGTCAGGCAGCAAACCTTCTCTGTACAAAAGAGCGCCGTCACTAAAAATATACTTGACCCATTTGAATCCCCCGTATGATGAATCGGTAAGCGTCGTAACAAACGTTATAGAATCAGATTCACCTTTAAATACTACAACCTCTTCGTCTTTATCCTCCATCTTTATTTTGTATGGATATAATGACTTAAGCTGTTGAGAAAATAAACTTGACAGCACTCGCAGCCGCTGAGCATCCTCTGTTTCTTTCTCCCCCTTCTCCCATGCCTGAATTCCAAGGCGAAAAGCGGCGCCGATTATCACAGTAATAATACTCAAAATAGCTATTGATATGATAAGTTCAATAAGGGTGAAACCACCCCTTCGGGAATTCAAAATTAAGAATTCAAAATTCAAAGATAAGATATTTCCTGATTTTTTATTTATCATTCTGCATTCTTCATTCTTCATTATCTTCTGAAACCGCCTTTAACCCTACAAGTTCAACTGTACGGGGTTTTTTCAGCACATCATCCCATATAACTTTCACTTTTAATTGCAGCAGCTTAAATGGACCTTCCTTGGGTTCTTTGTAAGTTTCAACATTCGCCTCCCATTTAAAACCGTCATCAAAAGAACCTGAATCCTGTATAGGATCTATGAGTATTTCTTCCATTTTGTCTTTCGCATGGATGACAGCCCTGGAATAGTCGCATGAAGTCCTTGCAGCTCTAAGTCCGCCGGCAAATAACTGCATAACCATAACAAGGCTTATACCTAAAATTGCAATTGCTATAATTACCTCAACAAGAGTGAACCCGCCCCTTCGGGAATTTGAAATTTGAAATTTGAAATTTGAAATTTTCATTTTCTCAGCTCTCGCCCTGTTCTACCGCAACCTTCCCGGTTATCCGATTAACAGTTACAAAATAAAATTTTTCTTTCTGATTGCTCAGCTCAACTCTGCCACCGGTAGAATTCCCAATCGGAAAAAATTCAATAAATGAAGCCTCGGGGTCTCTGCCGGTCAAAGTAATTTGCAATTCTTCCGGAATAGATTTAACTAATACCTGCACGAATTTTTCATCATTATCTTTGCTGGTATTATCGGTGTATAGCTTGAACATTCTTCCATCCCTGTCAATAGAAAAACAGTAAGTCTTTTTTTCAGAGACTGCGTGACTTCTTGCATATCTTAGAACTGCTGAAATTTCTTTTGCAAACGTCTTTAATCGATGATTGCCGGAAGTTCTGTTGATAGCAATACCGACAAGCCCGGTGGCAATTCCTATGATAAGGAGCACGATAATAAGTTCAATGAGGGTAAAGCCTTCCCTTCGGGAATTTGAAATTTGAAATTTGAAATTTGAAATTTTCATCTATTTCGTTGTCTTCCAGCTTAAAATATCTCCATTATCTCCTTCTCCGCCCTCGGCGTTATCAGCGCCATACGAATAAAGGTCATAATCACCATGCTTGCCAGGTGATTCATAATGGTATGGATTATTCCACGGATCGGCAGGAATTTCGGTCTTTTTCAGATATGGTCCATTCCATCCTTCACCGCCTGATACCTGTGTAATTAGAGCCTCCAGTCCTTCAGCAGTTGTTGGATAACGGCCCACATCAAGGCGAAACGAATCAAGCGCTGTTCCAAAAAGTTCTACCTGGGCATGTGCCGCTTTTTTCTTGGCCTCGCCTATCCTGCCAAACATTCTCGGTACAACAAGCGCCGCTAAAAGACCGAGAATAATCATGACAACCATCAGTTCGATTAATGTAAAACCTCTCTGAGATTTTAAATTTTCCCTTCTTTTTTTATCGCTCATGAAACCCTCCACTTATTAAAGTTTTCAGTTGTTAGTTGTCAGTTGTTAGACTAAAAACTGAAAACTAACAACTAATAACTTTCCTAAAACGGCAATTCATTAATGCTGAATATCGCTGTGAGCATTGCTATGACAATAAATCCAACCAACATTCCCATGATTAGAATCAATGCAGGCTGAAGCAGCGAGAGAAGGCGTTTCACTGTGGTCCTCACCTCTAAATCAAAACGGTCTGCAATTTTGATTAACATCTCATCAAGCCTTCCTGTTTCTTCACCGACTGTTACCATATGTATGGCAAGGGGAGGGAAGATATTACTATTTTTTAAAGGTTCTGAAAGCCCCTTCCCCTTTCTTACGGAATCTCTTACAGAAGAGACTATTTCGGATATTTTCTCGCTCCCTAAAGTGCCCTTCACTATCTGCAGTGCATTAAGTATCGGTACTCCGCTTCCAAGGAGGGTCCCAAAGGTCCTGGCGAAGCGTGAAACAGCGGTCTCTCTAAAAAGTTTCCCAAATATCGGAAGCCTGAATTTTAACCCGTCCCACGAACGCTTTCCGTCTTCACTACTGAGATACTTCCTGATTATTGATACAACAGCGGCAACTACGAGTAAAATAGCCCACCAGAATTTTACCAGCGTACTGCTTACAGCAAGCAGGATTATAGTCGGCAAAGGAAGATCGCGCCCCATATCAGAAAATATCTTCGCAAACTGGGGGACCACAAATGTCAACAGGACGATCACCGCACCTCCGCCCACGAAAGCAAGAATAAGCGGATAAATAAGGGCTGACCGGACCTCCTCCTTTAGCCCCTCGGTATTTTCAAGATATACCGCCATGCGCGAAATTGTATTCTCGAGAAATCCACCCGCTTCTCCGGCCTTTATCATATTTACATAAAACAGGGGGAAAACAGACGGATATTTCAATAATGAATCCGAGAAAGACTTGCCCCCCTTCACCTGTGAAAGGATATCATTTATCATCTCCTTCAGTTTTACCTTTTCTGTCAGTTCCGCAAAAATTGAGAGTGATTTATCAAGGGTAAAACCGGCGTCGAGAAGCACCCCGATCTGATATGTAAAAAACATTATATCTTTAGTCGTGATTCTGTTCTTTACGGATGATAATAAGCGGCTTACAAAATTCTCACGCTTGACAACCCTGCTGACTTTTAACGGGTAGTAACCCATATCCTGGATGCGGTCAATGGCTAAACTTTCCGTTGCGACTGCAACGGTGCCTGTGACTATTTCACCATCACGAGTTGTCGCCTCATAATAAAATGTTTCCATTACAACCCTTCCTGTGCAACCCTTAATACTTCTTCAATAGTAGTCACTCCCTCTTTAACCTTTTGCCACCCGCATTCCCGCAAAATTTGCATACCTTTAGATACCGCCTTCTGTCTGATTACATCTGAACTTGCTTTATCAAGGACCAATTGCCTGATCTCCAGGTCAACAACCATCAATTCAAAAATGCCTGTCCTGCCGAGGTATCCTGTGGATCTGCATTCTTCACATCCTGCGCCATGGTATGTAGTGATGTCTTCATTAATTTCTATTTTATCAATGTACATCTGCTGAGGTTTAAATGGCTCTTTGCATTTTGGGCATATTACCCTCACCAGTCTCTGAGCAAGAACGCCGATTAAAGAGGACGCTACAAGAAAACCTTCTATCCCCATATCAAGAAGCCTTGTTACTGCGCCTGGAGCATCATTCGTATGGAGGGTGCTGAAAACAAGATGCCCTGTAAGCGCTGAATGAATGGCTATATCGGCTGTCTCGAGGTCCCTTATCTCGCCGATCATGATAACATCAGGATCCTGACGTACAATATGTCTGAGCCCATTTGCAAATGTAAGCCCTATCTGGGGCTTTACATGTATCTGGTTTATACCGTCAATCTGGTACTCAATAGGATCCTCGATGGTTATAATCTTTTTGTCAGGAGAATTGATGTCATTCAATGACGCATAAAGCGTTGTTGTTTTACCGCTTCCGGTTGGCCCGGTGACAAGAATCATGCCGTAAGGGGTTGTAATAAGCTTTTTATATTTCTTTAATATGTCTTCAGGAAAACCAAGATGTTCAAGAACGACAAGCGCTGTGCCCCTGTCCAGGATTCTCATGACAATGCTTTCCCCATAAATTGTAGGTATTGTAGAAACTCTGAGATCTATATCCCTCCCGGAAACCCTTAATTTTATCCTCCCGTCCTGGGGAAGTCTCCTTTCAGCAATGTTAAGACGCGACATTATTTTTATTCTTGATATTACGGCAGCCTGTATTCGTCTCGGCAGGGATTCAATGTCGGTCAATGCTCCGTCTATCCTGTATCTTACCTTGACATTGTTTTCAAAAGGCTCTATATGTATATCGCTGGTCCTGCTCTCCACTGCGCGGGTGATAAGCATATTAACAAGTTTAACAATAGGCGCTTCAAATGCCATGTCTCTGAGATGATGCACATCCTCATGTAATTCTATACCTTCTTCACCGGCTTCCTCCTCTCTCATACCTTCCATAATGCTTGTCATCTGGACATTGCTGCCAAAAAACTGCTCTATCGCCTCCATGATGTCCTTTTCACTGCTGAGGTATATTTCCAGAGACTTGTCAGTAAAACTTTGAAGCGTATCAAGAACATACTCGTTTAGCGGGTCGGATATTACAATCTTCAACACCGTGTCATTCATTCCGATAGGAACGAATTTATACTGCTTCATAAACTTCACAGTAGGATAGGAACCGGCTGGAACGACCTTTGGAAATTCCGAGAACTTCAGATATTTCAAACCAAACTGCAAGCTGAGCGCGTTAAACAAATCTTCTTCAGATATAAAGCCAAGGTCTACAAGTATATCTCCAAGACGGCGCATATTGGCTTTATCCAGAGATGCCTGCTCCTTTAACGTAATCTCAAGTTTTTCGGGAGTTATCAGATTAAGATCAAGTAATATCTTACCCAACAAACCTGTTTTTTGTATTTTTACTGCTTCCTGGTTCATTGGTTCTGGGATGGTTTTGTACCCTCAGAAGGAATTATCAATGCAGCAGGTTTTTTATCGGCTGATTTATTAATTTCTATCTCTTTTTCGCCAAGATATTTGTTTAACTCTTTAAATTTGTCCAGGAAATCACCGGTAAGTTTTTCCCCCTCTGATTGGTTGACAACTACATGAGGAGTAATAATTATGACAAGTTCTTTTTTTGTTATCGTATCAGTTTCATAGCGAAAAAGCGCGCCAAGAATCGGAAGTGAACTTAAAAAAGGTATCCCCGAGTAACCTTTGTCCTTGGTTTCTTCCATAATACCGCCGATAACTATCCCCTGCTTATCAGGCACAACAATAGATGTTTTAGTCTTTGTTGCATCAAATGAAGGATATGACAATCCTCCGACTTGCGTTGGTTTCGTCCCTAATGAAGATACCTCCTGCTCGATATCAAGCACAACGGTTTTTTCTTCGCTGATTGTGGGTTTTATTTTCAGTTTTATACCGACGGTTTTATACTGAATACTTTGAGTCTGAGTAGATGTTAATTCTGTGGTTGCTGTAGTTGGAACATATGTGGTGCTTGTAGCTATCGGTATTTCGGAACCTACTTCTATATTTGCCTCTTCCTGATCTCTGACAAGAAGCCTTGGACTCGAAAGTATATTAACCTTCCCCCTGCTTGCAAGCGCATTTATCAGGGCAGTAATATCATTAGGTCTGAACAAAACCATTGACAAACCACCTGCAAACCCCGAATTTAATCCAGGAACTTCTGTTAGAAGAGTGCCAAGGCTGTTTCGAACAACCCCGTTAAACTTATTCTTTCCAATGTTTACATCACGAAGAACAGACCATTGAATACCATATTCATCGGTATTGCTTAGAGTCACCTGTGCTACAACAGCCTCAATAAGAACTTCTCGCGGGTATGTATCAATCTTTTTAATTGTCTCTATCATTTCCCTGTATATTCCTGGAGGCGCAAGGATTATGAGTGAGTTTGTCGGTTCAAAGGTTATAATCTCTACCCTGCCGCCGGTCCCTTCCTTTGTGCCAGTATGACTAATGGGTTGAGTCTGTGGCTGAGCCTGCGGCTGAGCCGACTTTTTTTGTGAATCTATTTGTTTTGCTGCTGATATTTTCTTTGCACCGCCCCCACCTTCTCCATAGAGAGAATTCAGGATATCTGCAATTTGTTCAGCTTTTACATTCTGTACAGGGTAGATAAAAACATTTTGACCGCTCACTACCTCTTCATCAAGTTTTTTCAACCATCCATCGACTGCCTCAAGGAGAGACGGGCTTGAAGAGAAAATGATAAGGCTGTTGATTCTCTCCATAGGTATCAGAGCTATGCCTTCTTTCGTCATATTTAACGCATTCAGCACTTCTGTTAATTCATTAGAAACAGTGGTTACATCAGAATATTTCGGTTTAAAAAACAGCATCCTTGTATTTTTGAAGGCATTGACATCAACTTCCTCCAGAATGCTTAAAAGACGTTTTATACTTGACGATGTATCATTGATTATAAGAAGATTATTCCTCGGATTCGGTATTATACTGCCAAACTGGGAAAGCAGGGGCGTAAGAACCGTAGTTATTTCGCTGACAGGGACATAATCCACAGGGACTATCTGTGTAACTATTCTGTCAGTTGAAGGTATACTTTCAGCCTCGCTGCCCTTTCTGATCTCAACCGGTTTTTGTTTTGCGGTAGCGCCTGGAACTACCTTGTAAAATTCTCCTGATTTCACAAGAGCTACGCCATTAGCCTCAAGTACGGATTCAAAGACATTCATAACTTCACTTACGGGGATCTTCTTTGCGGAGTGAATTGTTATCCTCGCATCAACCCCTGGACTTATTATGAAATTATCTTTCGTAATCGAACCAATGGTGTTTATTACATCTCTCAAATCAGCATTGTCAAAATTAAGAATTATATAGTTTTCTTCCTTTGGTTTTGAGAGAAGAACTTTTATCTGTTCAGGCGTAACATTAGGAGGGATGTTTGGTGGAATGTTTGCAGGAACTTGAGATGGTACATTTTCCGGAGCTGTGGGTGTTTGAGACGGTTTTGGAAGGGTTGTTTCTTCCTGCGCAAAAATACGACTACCAAACACTAAAATGCAGATAAGAATAATGAGATTCCTTTTCATCCTCTCCTTTTGAATTAGCCTGTTAAAAAATTAAAGAATACAGCAAATTACCAATACTATATCATATTAGTTAGATATATTTCGAGGGTCAGAAAACTATGAAAGTTTTTCTTCTATCCATCTAAAAGGAAATAATATCTTGAAGATTGAGCCTTTGCCCATTTGGCTCTCCAAAGTCACTTTTCCAAGATGCTCTGAAACTATCTGCTTTACCAGTGGTAAACCCAATCCGAACCCTTTCTCCTTCGTGGTAAAAAAGGGCTTGAATATGTTTTCATGATCTTCCTTTGAAATTCCAGGCCCTGTATCTGATACAGCAAGAACGGCATTATTCTCATCCCCGTATGTCTCAACCATTATCCTGCCGCCACTTAATGCAGCGTCAATTGCATTTCTCATAACATGGTAAACTGCAACCCTTAAAAGATCCCTCTGCATATTGATCTTCAGAGCTTCCTTGAAAATATTTACTACCATTTCCACACCTTTATTAGAAGCCTCTTTCTTTATTATGGAAACAACGCTTTCAACAACCTTGTTTAAATCATAATGCTCAAATTGTGATTGCCTGTTTTTGAGTAATGCTTCAAATTCCTTTACTATTTCATCAAGCCGGTCTGCACCTTCAGCAATATATTTAAAGCTCTCTCTTAACTCTTCCGGAATATCCTGTTTTGCAAGTATCCTTCTGCATCTGGCGCCTATCATGGCAGCAGGATTTCTTACCCTGTCGGCTACGGTCAATGCCATCAGGCTCATCGTCCTTTCTGCTCCGATTGTTTCCAATTGCTGATTTAATTCCGTTAAATCGGCATTAATCGTATTAATCTTATACATCAGTCTTTCTTTTTCTTTCTCGGCCTGCTTCCTTTCAGTTATATCCCTCTGGACAGAAACCCAATGCAAAAATAAGCCTTTTTCATCGGCAAACGGAACAATATTGCACTCCACCCAAAATTCAGAACCGTCTTTTCTATAATTAACAAGTTCCACCCTCACAGGCTTCCTCCGGTCAAATGCCTCACGAATTTTATTTACCTCTGCAAGGCTTGTATTGGGGCCGCGCAGCATCCTGAGCGTCCTGTCGAAAGCATCTTCGAAAGAATAGCCGGTCATCCTTGTAAACGCCTCGTTTACATAGAGGATCCGCCTTCCGGGCGCTTTACCGGGCTCTGCTTCCAAAATAATGATAGCATCATTTGCATTAGCTACCGCTGATTTAAGCAGTCTTAATTTTTCCTCTGATTCTTTTTGTGCTCTTATCATATCTTATTACTTTATCTTTTCGTCCTTCTGCCTTTATTCTTTGAAAACTAAATTGTGAAGCCTTGCTCTTAACAAGATAAGATAATTATACTTAAAAAAATCTTCATCGACAAGAAACGAATTTCATTTGACTTGTTATCGTCATGCTCTTTAAACTAACTTTATATAATGCCCAAAACATCTGTCTCAAAATCAGTGCGAGAATACGTAAGTCTTTTACGTTCAAGATCAGGAGACCCTTAGCGATAGAGTATAGTAGGAATAATTAATTAGCAGGCGAGATTTAGAATGTTTTCCATATTTTATAAAAAGATTTTTGAGGAAAAGTGGCCTTCGGAACTCGGTGGAGTTTTACTGGCATTGCTGAATACACTGTTATTCCTGCATTCAGGACCTATTGCGGCAACAAACGCGGTTATCGCCGATTGGGGAAGATGGATATACAATGTTGCATTGCTGAACCTGCAGTCACCGGTGTATTTTTTGCAAACTTCAAGATATTTTCCGCAAAGCATTATGTATATCGGCCTTATGTTGGGTGTTTTTTTGTCAGCGCTTCTTGCGAAACAGTTCAGTATAAAAAGGGATAAAACAGGCGGTTATATTCAGGGTTTTATCGGCGGGGCCTTGATGGGAATCGGCAGTTTCCTGGCCGGTGCCTGCATACTGGGCGGTTTATTTTCAGATATTATGGGGTTATCCTTAAGCGGCTTTGTTATGATGGCAGGGTTGTTAGCCGGTGCTTACATTGGTGGAATATTTGTGATGTGGCAGATAAACAGGCAGGCTGAAAAATTATTCAATCCTGATCACTGTGAAGTAAAGACAGCATCAAAAGATTATATCGTCAAAAAAGATTATAGGGGCATACAGCCCAAAATTGCTATAACCGTAGCGCTTCTTTTATTGGCAATTATTTCCATTGATAAACTTACCGGAACGGGATTTCCCTCCGCAGCGTTGCTGTCAGGTATCCTTTTTGGGATTATTTTTCAGAGGTCTGCATTCTGTTTTGTTGCTGCTTTCAGGGAAATCTTTCTCACCGGAACTACCCGTATGATGCGCAGTCTTATTATAAGCCTTTTAATCGGGGCCGCCGGTTTTTCGATTATCATGGCTGCCGGACTTAGACCAACAGAAGTATATATCTTTCACACAAGCGGGCGTCTCCTCCTGGGCAGTGTGATATTTGGATTCGGCATGACCATCACCGGCGGCTGAATAAGCGGTATACTCTGGCGGTCTGCCGAAGGATATATAAGACACTGGTTTGCGTTGCTCGGCGCTATGTTTGTAGTTTGTTTAAGGTCGCCGCTTAACTCATTGCTGAAGGATACATGGTTCTATAATAGGTTTGAAGTGCTGCCCTATAAGTTTGGCTTCGGGAGTGCATTAATAACAACAATGACTATCCTGATTGCCATTTTAATGCTTCTTAAATGGATAGATTATAGAAAGCAGGTTAATACATAATCGATGATCAACATAAATTTGTATTATTACCAACCTGATTATCTTAATTACTATAAATCTACTTCTATTTTGAATCCTTACAGTTATTGCTATTACAGGGATAATAAACAGAGAAGGCCTGCTTCATTTTTTCTACAGCTTCTTCCGGTGTCTTACCCCTTGCCATAAGACCCGGAATCTTATCACTTGTGACAATCCACTCTCCCTTGTCATCCTGATATACCGACAGTTCTTTCATCTTTTTAAATTTTTGAATTCTTTCCTCTCATCCCTGATTGTGGCTTTAATCTTTGCAAGCATAGTTTCTGTCATTACTTTCATATTATGTTTAACCGCCCCGTGTTTGGCAATCTTTCTAAGAAGTTCTTCCCTTGTTTCTGCTCTTCCCTGCCAGTTACATACGCCTCCAAAGTCCTTACAATTAAACACCTTTGCCATACAAACCCTCCTTTACATCTTTAACCCGGTTAACACAAAATATTTATTAAAAAAACACAGAAAGCACGGCGAAGCTGAGAGCTGTCAGCTATTAACTTTCAGCTTTTAAAACTCTGAGTCCTCTGTGGTTAATTGCATTATATGGGTTAATAACGAGTATAGCAAAAGAGCGACAAAAGTCAATAATCCCGAATTCAGCGGAAAGACGAAGATAGTTAAACCAAAGTATGACGGGGCCGCCTGGAAATTACTAATTAGTGTCAGTTTATATAGTGCCCTTTACGTCATTCCCGCAAGCGAAGCGTGTCGGGAATCCTCTTTGGAGAAAAGATTCCGGATAAGCCGGAATGACAGACAAACAGAGTTTATAAACAGACTCTAAAGAGATCTGATAAATTCCTTATATTTTAAAGGCGGGTTTATAATCTCCATACCCATGCTTAAAGATGTGCCATAAGGGGAAGTTTTTGTCTGAAACCACTTTACTTCACAATTCATGTTCAACGATTTTCCTGATGGAAGTTTGCATTTCAACTTTATTTTCGTATGATTACCAAACACTACACCTTTATTAGAAGTGGCCGTTACCATATAAAAACCGTCTTCAGAAAGATTCATTATAATCCCGGCATAAGTCATGTCGCCTGCTGTAATCTCAGCATCCAGATTGTCAATTACTCTTTTGTGACGTCTTTTTTCCATATGTTGTACCCCTCTCCTTCAGTATTTTGGTATCCCAATATTTTAAAAAGACAATGAAGTTCATGGTGGAGGCGCCGGGAATCGAACCCGGGTCCGAAAGTACTACATCCAAGCTTCTACATGTTTATCTTACTTATTTAATCTCAGACCCGGAAATGCCAGTAAGAAGGCTCTCCCGGATCCTATCCCTTTGAGTCTTAGCTGAAGAACAAGGGACATCTCTTCAGAGCAGCCTGTTAATCGACGTTTCATCCAGGTAACAGACATTCCCGGTAAAACGTGCCGCTTAATTAAGCAGCAAGTGCCAGATTTGTGTTGGCGTTTATATGTTTTCTGCCTTTTAACGTGGTGGCAGAGCCACGACATGCGGCTTAGACCTCATATCTCCCGTCGAGGCCTGTCGCCCCCTTCTTAATAATTATAACATAATATGATATTATTAGAAGTTAATAAACTTACCGCTTTTGGTTAAGGTTTTGAGTTAATGAGCAATGAATAATGCGTAATGAGTAATTGATGAATAAACTTTTTGCTATAATTGATAATTACTCATTGTTATACGCAACGACATTAATTGTATGTCATTCCCGCAAGCGAAGCGCGTCGGGAATCCTTCTTCTACGGATAGATTCCGGACAAGCCGGAATGACAAACTGTCTGGGGCTTATGTCGCTATGTATAATTAAATAATGATTCCCTTTAAAGACGACAACCCTATACGTATTTTCCCTTTTGTAACAATTGCAATAATCGTTTTAAATACCATAGTCCTTGTTATGCAAATAACTTCTCCGTACGGTCAGCAAAAAATTGCATTTTCATATGGCGCAATTCCAAATTTCCTTTTAACATTTGAAACCTATCAACCAATTCATCCTTTGTTTACAGTCTTTACTTCTATGTTTATGCACGGCGGGGTCCTTCATCTCGGCGGCAATATGCTTTATCTATGGATATTTGGAAATAATATTGAGGATAAATTAGGCCATTTCAGATTCATAATATTTTATATCCTTTGTGGTGTAATTGCAGCATATTCCCATGCACTTGCAGACCCTGCATCACAAACACCAATGATCGGGGCCAGTGGAGCTGTAGCAGGAGTTCTCGGTGCTTATTTACTCCTTTTCCCACATGCCAGAATACACACTCTTGTATTTTTTGGTTTCTTTGTTGATGTTATCAGACTGCCTGCCGTACTCGTAATTGGTTTTTGGATTGTTCTCCAATTTATAAATGGGATGATAAGTAAAGGTTTTGCGGGACATGGAGGAGTTGCTTGGTTTGCACATATAGGTGGATTTCTTGCCGGTTTTTTATTGATTAAGTTATTCTTGATAACAAAAAGAAATCGTTATAATTAGAAAAGATCAGTTGATATTTGGGGTAAATAACTTACTCCGTTTAATTCATTACTCCTGATAATACGCATATTTTTAAGAAACAATAAGCTATTAAGCTGTATTTACTATTATTTCTGGTATTTGGCCATTTTTCTGCTATTCCAAGACCTTGTCTTAGCAATTTAATTAATATTATATTAGCACTCGCCACTTTAGAGTGCTAACTTAGTTCTTGGAACGCAAAAAATCAATTTTTTAAAGAAAGGAGATAAGACTATGAAATTTAAACCGCTGAAAGACAGACTTTTAGTACAGTATTCTGATGAACCTGAAAAAAGTTCCGGAGGTATCTACATTCCGGACAGTGCAAAGGAAAAACCACAGAAGGGAGAAGTTATTGCAGTAGGTCCAGGCAAAATAACCGAAGATGGCAAACTTCAAAAGATGGAAATTAAAGTCGGCGATGTCGTGCTGTTTGAAAAATATTCCGGTTCCAAGATAAACATTGACAATGAAGAATATCTGATAATTAAAGAAGACGATATCCTCGGGATAATTGAGAAATAAATTTTACTTGTTCAAATAAGGAGGAGCAAATGGCAAAACAATTACTTTTTGATGAAGATGCAAGAAAGAAAATACTGAAGGGTGTAACTACATTGAGTGATGCTGTAAAGTCAACTTTGGGACCAAAAGGAAGAAACGCAATTCTCGACAAAAAATTTGGAGCCCCCACAATTACGAAAGACGGCGTAACGGTAGCTAAAGAAATTGACCTTAAAGACGCTTATGAAAACATGGGGGCCCAGCTTGTAAAAGAAGTCGCGAGTAAAACTTCTGACGTAGCAGGTGATGGCACAACTACTGCCACCGTGCTTGCATATTCCATTTATAAGGAAGGAATGAAACATGCGGCTGCAGGCGCAAACACCATGGAAATCAAAAGAGGGATTGAAAAAGCCGTTGATGCTGTTGTTGAAGAATTAAAGAAAAACAGCAAAACCATACAGGACAAAAAGGAAATTGCACAGGTTGGAACAATCTCTGCAAATAATGACTCTGAGATCGGCAATTTAATTGCAGATGCAATGGATAAAGTCGGCAAAGACGGAGTTATTACTGTAGAAGAGGCAAAGAGCATGCTGACAACACTTGACGTAGTGGAAGGCATGCAGTTTGACAGAGGGTATATCTCACCTTACTTCGTAACCGATCCTGAGAGGATGGAGGTTTCTCTTGAAGATGTACTGATCCTGATTCATGAAAAGAAGATCAGTTCCATGAAAGACCTGCTTCCAATCCTGGAGCAAATTGCAAAGATGGGCAGGCCCCTCATGATTATAGCCGAAGAAGTTGAAGGAGAAGCGCTTGCAACACTCGTTGTCAACAAGCTTCGCGGTACACTTCAGGTATGTGCTGTAAAGGCTCCGGGCTTTGGCGAAAGAAGAAAATCTATGCTTGAAGACCTTGCCATACTCACAGGCGGAACAATGATAGCGGAAGACCTCGGCATCAAACTTGAGAACATCAAACTCACCGATCTCGGAAAAGCAAAAAAGATCACAGTCGACAAAGAAAACACAACAATCGTTGAGGGCGCAGGCGACCACAGCAAAATCCAGGGTCGCGTTAAACAGATAAAGGCCCAGATTGAAGAGACCACTTCCGACTATGACAGGGAAAAGCTCCAGGAGCGCCTTGCAAAAATTGTCGGTGGAGTTGCTGTAATCAATGTAGGCGCTGCAACCGAGACTGAAATGAAAGAGAAAAAAGCACGCGTCGAGGATGCTCTCCATGCAACAAGGGCTGCCGTTGAAGAAGGTATAGTCCCTGGAGGCGGCGTTGCTCTGTTAAGGGCGATTCCGGTTTTAGACAAGATAAAAGTTGATGATGTGGACCAGAAGATCGGGGTGGATATAATAAAAAGAGCTCTCGAAGAACCGATCAGGCAGATTGTAATCAATGCAGGCCTTGAGGGTTCCGTAATAGTTGAAAAAGTAAAAAGCAATGACAACAAGAACTTCGGGTTTGATGCCAATGCAGAACAATATGTCGACATGATAAAGTCAGGCATCATCGACCCTACTAAGGTGACAAGATATGCCCTGCAGAACGCAGCTTCTGTTGCAGCGTTGATGCTGACTACAAGCGTGATGATAGCCGACATTCCTGAAGAATCAAAAGGTCCGGAAATGCCGGCCGGAATGGGTGGAATGGGCGGAATGGGTGGAATGTATTAATAAACAGTAGACAGTAGTCAGAATTCAGTATGCAGGATACAACGTAAAGCACAAAAGGGTGAGGACAAATCCTCACCCTTTTTGTTTTTTCTGAAATAAAGATAATATGATTTAAATCAGTTGCATTGTTATAAAAAGTTTACTATGATATCCTACAAAAGGGTAACACCTTAAAAAAATAACATTTCAAAGAAGGTAAAGGTAAAGAAACAAGAATGAAGAACATTTATTTCATAGAAGCAAAATCCCCAGGGGCCAATATTTTCAGCAAATTCCCAATGCCGCGGCTGGGTTCAATCCTGCTGGCAACTATATTGAAAAATAAAGGGTATAACACAAAAGTATTCATTGAGGACATTGCAGCTATTGACTGGAACCAGCTCGAAGACGCTGACTTCATCGGTGTTTCTTCAATTACTTCTACAGCACCGCGTGCATTTCAGATTGCAGAGAGATTCAGGAAACTTGGAATTCCCGTTGCCATCGGCGGGCCGCATTCAACCTTCCTGCCTGATGAAAGCCTGCAATATGCCGATTATGTAGTCAGAGGAGAAGGAGAAGAAACCATTGTTGAACTTCTTGAACATCTTAAATCTGATAAACCTCTGGATACAATAAAAGGATTGTCTTATAAGAGAAATGATAAGTTCGTTCATAATCCTGCCAGAGAACTCATTAATAACCTGAATGAAGCGCCTATCCCTGATTTCAGTATTGTTTACAAATGGGAAAAGTCCAGGGTGGTGCCGGTTGCCACATCAAGGGGATGTCCGTTTGCCTGCAGGTTCTGTTCTGTCATTCAGATGTTCGGAAGACAGTACAGACACAAATCACTCGAAAGGATAATGGAGGAAATTAAAGCCGCAGCCACTCAAAAGCGTCATATGTTCTTTATTGATGATAATTTTGCTGCCAATAAAAAGAGGACCAAAGAGTTACTGCGTACAATGATTGCCAACAAAATAAAGGTTCAATGGAGCGCACAAGTGCGCACAGATGTTGCAAAGGATCTGGAACTGGTTGAGTTAATGGCAAAGGCAGGATGTTTTTCGGTTTATATTGGATTCGAGTCAATTAATCCAAAGACCTTAGCGCTTTATAATAAGGGTCAGGGGATCGAAGATATTGACAACTCCATTAGGTTATTAAAAAAACATTCCATAAACATTCACGGGATGTTTGTGCTGGGCTCTGACACAGATGATATCCGGACAATCAGAAATACTGGGAGGTATGCCAAAAGACTTGATATAGACTCGATACAGTTCATGATGCTCACCCCGTTGCCCGGAACCCCGGTATTTGAAGAATTGAAGGATCAGGGCCGTCTTTTACATACTGACTGGAGTAAATACGACGCCCATCATGCCGTATTTGAACCAACGCTCATGACTTCATTTGAACTGCATGTTGAAACATTAAAAGCAATGGGAAATTTCTATTCATGGTATTCCATATTCCGCAATCTGCTGGAACTGGATCTTTTCTACTCTTTTGTGGGGATTTACGGGAAACGATCGGTAAGCAAGTCTCTTTCCAACAGTAAAGGTTATCTGCAAAATTTAAAAAGTATCATATCCGCAAAGTTCGATGCACAAACCGACAGGATAAGACAGTATCTTGCTCAAAAGCAGGGAACAAAGAATATCATCTTAAATACCGCCTCTCTTGAAAAAACCGAATCACGGTTTTTTTCAACCTTCCTTAAAAAGCTTGATAAAGAGCTTATTGTTGATAAAGAAGATTTCAAAGTGCAGAAAAATACGCTTGCCATTACTCCGCTTGTTGAACATTTAAAAAATAAACACCCGAAAACACTACAGCAATTGTCAGATTTCTATGAGAAATATAAAGACAGACGCGATTCCGTCAAAGTAGTCAATATTGAGGCTACCTCTCTCTATAAAACATGTGTCAACATAGGATTGCTGTTAAATGCAAACTCCAAAAAAATCCGCAAGGCATACGAACAGGCCCTCGAAAGCATCGGGGGGAATGAATTTGAGTGTAATCATCTCGTTGTACTGGTAGCGCAGTAAAAAACAACAATGAACAATTAGTTCATAAGTAAAGACACATAAATTAGGCGTCATGCCCGAAGTTTCCCCGCTTACTACCTGCGGGGACAGGCTTAATCGGGC
The DNA here is from genome assembly GCA_016215115.1 of Nitrospirota bacterium. GTDB lineage: Bacteria > Nitrospirota > Thermodesulfovibrionia > UBA6902 > UBA6902 > SURF-23. The sequence continues at coordinate 43,125 of JACRLN010000002.1, forward strand.
ATCCAGTTCTTTAGCTTTCTGGATTCCCGCTCAACGGACTGCGGGAATGACAAGCTATGTGGCTTTATTTATGACCACTTTAGTAACAATTAGTAATTATCAATGAGAAAGGAAGGAATCTTTCAAATTACTCATTGTTCATTGTCATCTTTGAGTAATATTCCAGCTCAAGCAGGCGTTTTTTTATATTGACTCCCGATGAATAGCCGCCAATAGAGCCGTCTGACTCAATGACCCTGTGGCAAGGGATTAGAATGGGTATAGGATTTTTTGAAAGCGCCCTGCCGACGGCCCTTACTGCTGAAGGATTCCCTATTTTTTCAGCAATCCATTTATATGTTCTTGTCTCTCCGAATGGTATCTCATTGAGCGCTGACCATACTTTTTTTTCAAACTCTGTCCCTGCAAGAAACTTTATCCCCTGACTGAAATTGCTGTTCGTTCCCTGAAAATACGAAGCAAGCTCCTCTATAAAACTTTCCGGAGCCACACCTTTTTTAAAAAAAATACCTGATGGCTTTTTAAAGGAAATTCCGGTAAGAATATCTTTTGAGAATATCAAAAAAAGCGGACCCAACGGTGAATAGAAGATGTCATAGATGATATGCGGTTTGATAATAGCTTTATTCATCACCACGAAATCTTTTTATTTCTCCATGCCTCTGTGTCTCAGTGGTTTCTTAGCTACGCCTTTACCCTTTTTACTTCAATAACGCCATTTATCTGTGATAATTTTTTGGTAATTTCATCAAGGTGATGTTTATCTTTAATATCCAGAATAAAATTGAACAGCGCCTGTTTTTCATGGGTTGTAGAAGCGTCGAGTTGGTTTATATTGACATTGTTTATTGACAATACAGCGCTTAATTCAGCAAGCAATCCCCGTTTATCTTCTGTAAGTACCTGCATCTTAACTGAATAGGTAGCCGCGTCTCCACCTGCCCATTCCACCTCTACAAGCCGGTCCGCATCAATAGTCTGGGTTTCGAGTGTCGGACAATCCGCTGTGTGTATGGATATGCCCCTGCCCCTGGTAACAAAACCTGTCACCCTTTCACCGGGAAGGGGATAACAGCATTTAGAACGGTGAAACATGATATTATCAATACCCTCAATTTTTATCCCCTTGCTTTCCTCAGGCCTCTGAACTTCCTTTTTCACAGAGACTTTTTCTTTTTCAATTTTTTCAGGTTCAGGTAAAAGTTTCCTTACAATCCTGTGTACGGAAATCCTTCCATATCCAATGGCAACGCAAAGATCTTCATAAGTTTGTATCCTGTAAGATTTGGCTATCTCAAGAATTTCCTTTGACTTAGCCAGCGAAGGACTTAAATTGTATCTTCTCAGCGCCTTTTCCAGCAGTTCCTCGCCAAGTATCAGCCCCTTTTTTCTTTCTTCTATTTTAAGCCACTGTTTTATCCTCGACTTTGCCCTCTGAGTTTGTACAAACTTCAGCCAGTCTCTGCTCGGCACATGTCCCTGAGAAGTTACAATCTCAACTGTATCGCCGTTTTGAAGTTGATATCTTAACGGGACAATCCTGCTGTTGACTTTGGCCCCTATGCATTGATGGCCTACCATCGTATGAATACTATACGCAAAATCAACAGGTGTGGCATCCTGGGGAAGTTCTACGATATCTCCTTCCGGAGTAAATACATAAACAACTCCTGAAGAAATATCACCTTTGATTTCCTCAAGGAATTCTTTTGCGTCCGGAGTCTCTTTTTGTGCTTTTACAAGTTCCCTGAGCCAGGTAAAATACTTTTCATCTACTTTCTCGGAATAATCACCTTCCTTATATTTCCAATGCGCTGCAATACCTTCTTCTGCAATCCGGTTCATTTCGTCTGTCCTAATCTGAAATTCAACCCTTTCTCCCCTCGGACCAATGATAGTGGTGTGAAGGGATTGATAAAGATTTGATTTCGGCGCCCCGATAAAATCCTTGAACCTGCCGGGGACCGGGGTCCATAGTGAATGAATAAGTCCCAGTATGCCGTAACAGTTTGAAGGCGTATCAGTAATTATTCTCAGAGCTATTACATCATATACCTGTTCAAAGGGTATTTTCTGTTTTTGCATCTTCTGGAAAATACCGTAGTAATGTTTGACCCTGCCAAAAACCTTAGCCGGGATCGAAGCCGCCTTTATATGAGCTTCCACAATTTTTATGAGCTCATCGAGGTAGCCTTCCTGTTCCTCCTTCTTTTTGGCTACCTTATGTACAAGCTGTTCGTACATTTCGGGCATAATAAACTTAAAACTCAAATCTTCAAATTCCGATTTTAACCATCCGATACCAAGCCGGTTCGCAAGAGGCGCATATATTTCCAGCGTCTCGCGGGCTATTTTTTCTCTTTTTTCAGGGGATAGATATTCAAGAGTGCGCATGTTATGAAGCCTGTCAGCAAATTTGATGAGTATAACCCTCATGTCTTCAGCCATTGCAAGAAGCATTTTCCTGAAATTCTCGGCCTGTGCTTCTTCACTTGTTTTGAATTCTATTCTGCTCAGTTTTGTCAGGCTCTCGACAAGAAAAGCGATATCATCTCCAAAAAGTTCTTTTATATCTTCAACTGTTGTGTCGGTATCTTCAATCGTATCATGCAAAAGTCCTGCTGCCAGTGAGTTAGTGTCCATACGCATATAGCACAGGATTGCTGCAACAGCAAGAGGATGTTCAATATACGGCTCTCCACCTTTCCTCTTCTGCTTATAATGCGCCTCATTGGAGAAGGCATACGCCCTCCGCAAAAGGTTGGCATCTGACTCAGGGTTATATGAAAAAACCCTGTCGACAAGGGCATCAACCGTATTAATGTCTCTCAAAACCGCCATATTTTTATTATAACTTAAATCTTAAATTGAGATTGCTTCGGCTTCGTACTTTTAAGAATTGTTTTAACTACTCGGGCGGATTGCCTTGAGGTTTAACTGCAGGTTCCTGGCGCCATTCCAATCATTTATAGAAGGAACAAAAGCTATATCTAAAGCAGAAGCGTTACCTATCTTGCTCAATTTATCAGCCATACTGAAACCGATCGTATCAAAATTCATATTACCCTGAGTTAAGTACATCTTGAGATGATTGTTTCCAACAATCCTGTGATTTACTATTTTAATGTTTTTTGCCCCGAATACCGGCTCCCTGTTGGAATCTCCAAAAGGTTCAAGAAGGCTCAGTTCATTAACAAGATTAAAATTCATATCAGAAAAATTCACGGCTGCATCTATTTCAAGTGTTGGTATCATATCGTCTGCATGCAGGGCTTTTTCAACAATGCTGTTCATCTGTTCTTTAAATGTCTGCAAATTGTCTACCGTCATTCTGAGTCCTGCTGCCTGGCGGTGCCCGCCGAAACCAAGGAGCAGATCAGAGCATTCAGCAATTGCATCATAGAGGTGAAAAGATTGAATACTTCGCGCCGAACCTTTTGCAATTGAATCCTTTACGGAAAAGAGAAATACTGGCCTGTAAAACATATCCGCTATCCGTGATGCAACAATACCGATAACACCGGGGTGCCAGTCATGAGATGAAAGTACGATTGCATTATCAAGTTGATGCGGGGTTATCATGTCGAGGGCTGATTTAAGTACTTCCCCTTCAATTTTTTGCCGTTTTCTGTTCTGCTGTTCAAGCAGCCCGGCTATCGCAGACGCCTTTTCTTCATCCTGCGTAAGAAAAAGCTCAACAACCTCCCCGGCGTCATCAAGCCTGCCGGCAGCATTAATCCTTGGCACTATAGTGAAAGATAGCTGCCCTGAACTTATATTTTTCTCTATTACGGCAGCTTTTTTCAGCGCCTTTATTCCTGCCCTGCAGGATTCATTGTTGATTTCCTGAAGCCCAAAGGTTGCAAATATCCTGTTTTCATCTGTGAGTGAAACAGAATCAGCAATCGTTCCGATAGCAACCAAATCAAGATATTCATTTAGCTCTGTGCTCTGTGTTTTACGCTCTGTGCTCTGAAAAAGCGCCTGGATGAGTTTAAATGCAACACCCACGCCGGCTAAATATTTAAAGGGGTATTCGGAATCCTTTCTGTGCGGGTCTATTACGGCAATTGCGTCGGGCAGTTTGTCAGGCGGTTCATGATGGTCTGTGACAATCACATCAATTCCCATAGAAAGAGCCGTTAATATTTCCCCCTCAGAACTTATGCCGCAGTCGGCAGTTATGATAAGATTGGCGCCGCATGCCTTAGCCTTATCTATGCCTATGTTGCTAATGCCATAACCTTCCTTGATCCTATTGGGTATATGATAAAAAGTTTTCAACTTATACTTTTTTAACGCACTGACCAAAAGCGCTGTTGAAGTTATACCGTCTGCATCATAATCTCCATGAATAAATAATGTCTCATCCCTTTTAACGGCAAGCCTCAGCCTTTCAACCGCTTTGTCCATGTCGGGCAGTAAAAAAGGATCATGAAAATTATCGAGAGACGGATTAAGAAAGTCTTTTATGGAATCAGTATCCTTAATCCCCCTGTTTACAAGTATCTGAGCAAGTATAGGAGATATTGATGCCTTGTTTGAGAGGTATTCCAGAAATTCAGGGTTGGTTTTGTTTACCTGCCAGTTGCGGTTCATGGAATAGATTAAAAATTTTTGGACATTTGGACGGGCCGTCATTCCCGTGAAAACGGGAATCCAATTTTTTTATAATTAATTATAAGGGCTGGATTCCCACTTTCGTGGGAATGACAAACCCATATCTATTTTTTTCCGAACGCCTTGTCCTTCCCTAACATAAGTACAACAGGACTTGCAACAAATATTGAAGAATATGTGCCGACAATTATTCCCAGTATCATTGCTAAAGCAAAATCATGAATCACTTCGCCTCCGAAAATAAACAGGGCCAGCGATGTAAGAAAAACAGTGAATGATGTAACTATAGTTCTTGAGAGCACTTCGTTTATGCTCTGGTTGACAATTTCAGACGTGGATTTTTTAAATTTAGTCCTCAGGTTTTCTCTTATCCTGTCAAAAACAACCACTGTATCTGTAAGCGAATATCCTGCAATAGTAAGAAGCGCGGTGACGAGGAGCAGATTTATCTCCTTGCCAATTATAAAGAAGATGCCGAGTACCGCTAATACATCATGAAAAGTAGCAATGGTAGCTCCAATGCCAAATCTGAATTGAAACCTGAAAGCCACATATATCAATATACCAAGCGTTGCAACAAGTATTGCAACAAGGGCGTCCTTGCGCAATTTACCACCAACCTTGGGACCTATCTCTGTTGTTGAATCCACCACTACATTGCCTTGAGAATATTTCTGCGATAAGACAGATATAATTCCTTTAGATAGTTCACCGATATTAGAATCGCTCTTTTTTATCCTGATAAGAACCTTGTTCTCAGTGGGCAGGTCCTGAAGATCAAAGTCTTTAATCCCGCCGTCTTCCAGAGCCTTTCTTACATCATGCAGCATAATACGTGTATTGAATTTAATCTGTACTGCAGTGCCGCCGGCAAAATCAATGCCGAGGTTGGCGGTCCCTCTCGCAACCTGAACTGCGGCTATAAGCCCGATGATTGTTAAAATCGCTGAAAAGGCAAGCGCAATGAATCTCTTGCCCATAAAATCTATCTTTGTGTTTTTTATAAGTTCAATCATATGCTCAGCTTTTTTACCTCCCGCCTGGAAGTGATTAAGTCAAAAACTGTTTTGGTCCCGATAAGCGCTGTAAAGAGATTAATGAAGACCCCGACTCCAAGTGTTACAGCAAACCCTTTTATCGGACCGGTGCCAAACTCGTAAAGGACCACGGCGGTAATTAGTGTTGTCACATGTGAGTCAAAGATGGTCCAGAAGGCCTTATCATAACCGGAATCGATGGCAGCGCGCGGAGTTTTTCCGAGCCTAAGTTCGTCACGCATCCTTTCAAACATCAGGACATTACTGTCAACCGCCATACCTATTGCCAGAATTATTCCTGCAATACCGGGCATTGTGAGTGTGGCCCTGAATGCCGATAAGGCACCGATGAGAAAAACAATATTCAGTGCAAGAGCAAAATCTGCAATCACACCTGAAAGCTTGTAATACACTATCATAAAAACAATAACCAGTATTGCTCCGATTAAACCAGCCTTTATTCCGGCGTCTATGGAGTCTTTTCCAAGAGACGGACCAACGGTGACATTCTGCAACATCTTGAGAGGCGCGGGAAGTGAACCTGACCGGAGCACGATTGCCAAATCCTTTGCTTCATCCATAGGAAAAGAGCCTGTTATCTGCGCATGGCCGCCTTCGATTCTCTCCTGTATTACCGGAGCTGAATATACATTGCTGTCGAGAATTATCGCAAGACGTTTTTTTACATTATTGGCGGTAACCTGCTCAAAAAGTTTTGCACCTGTAGAATCAAAAGATATACTAACATAAGGTTCGTTATATCTTTGATCGATATTAACCCGGGCCTCGGTAAGAAAATCGCCTGTAATAAGGGTCTGTTTTCTCACAAGGTAAACAGTTTTTGACTCAATTTGAGTCTCTCTGTTGCGCGCTCTTCCGAAGAGTATCTCATCGTCTTCCGGGACTTGCCCGGCAAACTGTTTTAATAAGTTCTCTTCTCCGCCGGGTGGTACAGTGCCGGGCAGCTGCGCAGCAATTGGCGCTTCATCGTCAAGGAGTTTAAATTGTAGCAGAGCGGTCTTACCTACAAGATCAATGGCTCTCTTGGTGTCCTTCACCCCTGGCAACTGGATTACAATTTCATTCGTTGCCTGCCTGTGAATTGTAGGTTCTGCAACACCGAACTGGTCCACCCTGTTTCTTATGGTCTCCAGCGCCTGATCAACAGCAAAATTTTTTATCCTGTTTATTTCAGTACTGTTAAGCGTGTAAAAGACCTTCCCTTCTGATTGTTTATCAAGAGAAAGATTAGGAAACTGTTCCTGCACTGTTTTTTTCACCTGATCATTATCAGGAGATATGACGATATCCAATCCCTGTTTTTCTGATTTTGCCTCAATCTTTTTTTCTTTGAAAGTATTAGTAAGGCTGGATGCAATTCTTTCTGCTGTAACATCAACTGTCTTATCTATGTCAACTTCATAAACAAGATGTACTCCTCCCTGAAGGTCCAGGCCAAGCGTTATACCGTATTTCTTCAGCCATTCAGGCAAAGACGAAACCAAAGAAGTAGAGGGAAGGAAAAACAATACTGACAATATTGTTGCTATTGCAATTAAGGAAATGCGCCAGAGAAACTTCTTCTTCATGGAGTTCTTATTCTCCGTTCCTTAACGCTGAGATATAACTGCGGTTTACTTTAATTTTCACATCATCTTTAATGCCTACTTTCAACACTACTGCATTGGCGTCAATATCTTCGATAACACCATATACGCCACCTGTGGTCATCACTTTGTCACCTTTTTTAAGATTGTCAAGCATTTGTTTGTGCTCTTTTGCCTTTTTTGACTGCGGTCTTATAAGAAGAAAATAAAATATAACAAAAATTAATATTAAAGGCAAAAAAGATGTAACTATACCGCCTATTCCCTGTTGCTCACCACCTGTACCACCTGGCCCACCCATTGCAAATGCGATATCCATAAACATAATATTTCCTCCAACTATTTGTTAATTAACAATAAATAAAATCTCGATACTATAACTTTTCAGGATTATTTAATCAAGTAGTGAGAAACTATTTATTAAGAAATGATTTTTACATTACGGTTTCCAGTGTTCTACAAATTTCCCGCCTTTGGTAATCCATACCACATATGGCGCTACTGTGACATCACCTTTGGCATCGAACTTTATATTCCCTAATGTACCGCTGAATTCCATGGAATGAAGTTTATCCATAATCGCTTTGCCTTCTGTTGTTCCCGTAGCCTCAATTGCCTTAAGCATGATGTTCGCCGCATCATAGGCATAAATTGAATAAGGACCGATTTCGCCAAATTTAGCTTTGTAATTTTCTATAAATGTCTTTGCAGTCGGAATCCCGTTAGGGTCAGGACTGAAAGTCAAATAAGTCCCTTCTGCAGCCTCTGCTCCTGCTATTTCAATAAACTTGGGATCAATTACACCATCTCCGCTCATAAACGGGACTGTCATTCCAATTTCACGAGACTGCTTAACCAAAAGCCCTCCTTCAGGATATATCCCTCCTAAAAATATAAGCTCCGGTTTTTTTTCTTTGATGGAAGTCAACACGGTCTTGAAATCCTTGTCTCCCTGAACTATTCCTCCGTAGTAAACTACCTCTGCTTTATCTCCTAAATTTTTCCTGAACTCATCTGCAAGCCCCTGTCCATATGTAGTCTTGTCATGTATTACGGCAACTCTTTTCAGCTTCAACTGTGTTATCGTAAACTCGGCGCCTACTTTACCCTGCTGGTCATCCCTTCCGCAGACCCTGAAAACACCTTGATAACCTCTTTCCGTAAGCTGAGGGTTTGTTGAGGCAGGCGTTATCATAGGAATACCGGCACGATTATATACATCCGAAGCAGGGATGGAGCAGCTTGAATTAAAATGCCCGATTACACCCGCCACACCTTCATTGACAAGTTTGTTTGCTATAGAAACTGCCTGCTTGGGGTCATGCTGGTCATCTTCAATGAGATTTACAATCTTTTTACCGAGTACCCCGCCCTTTGCATTCCATTCTTCAATTGCAAGCGCAACACCGTTTTTAAAATCGGTTCCCATTTTTGCCTGGTCGCCCGTCATAGGTCCTGCAACACCGATCTTTATCACATCTTCGCCCTTCTTGACACAGCCGAGAAAAACAAGAACCGCAAACAAGAACACTAAAAACCTTTTTACCATTTCTTCCTCCCCTGGCTTTTTATTTTTTCAGAAATTCTAACAGAAATTGAAATTGCTTACAAGATAAGTGGGGGCTTTCTTTTTGGCGGTGAGGATTTGGGGGCGGCAGCTATGCAACCTGAAGTTTCTTTTCCATTAATTTAAGTACGTCTTTAAACATACGGGATGCCTTAAACAGTTCAACACCAATAAGGTTGCCATTGCTGTCAAGCTCCATGTTTACACCCGGTGAGATTTCTACAACCCCTGCTTCCTCTCCTTCTTTAGCAAGATAGAGAATGTCCTCTTCCTCATCATAAAAAACCTTAAAATCTTCCATTATATTTTCCTCCATCTCCCGGATTGAACCCGGTTTTCTTTCTGCCCTTCCTTCAAAGGATGTATTGTTAAAAGTTTAACATCCGCATCATCATGCTTATATGCTACCATTATATCCCTTTCTTTTCCATAAATTAGTGTTTTCATTACTGCTATTGTATGCCCTGTTTCAGTATCTATAAATCGTTCTTCTGCATTTTCATAAATTCTTTTCGGCAAATCGTATTCAATTTTTCTTAAAGCAAGTCTTGTCTCAATGTGCTTCGAATATTTTATCTGCATTTCATCCCCTTCCCCTCCACAATGGCAATCTCTTCCGGCATGAGACCGTAGAGTTTGTAGACCAGTTCGTCAATTTTCTTTTCCAGCGCCGACGTGTCGGCGTTGTCTTCCCATCTATCAAGAGGGGATTGAGGGGTGTGTTGCTTTTTGGCGGCGAGGATTTTATTCATCAGACTTAACCATTATAAATATCATCTGCAACATCGTATCTTTTCTCATTTGATTTTATTTTTTATTGGTAAGTAGTTATGTTTGCTTACAATACTTCTGCCCAACTCCTTTTCTGTTTCTTTCCGTGCTATGCCTGCCACACTTCCTCCACGCCTGGCCACCTTTTTACTTTTTTTGAAGGTATCAGGTTTTTCCTTGTGTGATATTTCAGTAGTGACTTTTTCGCCAAGCATTGTAAAAATCAATTCCAAATCTGTCATGTGATCGCGAAGGTTTTCATTTTGCTTGATTAAACCTTTTAATTCTTTGTATTCAGAAGGCGTTATGCCGAAAGTCGCTTTTGATATTTCAGCAGTAAGAATGGCATAATCCGGTTCAGTTTCAATCCCTCTCTCCTTCCATTCATCAGTCAGATTTTGGCGGATAGCTACGCCCCGCAATCGTTTGTCAATCCAATCCCTGGGATATCCTTTTAGTTCATACAATTGCTTCATGCGCTCCTGGGCCAGCTCGGGATTTTCAATTTCCTGAACTCTTTCGTAACCTACCTTTGCTAACCATCTTTTGAAGGGTTCTGCTTTGGGTGAAGGGATGGATTGGATAATGCGGAAGATACCCTCGGTGTTAGAACAATCAGTCTCTCGCATTTTTCCGTCTGGAGCTTGTAATTTGAATTGTCGACAAATTGTCGACGGTTCAAATCCATCTTCTTCTTTTACTCTTATTTTCATTTTAAACCAATAGTCTCGTGCATTTACGCTATCCGTCAGCACTTCTACAACATCAACAACAGAAAAATACCACTCCTCATTGTGCCAGATCCGCCTGATTTTTTTGCTTCCGAAAACTATGATTTTATTTTGTTCCATTATTGATTCCCCTATTCATCTCCTCCCCCCAAGGCTATTCATGGCTATCCGTTTCTATTTTTTTTTAGATGATTTCTTCAGGTCAATCGACTTGACCGTCTTTTCAAAATCTGTCTCTATCCGGGCTTGTTGTTGTATGCGCATCCTGGCGAACTTTTCGTATTCCGTTTCTGCAAGTTCCTTCGCTATGTCATGTGACACCTTTCCGGCATGAGTCAGAATATCACGCTCGTTTAAGGTTAGGAAGCCATTGAGCTTTTTGATCCAGTCCCGCATGTGCATTGGAATACGCCGCATTGCCTGGCCCTCGGCAAATATCAGGTACTGCTCCACCAGATTGTTAAGAGCCAGAAGCTCATCTTCCATTAAATAATTCTTCGCAACAACCACATCATGCTTGCGGACTTTGGCGCCCCGCCAGTTGGTCAGTCCCATGTGCGGCTTTTTATGATCGGCGCGCTCATGAATGATTTCCGCTGCCGTCTTTCCGGTGATTGCCCAATGCATTTTGTTCTGAACGGTCCTGAAAAAATCGATGCTCATTTCCAGCGTTGGGTCGTAATCAATACTGGTGGCGTAAATATCAGTGATCTTCTGATAAAAACGCTTTTCGGATGTGCGTATGTCCTGAATTCGGCGAAGCAGCTCTTCAAAATAATCAAAAGGCTGGTCAGGGTTCTTGAGCCTTTCATCATCCAGAACAAATCCTTTGACGATATACTCACGAAGCTGTTTTGTAGCCCATTGGCGGAAACTCGTGGCAACATGGGATTTTATACGGTAGCCAACCGAGATAATCATATCGAGGTTGTAAAACTTTGTCCGGTATTGCTTGCCGTCTGCGGCAGTTGTTAAGAATTCCTTAATAACTGAATCCGCAGCCAGTTCACCTTCCTCAAAAATATTGTTGATGTGCATATTAATGTTTGGAACGGATGTCTGGAATAACTCAGCCATAAGTTTTTGAGTCAACCATACGGTTTCATTCTCCAGCCGCACATCAATCTTGATCCGCCCGTCTTCAGCCTGATATACAAGAAACTGACTTTTCGGGATTTTGTTCTTTCCTTCATCGTGCTTTTTTCTGCTCATCAATTACACCTCCCTGCAAGTTAACAATTCCCCTCTACAATCTCAATCTTTTCTGATTTGCTTTCCCTATTCAGCCATTTGCTCTGAAAAAACAAATGGGGTCTGTCCATATTTTCGTCAGATAGCAACGTTATAAAGAATCAACAGCATTTAATGTTTATAAAATAGAAAGTAATAAAGAAAAACTTGACCCCAAGTCCTCTTTTTGTCATCCAGTTATCCAGACTATTTTCATTATCCACCTTTTTTAGGAGTAGTCTTCTTTATAAATCTAACAGCCTTCTTTCGAGTTCCTGTGCATCCATATCCTCAATAAATCGCTGTCTATAGAGGTCAATAATTTTTTCAATTGGGACTTCTTTGATGCTAATCTCATTTATTTTTTGGATTTGTCTTTGCACACCACCTCGAGTAATTATCCAAACTCTCTTGGTGCAGTTGCCAAATTCTATTCTTCGTATATTCTGTTGAAAGTTGCCTTTTATCAATTGTGCGCAGTAGTTATCAAGCTGTGTAGCCTTCGTTTCATCAAAATGAGTTTCAAGAGTGCAATCATATAGTACTGCAATTGTATTGAACTTGAAGAACCCATCTGCCTTTCCTCTTTGCTGGTTAGCCGGGAACTTTATCGTTTCGTGCAAACCTAAGGCCTTCAATAAAAAGTAAGTATATTCTTCAAATTCAGACCAGCTTGTAGTAGAAAACAATAACGAAATAAATTGGGGATCATATTTTGTCTCTTTAATACCTTGGTCAATCTCAAAACTTTCATCTATATACCAGCCTTCTTTATATTTTCTATACTTTTGAGGGAGTTCATCAAGTGATATGCTTTGCTCGATAGCTACTTTAAAAGTAATTGAGGGTTCGTCATTATATTGTCCTTCCGAAAACTGCGAGACCTTGCCAATCCAAACACCTTCGATTTCTGAGCTGTTTTTCACTTTTTTTATAAAATAAGTTTTGGTATTATCGAATAACTTATTCTTATCCATGGGGTTTTTCATCATCTTTTGTCTATAAAATGTTTTTCCGTATTGAATATTATCCCAGTGATGTTGGAAGTTGGTCACCATTATGTATATCATATTCTTACCCCTTCACCCAGATCATCTAGCATGCCGTGCTAAAAATTCTTGCGCCGATTGTTCATTCTTGATTGTATACTCAATGAGTCTCGGTACATATTTTTCCGGTATTATACCCCATGATTGTCACCCAATATGCCAGTTCCTCTTGGATACTCTCCTGAGTATTTATCTCGATCCAATTCCCTTTTTTGCTTTTTGCAACGATTCCCGGACGTTCCGCGACAACATAGAACGGCCCAAAAAAAGATGTCGTGTCCGTTGGTATAAAAGCAAAAGGGAAGTTCCCCGCCGGATTTTTTCTGAATATTGAGACAGTATTGCTTGGCTTGCTCCCTGCCAATAGCCGCATCAACAGACGTTTTCTTGGCTTCAACAACAGCTAAAGACTTACCGTCTTTGCCAAGCAAAACATAGTCACTAAATTGATGGCCTTGATAGGGTGTTTGAGCCTCGTTAATCCCTTCCGGTAAGGCAACCTCAATGTCAAATTCCTCTATTACCTGCAAACTATCAGCAACATTCCATCCTGCAGTTTGCAGTTTCTTGTCAATAATTTCTTTACGTGTGTTATGTTCGTTCTTCAAGGCAGTTCAATCATATCTTGATTTGATTTTAAAATTTTCCCCTTCAAATTTTACCGCTTTATTTTATGCCACTACTCGGAGAAACAGCAAGGAAAAAGTGGGAACGATAAATATTATGGGATGTCTAACATTGCGGCAGAAGAGAGAAAAAAAACGGATGAAATGTACAGATACTTCAATCCCGTCAAAAAAACTATTCCCCAAGATATGCCTTTTTTATATCCGGATCATCAAGAAGTTCCTTGCCGTTCCCTTCTTTTATAACTCTGCCGGATTCCATAACATATCCCCTGTGGGCTAATTTCAAAGCTGCCTTTGCATTCTGCTCGACAAGCAGGATTGTCAATCCTTCTGAATTAAGTTCCCTGATCGTTTTGAAAATCTTACTTACGATAATAGGCGCAAGTCCGAGGGATGGTTCGTCAAGCAGGAGGAGTTTAGGTCTTGACATGAGCGCCCTTCCGATCGCGAGCATCTGCTGTTCTCCCCCGCTGAGTGTCCCGCCCATCTGCTTATGCCTTTCTTTAAGAACGGGGAACAGGTTGAAGACATGTTCTAATTGATTATTTTTAGGGCGAGGCGGTGCCTCGCCCCTACTGCTGACCGCTGACCGCTGATCGCTGACCGCTAAGTACGCCCCCATTTCCAGATTTTCTCTTACTGTAAGTTTTGGAAAAATTCTTCTTCCTTCGGGAACCTGGGATATACCCATAGAGACAATTTTATGCGGAGGCAGATTTTTTATCTCCTTTCCCTCAAAAAGTACACTCCCTTTTGAAGGCATGAGAATTCTCGATATCGTCATAAGGGTGGTGCTCTTACCTGCACCGTTGCTTCCGATAAGGCAGACGATCTCACCCCTGCTGATCTCGATGCTGATCCCCTTTATCGCCTCGATATGCCCGTATGATGTATGAACACTTTCAAGTTTTAGCATAAAAAGCTAATAGCTAATAGCTGACAGCTAACAGCTAAACAACCTCCTCCTTCCCCAGATACGCCTCTATCACATACGGATTGTTCTGTATCTCATTCGGTGTTCCTTCCGCAATCTTTACGCCATGATCCAGGACAATGATCCAATCTGATATCCCCATAACAACCTTCATGTCATGTTCTATAATAATGACTGTTTTCCCCCATTCCCTGATCCTTCTGATAAGCTTCATTAATTCCATTGTCTCCTGCGGATTCATGCCCGCAGCAGGTTCATCAAGGAGCAGGAGCTTTGGCTCTGTTGCAAGCGCCCTTGCAATCTCAAGACGCTTCTGATCGCCATAAGGAAGGTTTTCAGCAAGGGTATCAGAATAATCCTGAATACCGACGAATTCCAGATATTCAAGCGCCTTCGATTTTATCTCATCCTCTTCCCTGCGGAATCTGTTTGTGCCTAATATCGCAGTAAACAATCCTTCCTTAGAACGTGTATGCTGTCCTATCATTACGTTTTCCAGGACAGTCATTGAACCGAATACCCGGATGTTCTGAAAGGTCCTTGCAATTCCTTTGGCGGTTATTTTATACGCTTGTTTATGAGTAATGTCTCCTTCTTCAAACAATACCTGACCTTTTGTTGGTGAAAGCACACCTGTAAGACAGTTGAATAAAGTGGTCTTACCGGCGCCGTTCGGGCCTATTATGCTGAGAATAATTCCGCGTTTTACCTTGAAACCAACTTCCTCAACTGCTTTGAGTCCTCCAAAAGCCTTTGTTAATGCCCTTACTTCTAATATCATCTTAGTCCGGAAGTCTGGAAGCTCGGAAGCCCGGAAGTAAAAGACTTCTTCACTTCCACACTTCCGCGCTTCTGCACTTCAGTACTTCCACCTCCTCATGTATCTTTACTCCTGATCAGTCCCTGCGGCCTGAAGATCATCATTAATACAAGACCCATGCCGAGAGCAAGCATCCTGTATGACTGAAACTCTCTTAGCAATTCCGGTAAAAGAACAAGTATCAAGGAACCGAGTATCACGCCCGGTATGCTTCCGAGTCCCCCGAGAATAATCATGCAGACAACAAAAACAGATTCCATGAATGAAAAACTCTCAGGCGATACGAAGTGCATCTTACTCGCAAATAACGCTCCTGCAAGCCCTGCCCAAAAGGCGCCGAATGTCAAAGCCATAAATTTGTATTTTTTTGTGTTGATACCCATCGCCTCTGCAGCTGTTTCATCTTCACGAATTGACAGCCACGCCCTTCCTGTTCTCGAACGATGAACGCGTTTTACAATAAATGCGGCTAAAAAAACAAAGAACAGCACAAGGTAGTAATAGTACATCAAATTACTGATCTCAAAACCAAAGATAAAAGGAGAAGGAATATTCGATATGCCGTTCGGCCCCCGCGTCACGCTGTCCCAGTTATTCAGCACAAGACGGATTATCTCTCCAAAGCCCAAAGTAACAATTGCCAAATAATCTCCCCTGAGTCTCAATGAAGGAAACGCAAGGAACAATCCTGAAACAGAAGTGAAAAGCAATGTCAAAGGAAGTGCGCTCCAGAAGCCAAGACCGAAATTTGTTGTCAGCAGGGCGTTTGTATATGCGCCTATACCGTAAAACGCTGCGAAGCCGAGATGCAGGAGACCGCTGAAACCAATAACGATATTTACGCCAAGTGCAAGGATAATATAAATGCAGACTAAGATTGCAACATCCATATAGTAGTCTTTAACTAAAAAGGGGAAAATGAAAGAGAATATTATTAATCCAGCAAAAAACAATTTTGTATTTACAGGTATGGCCGGTTTTTGAATCTTGCCGAATATATTCACCAGGAGATGATAAACACCGTATGAGGCGCAAATTCCAAGGAAAAGATAGGTCCCTCCTTTTATTCCCATAAAAGGCATTGACAATAAAGAAAGCCAGAGCATGAAGAGAATTTTTTTCATGGCTTGTGACCTTCCGATTTTCCAAGCAGCCCTGTCGGCTTCACAAGAAGAATCAGGATTAAAACGATAAACGCATATGCATCTTTGTATTCGCTTGATAAATAACTTGCTCCGAGGCTCTCTATAAGCCCGAGTACAAAACCGCCGATCATTGCGCCGGGGATGCTTCCGATGCCCCCGAGAACAGCAGCGGTAAACGCCTTTATGCCTGCTATATAACCGATCGAATAATTCACAAGGCCGTAATACATGGCAACCATTAAACCGGCAACGGCAGCCAGTCCGGAACCGATAATAAATGTTACGGAAATAATCCTGTCTATATTGATTCCAAGAAGCGAGGCCATCACTTTGTCCTGTGCAACCGCCCTCATCGCCTTGCCCGTTTTTGTCTTCATGATAAAAAGATGCAGCATCGCCATAAGCAGAAGGGAAACAATGATAATGAAGAGTTGAAGGGTGGTCATCGTCACGTTTAAAAACTCAATTGTTGTGACCGGTATAACATGCGGGAATACCTTGTCCGTTGCACCCTGTGTAAGCATCACGTAATTCTGGAGAAAGATTGATACGCCGATTGCGCTTATCAGGGGATTAAGCCTCGGCGCATTTCGCAATGGTTTGTATGCGAGTTTCTCAACGGTAAATCCATATGCAGAACAGACAAGTGTTGACATGATAAAGGTTAAAAATAACGAGAGGAGCAGGCTGTACTGTGTAAGCCCTGCCGCCGTGAATATCCCTAAAAATATAATTCCAAGATAAGCGCCTATCATATAAATTTCACCGTGTGCGAAATTTATCAACTCAAGTATTCCATAAACCAGCGTATATCCCAGCGCAATGAGGGCATACACTCCGCCGACTGTCAGACCGTTGATTATCTGCTGGAGCAACATGGTTTGAGATTTTAACAAATTACAGCGGAGAATTGTTTAAGATTGTCAACGCGGGGTCCGGATTTATTTATCTAAAATCTCGCGTATCTTTCTTGAAAAGTCATCTGGTCTTAATGGTTTTGGCATAAAGTTTATTCCTTTTTCTATGATGCCCATTTTAGCAAGTTTGTCTGCCCCATAACCGCTTATGAAAAGCACTTTTGTGTCAGGTCTAATCTTTTGCAATTCTTCATAAACGTCCTTTCCACTCTTCCCGGGCATGATTATATCTGTAATAACAAGCTGCACAAGGTCTTTGTTTTCTCTGAAGAGCTTAACGGCATGTTCTCCACTGGCAGCATCTATTACGGTATACCCTGACTCCTCCAGTAAGGCCTTTGTCGACATCCTGACAGCTTTATCGTCCTCGACCAAAAGGATCGTCTCATTGCCTGAAGAATCAGGAGCCGATGCCTGCTTTCCCTTATGTTCCACTCCTGATTTAGCCAACGGCAAATAGATATTGAAGGTCGTTCCCTTGCTATGCTCGCTGTTAACATTGATAAAGCCTTCATGCTGTTTGATCGTCCCATAGACCATCGCCAGTCCCAAACCTGTGCCCTTGCCAACCTCTTTTGTCGTGAAGAAAGGCTCAAAAATATTCTCCCTTGTCTTTTCATCCATACCCACACCTGTATCGGCAACTGAAATAACCGCGTACCTGCCTGTCTCACCAAAATGATTCATCTGAATGAACCCTTCGTCTATTTCGACTTCTTCGGTAGTCACCGTTAACACTCCTCCATGAGGCATTGCATCCCGTGCGTTCGTTGCAAGGTTCATAAGCACCTGCTCTATCTGGCCTTTATCAGCCTTTATGATCAAGTCATGACCAGTGGTATTGACTTTGAACTCAATGTCCTCGCCAATGACCCTGTCTAATATCTTCTTCATGCCAAAGATGATATTGTTAAGGTTAACAGCCCTCCATTCCATTACCTGCTTCCTGCTGAAGGCAAGCAGGCTCTGGGTCAGATTTGCAGCCCTTTCGGATGAGGCAAGTATCTGCTCAAGATTCATTCGTAATGGATCGTCACCTTTCATTTTCATCAGTGTCAAATGCGCATACCCTACTATTGCAGAAAGGATATTGTTGAAATCGTGCGCGACGCCTCCGGCAAGATGTCCGATAGCCTCCATCTTCTGCGCCTGACGGAGTTGCTCCTGCAGTTTCTTCTGTTCGGTGATATCTCTTATGGCGACAATTCTGGCATTACGGCCGTGGAACTTGCATGAAGCGCCAAAAGCCTCTATCTGGACTTTCCGGTCGTCTTTCCTCTGAAGTTCCACCTCATAATATCCTCCCTTCCCGGAGCGTATGTAATCATGGATGCGCTTTTGTGAGTCAGTAGTAAAAAGATTTATCACGTTTGATTGAAGTAATTCGGAAGGTGAATAACCTGAAATGTCTGCCATCCGCCTGTTCATATCGAGTATTATTAAATCCCTGTGAATAAAAATGCCGTCGAATCCCTGATCAAGCAGAATGCGGAAACGCTCTTCACTCTCCTGTAATAATTCTTCCGCATTCTTGCGTTTGGTAATGTCCGTTATCACATCCACTAATCCTTGTAACGTACCATGCTGGTCATAAAAAGTTGCCTTATCAAAAATAACATTGTGTATTGACCCGTCTGAATACTTAACAGAGGATTCATATGTCTGTGTTCCAGGATGGTTAAAAAGTTCCATATCAGCATTATGGTAGATATCTGCCAGATGTTTTGGCGCTATATCGAAGACAGTTTTACCAATGATCTGTTCCTTCTGTAAACCAATGTATGATTCGAATGCATTATTACAGCCCAGATATACACCTTTTGAATCTTTATAGAAAATAGGATTGGGAATCGCGTCAAGCAGTATTTGCAGAAAATAGATCTGTGCCTTAATAGTTTCCTCTGTCAGTTTACGCTCAGTGATATCGTGGACAAAACAGCAATGAAATTCTTTACCAAAGAAATTTAAGTAGTTGATCACGACCTCAATAGGGATCCCGCGCCCATTTTTATGCAGGACTATCGTTTCTATAGTTCGTGTTCCTCCGCTTTGTTTTATATTTTCCCAATGCTGAGGCCAGACCTCTTCCGGGAAGTTTGGATCTATGTCATGCACTGTCATGGAAAGCAGTTCTTCCCTTGTGTAGCCGAGAGTGCGGCAGGTGTGGTCATTAACGAACACAAAATGAGCTTCAGGATCTACCCACAAAATCATTTCCTGAATATGATCGATCATGTATTTATTCAAGTAAAGATTTTTCTCTGTTTTTTTGCGTTCGGTTATGTCGCGTAGGATGACAAGAGTATAAATCTCACCAGCCTGCTCATAGGAAGAAACATGAACATCCATGTCAAATTTAGTACCGTCTTTTCTCAATCCAAGCGTTTCATATACAGAAGGAACAATATATCCTTTTGGACGGCGTCTTACGTTTTCCATCACCTTATCACGCTCTTCCGGGGCGATAAGCTCAAGAATCGACCTGCCGGTTAATTCATCGGAGCTTTTGTAACCAAAAAGTGAAAGATATGCCGGATTAACAAAAACATGAACTCCGCTTTTTGACACGCCAATAGCGTCCAGCGAATTTTCAAAGACAGCCCTAAATATTTCATCGCTCTGACCTTTTTGCTTTTCGTCCTTCATTGAGAATACCCTAACTTTAAAGCTATCCTGTTTTGATGTTTATTTCAATCGATCAAGATGGATCTCTAAAATGGAAATCACAATGTGACTGCTTCCTCATTGTAATCGCCGACAGAAACTTTTCCGTATTCCTTTTAATATCCCTTCTCAAAATAGCCGACATCACAGCAACAGAGTCCGCTCCTGCCTCTAATGCAGATGAAACATTCTCAGGATTGATACCCCCGATTGCGACGATTGGTATTTTGATATGCTTTCTTACTTCCCTCAAAGCCTTCAGTCCTTTGGGCAATCCTGAATCTTTTGTAGAGGTTGAAAACATAGGTCCAAATCCGATATAATCAGCGCCTGCATCTTCTGCGCTGATTGCCTGTTTAAGACTGTGTGTTGATATGCCGATGATTTTTTTCTTCCCCATGATTTTTCTCGCCTCTTTAATTGGCATATCATCCTGCCCGAGATGAACGCCGTCAGCGGCAGCGGCAAGAGCGATATCAATGTAGTCGTTCATGATGAATGTCGTTTTATGTCTTAAAGTGAGAGAGCGTATTGAAAGAGCCTCGCGATAAAGGTTCTTTTTTGACATCTGCTTTTCTCTTAATTGAATAGTTCTGATGCCGGCGGCAATGGCCTGTCTGACTATTTGAGAATGAGTAAGTCCTGAAAGGGTTCTGTCAGTGATGAGGTAGATGGGGCTATTTTCTATGATAAACTTAGTCAATTCAGTTGTTAGTTATCAGTTGTTAGTCTAAAAACTAAAAACAAAAAACTAACAACTTCTATTTATTATTAACCTTCTCCAAAAAATGAGTATTGAAATTACCGCTGATGAAGTCAGGATTATCAAGGATTCTCATATGAAATGGGATTGTTGTTTTAATCCCCTCAACAATAAATTCCCTTAAGGCCCTTTTCATTTTTACGATCGCATCTTCCCTGTCCTTACCGTGAACTATCAATTTTGCGATGAGAGAGTCGTAATGCGCAGGCACAACCCATCCTGAATAAGCGGCGGTATCTACTCTGACCCCTTGCCCACCGGGTGGGATGAACAATGTAATCTTTCCGGGTGATGGAATAAATTTCTCAGGGTCTTCTGCATTTATCCTGCATTCGATGCTGTGTCCTGAGAATTTTATCTCATTCTGTTTGAACGGCAGTGTTGCACCTGCTGAGATCTTAATCTGTTCCTTTATAATATCAATCCCTGTAATCATTTCTGTTACCGGATGCTCAACCTGAATCCTGGTGTTTACCTCCATAAAGTATATCTGTTCGTCCTTATCGAGAATAAATTCAATGGTCCCTGCATTTCTGTATCTGAATGCCTTTGCCGCCTTTATAGCTGTATCACCTATCTTCTTTCTGAACTTGGCATTTGCAAGAAAATAGGGAGCCTCTTCAATAAGCTTCTGGTGTCTCCGCTGGATAGAACAATCCCTTTCTCCGAGATAAACAACGCTGCCTTTATTATCAGCAAGAATCTGAACCTCTATATGTCTCATTTCTGAAATATATTTCTCAAGGTATAAATCGCCGTTTCCAAATGCAGCAAAAGCCTCTTTTTGTGCGGTGTGATATAACTGCGTAAGGTCTGTTTCTTCCTGCACTATCCTCATGCCCCTGCCGCCTCCTCCTGCAGAGGCCTTGAGTATTACCGGAAAGCCGATTTTCTTTGCAACCTTTAATGCTTCTTCTTCATCCCTTATGGGACTGTCGCTGCCGGGCACTACAGGCACCCCTTTCCTTTTCATTATCTGTCTGGCCCTTGATTTATCGCCGCCTGTGCGGATGTTTTCAGCGGAAGGTCCGATAAAGGTAATTCTTGAAGCGGTACAAGCTTCAACGAAATGTGCGTTTTCAGAAAGAAATCCGTAACCCGGGTGAATCGCCTCTGAATCAGTTATTTCAGCGGCGCTGATTATTGCGGGGATGTTCAGATAGCTTTGAGCCGATGAAGCCGGACCTATGCAGATGGCTTCGTCAGCAAGCCTTACATGGAGGGCTTCCTTGTCTGCTTCGGAATAAACGACCGCGGTCTGAATGCCAAGTTCATGGCACGCCCTGATAACTCTGACTGCTATCTCGCCACGATTTGCAATAAGTACTTTTTTAAATAATTGCATATATTCTTTTAATAATAAAAATTAACCACAGAGTTCACAGAGAAAAGAAGTTGAGAGGATAAGAAGATATGAAATTAAGAAAGGATATATATCATTTTTTCTCAGCTTCTCAACCTCCCATCTTCTCATCTTCTATTTTTCTCTGTGTTCTCTGTGGTTTTCTTTATTTATGCCGGTTCAATAAGAAATAACGGTTCGCCGTATTCAACAGGCTGTCCGTTCTCTACAAGGATTTTTGAGACAACCCCGTCGGTATCGCACTCTATCTCGTTCATAAGCTTCATGGCTTCTACAATACAGAGAACCTGTCCCTTTTTTACTGTATTGCCGACTTCAACAAAAGGCGGTGATTCAGGAGACGGCGCCCTGTGAAATATTCCAACAATTGGCGAGGTAATGGTTACCAGTTTGCTTTCTTCGGCAACTTCCTCCTTCGATTCCTTAGGTGCAGTAACTCCAGGCTTTTTTGCAGAAGAAATTGCTTCAAAAGATGATAAATATTTTTCTCGCCTGATCTTGAGCTTTGAACCCTCTCTCTCGATCTGAAGCTCGGTAATATCGGTTCCCTTTAAAAGTTCGATAAGCTGTTTTATCTCGTCAAGTTCCATTTTCCTTCCCTCATTTCAATTTGTCATGCCGAACTTGTTTCGGCATCCCTTGTTCAGACCCTGAAACAAGTTCAGGGCGACATTATTCTACCTGACCCTTTCGATATACTCCGAGGTCCTTGTATCAACTTTAATGACGTCGCCTTCGTTCAGGTGAAACGGCACTTTTACGGTAACCCCGGATTCCAAAACAGCGGGCTTGCTGCCACCGCTTGCAGTATCTCCTTTAAAACCCGGGTCCGTCTTTACAATAGTCAGCTCGACAAACATGGGTATTTCTACAGAAAGCGGTGAGCCACTGTAAAACAATATCTTTACTTCCATGTTTTCTTTTATAAATTTTTTTGTATCTCCCAGTTGTTCCGAGGTCAAAGGGATCTGCTCATAATTTTCATTATCCATGAAATAATACAACTCGTCCTCTTTGTAAAGATACTGCATTGTTCTTTCTTCAAGTTCGGGAGTTTCAAACTTTTCTCCACCCTTAAAAGTATCCTCAAATATGCTGCCGGTTTTCAGATTCCTGAGCTTTGTTCTTATTATTGCGCCACCCCGGCCCATTTTGTGGTGCTGAAAATCTACAATCTCGTGCGGCGCGTCTTTGTATTTTATTTTTGCGCCTTTTCTGAATTCACTTGTCGATATCAATGTACAGCCTCCCAGTTAAAATTAAGTTACGAGTGACGAGTAATAAGTAACAAGTTAAGGCGTTTCTTATCATACTCGTCACTCATCACCCGTCACTTGTTACTACTTTATATCACCTTAAACTTCTTCGGCAGACTCGTTAAAACCTCTGCCCCGGTCTTTGTCACAACCACCATATCCTCTATTCTAACGCCGCCGAAACCGGGCAGATAGATTCCCGGCTCGACTGTAAAAACCATATTCTCTTTAATCATGTCTTTACTGCGCCATGAAACATAAGGCTTTTCATGCACTGCAAGCCCTACGCCATGACCTGTTCCATGACCAAAATATTCTCCGTAACCTTTCTGCTTGATATAACTTCGTGCCGCAGCGTCAACTGCCGTTGTTTTAATATTTGATTTTACTGCTTCAATCGCCCTTTTCTGCGCCTCAAGAACAATGGAATAAATCCCTCTTTGTTTCACGAAATCTTTGCCTTTCAAAACAACTGTCCTTGTCATATCTGAGTAATATCCCTCATATTCACCTCCCCAGTCAAAGACGATTAAATCGCCTTCTTTAATTACCCTGCTGGTTGGACTGGCATGAGGAAGGGCGGACAAATAACCAGATGCTACTATAACTCCAAAAGGCAATGTTTTGCAACCTTCTTCTTTAAGGAATTCTTCCAGTTTCATTGCAAGTTTTCTCTCTGTTGAACCTGCTCTTATAGAGGGCTGAAGTTTCCTGAAAGCCGTCTCAGCCCGCTTTACAGCTTTCTTAATACACTCAATTTCAGTCGAAGATTTTATGAGTCTCATGGATTCAACTGTGTTGTTCAATGGTTTGAGCCTGATTTTCTTCTTTAACAGCTTGTTATAAAACCCAAAGGCTACATTATGCCCCTCAAATCCGAGCCTTTTTATTCCGTATTCATCAACTAAATTTTTTATTTCTTTGGACCTCTCGCCATGTTCTATCTTGATGTTAAATCCTGTTACCTCATGCTTTGCCTGTTCCTGATACCGGAAATCAGTTACAAATACAGCATTTTTTTTAGTGATAATGGCATAGCCCGAGGACCCGGTAAATCCTGTAAGGTATTTGACATTTATGAGGTCCGTAGTCAGGATTCCGTCAACTTTTTGCTTTTGGAGTTTTTTTCTAAGAATAGCCTTTTTGTTCATATATAAATTTAATTAACCTCGGAGTATACAGATGTAATCAAAAAGAAAGATTCCGGACAAGCCGGAATGACATAATATTCTAACATCTGTTTATCCGGTCATTCCGGCTTGTCCGGAATCTATTCTTTAATTCGTCTCCTCTGGATCTTCTTAGCCTCTTTTTTTTGGAATGGAAACCGCAGCCCGCAAACCAAGCAGATAGCTTTCATACCCGAAGCCGGAAATCTGTCCGTATGCAACAGGGGCGATAAGGGACTTTTGCCTGAATTCTTCCCGCTTGTGAATGTTTGATAAATGCACCTCGACAGCAGGTATTTCAACAGCGGCTATTGCATCCCTAATGGCAACACTTGTATGTGTATAAGCAGCAGGATTGATAACAAGAGCAGCGTAGTTTCTTGAATTCTGTATCATGTCCACAATCTCGCCTTCATGGTTGGACTGCTTTATATCAAGTTCAGCATTCAGCTCTTTTGCAAGCTGTCTGAGCATGCTGTTAATCTCATCAAGCGTCTTTGTGCCGTATATGTCAGCTTCTCTTATGCCAAGCAGATTAAGATTCGGACCGTGGATGATTAATATTTTCATATTTACTCCTTTTTCCTCGAACTCATTCCCGGCATCCTATCAAGAATAACATTCGCAACCTCAATTTTCTTCATCAGAGGATAATCCGTGATTTTGCCCTTGCGGTCTATGATTGTAACAATGTTGGTATCAATGCCAAAGCCTGCGCCCTTCTGTGTCACGTCATTTAGCACGATGAGATCAAGATTCTTCTCTTTGAGCTTCTTTTTGGCATTTTCAATATTCTTTCCTGTTTCAGCGGCAAATCCAATCACAACACGTTTCCCTTTTTTAGCTCCAACTTTTTTTAATATATCGGAGGTCTTCTTTAAATTAATTGCAGAAATGTCTTTCTTCCTGAGTTTCAATTTATCAATTATAGCAGGGGTAAAGTCAGCTACTGCTGCAGCCATAATAACCGCTGTTGCTTTTGGGAGATGCCTTAAGACCGCGGTCTCCATTTCGGAAGCCTTCTCGACAGATACAAAAGAAACATTTTCCGGCGGCATCTGTGAAGTCGGGCCGCTGATAAGGGTAACTTTTGCGCCCCTTCTTAATGCTGCTTTTGCAATTGCATAACCCATTTTTCCTGAAGAACGGTTTGAGATAAATCTTACAGGATCGATTGATTCGATAGTCGGGCCTGCGGTAACCAGGATATTCTGACCTTTTAAATCTTTCTGCGTCAGCGCCGATATTGCAGCTTCCACAATTGTCGCAACATCCGCCATCCTGCCTTCCCCTTCTTCTCCGCAGGCGAGACTGCCGGAGACGGGTCCAATAAATTTAACTCCTGATTTTTGAAGTTCCTTTATACTCTTTTGCACTGAGGGATGGCGGTACATCCTGTGATTCATTGCCGGTGCGATTAATGTTGGTCCCACATAAGTCAGCCAGAGATTACTCAAAAGATCATCAGCAATACCGCAGGATAATTTATTAATGGTATTTGCCGTTGCGGGAGCGATAAGTAAAAGGCGTGATTCTTTTGACAGGTTGATATGACTGTAAGGATTGCTAAACAGCCCGGCAAGAACAGATTTGCCTGTTAAGGATTCAAATGTCAGGGGTGTTATAAAATTGCATGCGGCTTTTGTCATGACAGCCTGCACGCTGAAGCCTTCGTCAATTAACCGGCGTGCTATATCTACGGCTTTATATGCCGAAATGCTTCCAGTAACTCCAAGAAGGATGTTACGATTATCAAGCACTGTAAGTTACCCTACTGACCGTCCCCAAATATATCCTCAATTGTTCTTTTTTGCTCCGATTCAGTTTTTTCACTGAGATAAACTTTGAGGTCTTTTTCAAGTTCCGTCAGGTCTTCAGGCATTGTCTCTTTCTGCTGGGCTTCATCCATCATACGCTTATGAACAAGTTTCCTGGCTTCTTCGTTTGCCTTGACTGCAGCTTCACCTGTTAGTATATTCAAAGTACCGCTCACAACTTCCTCCAGGGAAAGCGTTGTTATCTTCTTCGCCTTGGATGTTATTGCAGGCAGCAGACCCATAGACAGATCTTTCGCCCTTTTTACAGCGGCAATTACCAGCCTGTAGTTCCCGTCAATCTTTTTTTTGTCATATTCTATAGGCAGAGAAATGATATCCATATTACCTCCACTTTTTAATAAAATCTATTATTTTTTTATGGTCAATATTCTTTGTTTTTAATCTTGCCGATATAATAATACTCTCAAGATCGCGATAGGCTTTCTCAAGTTTGTCGTTAATAATAACATAATCATACTCTTTATAGCTCAATATTTCATCTTTTGCCCTATCAAGACGACGTGTTATCGCTTCTTTCGAGTCCGTCTTTCGATTCATAAGCCTTTGCTTTAGAATCTCCATTGAAGGAGGAAGAATAAAGATGTAAACAGCATCCTTATAGTTGTTTTTTACCTGAAAGGCCCCCTGAACGTCAATATCAAGTATAATATCATATCCTTCTTTGTTTAATTTTTTCAGTCTTTTTATAGAAGTACCATAAAGATTGCCATGAACCATGGCCCACTCAGCAAATTCTCCACTGTTAATCATATTTTTAAATCTCTTCTGGCTTATAAATGTGTAATGTATGTTATTTGTTTCCCCTTTCCTCGGCTTGCGGGTAGTATAAGAAACAGAAAGCTTGATACCTGGAATTTTACGAAGCAGTTCCCGGCAAAGAGTTGATTTGCCGGATCCTGAAGGAGCTGATATGACGAATAACGTCCCTTCCCGCTTCTTCTTTTTTATTGCTGTCACGTAATCCTCAATAATTTACTGATCAGTTCATTAGTATGACGACACGTTTGTCATGCCCGCAGGTAGTAAGCGGGCATCCCGTGCCTTTCTGGATTCCCGCTCAACAGACTGCGGGAATGACGCTTATGTATTCTTACTTATGAACTACTTAGTATAATGAAACCTCTTTAGCTTATAGCTATTAGCTGTTAGCTTTTTAAATTTTTTTTCAAAAACTACTCTTCCGAACATCTTTGAGTAAGTGTTTCGACCTGAAGCGCGGACAAAATCAAATGATCACTGTCAGTAACAATTATGGCTCGTGTTTTTCTTCCTTGCGTTGCATCCACAAGCTTCCCTCTCTCTACTGCTTCTTCGCGTAACCTTTTTATGGGTGAAGATCCAGGGGCAACTATTGCAATCACATGCGAAGCTGATACAACATTGCCAAAACCAATGTTTATAAGAGGTAAACCCTTATCGGTTCTTTTCATTTTATTGTCTCCTTTGTCCTGTCATGGATCCTGAAATGTACTTTGTTGGAAAATCTCCCCTTACCCCTCTTTGCCAAAGAGGGAGATAAATTTCCCCCTTTGAAAAAGGGGGATTAAGGGGGATTTTCAGGTCGTGACAAGAATAATATCTGTAACCTTACTGCAAATTCTGTATCTGCTCCTTGATTTTTTCGATTTCATGTTTCATATCAATAACATTATTTACAATTTCAACATCGTTTGTCTTGGAGCCAACTGTATTGACCTCTCTCCGCAGTTCCTGAACAAGAAAGTCCATTTTTCTCCCGATGGTATCGCCTGATTTTAATACCTCCCCGGCATGAGTTAGATGACTTTTTACCCTTACAATTTCCTCTGTAATATCAGCTCTCTCAATAAGAATGGCGGCTTCCTGTATCAAACGCGACTCATCTATTGTTATATCGCCAAGGAATTCCTTTAACCTTTCATACAATCTTTGTTTTGTATCGTCTATTATTTCATTCCTTCTGTCTTCAATATCTTTTATATATTTGTTTAAAAGATGTATCCTGACAGCAATATCATCAACAAGATTCCTTCCTTCTTTAATACGCATCTTTTCAAGTTCCAGCAAAGCTGTTCCTACAGCTTCCTCAAGTTCTTCTATTCTTGCTTCTTCTTTCAGACAAAAGATATCCCTGTAGGAAGCAAGGACATTAATATCAATATCACCTTTCAGTGAAAGTTCGTCTTTAATAGAAATAAGAGCATTATAATATTCCATGGCAAGTGGTTTATTTATTTGCATTTTAACGGTATCTGCCTCAGATTTTGTAATGCTTATTTCGATATGCCCGCGTTGAAACCTCGATTTAATCAGCTTCCTTATTTCGTTTTCATAAGAGTAGAGAAATGAAGGCATCTTGATTTGAATATCAAGATTCTTGTGATTGAAAGAGCGGGCTTCAACCTTTATATTGCCTGCAACTCCTCTGCCATAACCTGTCATTGATTGGGGTATCATATTTAGAATTAAGATTATACCATAGACTAATTGTTCTAAACTTCACACGAGCAAATTCAATTCTTTAATTTTTCAAGCACCTTTTGCATATCATCCCATGTCAGCCATTTGTCCTTTTTATTTCTCAATAAATATGCGGGATGAAACGTGGGCATAAGAGGAATACCGCGGTAGTCAAAAAAATTCCCTCTGATTTTGCTTATTGGAGTCTTTACCTTCAGAAGCGCATGTGTCGCAACCTTACCAAGGCTGACAATCACCTTTGGCTTAATTATTTCTATCTGTCTCTCTACAAAAGGCCTGCACATTATAATCTCATCTTCTTCCGGTTCCCTGTTGTTAGGCGGTCTGCATTTAACAATATTTGCTATGTACACTTCCTCACGCTTTAGTCCCAATTTTATAATAAGACTCGTAAGAAGTTTGCCTGCTTCACCCACAAAAGGCCGTGCCTGAATGTCTTCATCCCGGCCTGGTCCCTCGCCGATAAACATAATTTTTGCCTCGGCCTGGCCTTCTCCGAAAACAATGTTCTTACGGTTTTTGCAGAGTTTGCATCTCTGACAGTCTCCGATTTCATCTCTGAGCGACTTAAGAGCGGAAGTTCGGAAGTCAGGAAGTTCGGAAGTCATCCCTCTCCCGTTCTCACTTTCACGCTTCTCAACTTCCGCGCTTCCCCGCTTCCGCGCTTCCAGAATTATGAACTTCTGCTCTATCTTCACCGGCAGGTATTTAAATCCCAGTTCTTGGTAAAACTCCATCGCTTTTTTTAGCTCTTCGACAATTTCGGTTTTATTGTTCATAGTGAAATCTGAGAAAACAAGCTATAAGCTGTAAGCTTACTGCTTAACGCTGAATGCTTATCGCTATTTTCATTCGCCCCATTTCAACTTGGTTCTTAATATCTGGAAATAATCCCTGTCATGCAAAACAAGAAACTTTGTTTTATAATCAGCCTTTCTTATCTTTATCCTGTCTCTGACTTTCAGGGGAAATCCAACCTGACCATCAAGAGTAAGATAAACATCATCTCCACTTTTAACGGTTGCTTCCAGAACAAATGTATCCGGCAGCACTATAGGCCTGCTTGTAAGGGCGTGAGGGCATATTGGAGTCATTAAAAATGATTCAAGTGTCGGATATAAAATCGGCCCTCCTGCTGAAAGTGAATGGGCTGTAGACCCGGTAGGAGTAGACACTATCAGGCCGTCGGCTCTGAAGGTACTTACATATTGATCGTTAATAGAAATATCAAACTCAAACATCCTTGAAAGTGCACTCTTGTTTAATACTACATCATTGAGGGCATTCTGCTTGACTATCTTCCTGCCTTTACGGTACACATCGGCTAAAAGCATTATCCTTTCCTCGAAACTGCAATTACCCGAGAAAACCTTATTGATTTCTTTGCGAATATCATCCCTGCTTATTTCCGTAATAAATCCAAGACCTCCGAGATTCACGCCGAGTATTGGAACTCCCAGTTTGCCTACAAGCCTTGCAACACTCAAAAGCGTACCGTCCCCTCCAAAAACAATAATAATGTCAGACAGTGATGGAATTTCTTTTCTTGAATAGCCTTTTATCTTAAGAGCTTTTGCAACTTCGCTTTCAATGATAAATTTGAAGTTTTTGCCTTTCATCCACCTTAAGAGGTCTTTAACAGCCTTAATAGCTTCCGGCTCACCCCTTTTCGCAATTATGCCTATTTTTTTCATAATTCAATCCCTGTTATCTCAATCTCTCTAATGTTATCGTCTGTATAATTTAAGCTGACTTTAATGCTCGTTTCAGGTATTTCCCCTTCAGCCCTCTCTGCCCATTCAATTACAGAAATACCCCCGCCACCGAAATATTCCTGCAATCCGAGTTCTGGTACATCCTCAGAGGTTACCCTGTAAAGGTCAATGTGATAAAAAGGGACATCTTCATCATATTCTGCAATAATTGTAAAACTTGCACTGGTTATATCACGTTCATCGATTCCAAAAACTGAAGCAAGGCCCTTTACCATAGTCGTTTTACCTGAACCAAGTTCGCCGTACAGACAAACGACATCTCCACGTTTTAGTTTCTCTCCAAGTTTGCGGCCAATGTCTTTTGTCTCATCCTCATTTTTACTTAGAAGCTTCATGCGTCATAGCTCTGACCATATCTGCCTTGCCGACTATGCCCACCACCGTATTCTCTCTTAGAACAGGAAGCAGGTGAATATGCTGTTCAGCCATTATTGTTGCAATTTCATCCAGTGTGGTTTCCTCTGTTATTGATACAACTTTTTTAGTGCAAATTTCATCTACCGTGGCAGCAGCCATTTTTTTAATCTCTTCTTCCATCCTGCCTGAACCCACAAGGATAAAGGCATCAAAAAGTCTGATCACTGTCGGAATATGCAGACGTTTATTCTTTCTGATAAGATCGTTTTCTGTAACAATACCGATAAGTCTCTTTTTATCATCTGTCACGGGAACCCCGCTGATTTTGTTATTCATCAATAATCTTGCAAGTTCCTCTACAGTTGCCCCTGGTTTTGCAGTAATAACATCTTTTGTCATTATATCTTTTGCCTTGAGCATTATCCCTCCTTAAGAAACAGTTGAAACAGTTTGAACGGTTTAAACGGTTATTATTTTACCATATTCCGATGAAACCGCCCTGTCTTCCTGATGAACCTCCTGAATATCTGTAGGAATAATATTTGTCAGGTTTACAAAATGTACATTCATCAGACTGCCAGATGTTCTGTGACGGAATCCCCATATCCAATGCCTGAATTCTGTTTGCAGATGAAAGATCGATAAAGTATTTATTGCCTTGTCTGAGATAATAATTCCCTGCACCCGTTGCCTTCTGTACAGCGGTATTAACATCTTCATCAACTTCATAGCTGCATTGCCTGATGCTGGGACCTATAGCAACCGAAATGTTTTCCGGAAGGCATCTGAACTTCTCCTGCATTGTCGTTATTGTCTCCTTTAAAATCTGCTTTGCAGTTCC
The DNA here is from genome assembly GCA_016215115.1 of Nitrospirota bacterium. Taxonomy (GTDB): domain Bacteria; phylum Nitrospirota; class Thermodesulfovibrionia; order UBA6902; family UBA6902; genus SURF-23. The sequence continues at coordinate 74,668 of JACRLN010000002.1, forward strand.
CCTCCATCCCGCATGAACAGCCCCAATAATTCCCCTGCATTTATCATGCAGAAGTGTAGGCACACAATCAGCGACTAATACCCCGATCAACACGTTTTTTCTGTCTGTAACTACCGCATCTGCAACTACAGGCTTATGGTCAGAGTCAAGTATATGTATTTTATTAGTATGCTTCTGGATTGGCAAGTAAATATTTTCTTTTGAAATATTAAATTCTCTATTTAGGGCATCATTTATATGATTATGGTTAGTTGTAAATATTTTTGTAGTAAAGAACGCTTTAACATTAGGTAAAGAAATATTTCGAGGTTTCACAAGTACTTCTGATCTTTTAAAATTTAACATATTAAAAAAAGAAAGATTCCGGACAAGCCGGAATGACTATTTATACGAATGAACCATATATTTATAAAGATGCTCTCTTGTCTCTTATTATCTTAAAAATACCAGGTATTGCGCTGATTATATCTGATGCAGTGAGAGAATATTCCCCTCTTTTTTGTGCAACGAAATCACCTGTTAATCCATGCAAATATACCCCGAGGATTGAGGCATCTTGAGGGCTTAATCTTTGTGCAAGAAATGAGGAAATCATACCTGTCAACACGTCACCTGTACCGGCAGTTGCCATACCGGGATTACCCGTTGAATTTATAAAAGCATTTCCATCAGGTGCAGCAATCACCGTCGGAACACCCTTGAGGACAAGACATGTCCCGGTTTGTTTTGAAAATGACAAAGCAGTATTAATCCTGTTCTGCTCTATAATAGTTCTGAGTTTTCTTTCTGACTTCTGACTTCTGACTTCTGACTTCTGTAAGAGTCTTGCCATTTCCCCGACATGCGGAGTAAGAATAATCGGAGCTTTGCCCTTTTTCAAAATACCGGTTTTGCCTGAAAGTGCATTTAATCCATCAGCATCAATGACAATCGGGACCTTGGAGCCAATGATTAGCCGGCTAATAAGTTCGGATATCTCAACATCTGCTGAAAGTCCAGGGCCTATAGCAAGAACATTTGCCTGTTTTTTAATAAATCCAAGAATTGCATCGGCAGATTTAAAAGATAGTGTTCCATTGCCTTTATCAGCAAGAGGCAAAATCATTTCTTCTGTCACCCTTGACTGGAACGAACTGACAAGGCTTTCGGGAATGCCGATTGTCACAAGACCGGCGCCTGTCCTTAAACATGCCTTCGCGGCCATAAGCGCTGCGCCTGTTTTCCCTTTCGAGCCGGCTATAAGAAGCACATGGCCGTAAGTTCCTTTATGGGAATATCTCGGCCTTTCGGGCAACAAAGAAATTATGTCTTCTTTTTGTGGCAGGTTTACCTTTATTTTCTCCGATCCAGTTAATTTTTTAGGGAAACCTATATCTTCCACATACAGCTTCCCGGTATATTCTGCTCCCGGATAAATATAATGACCTCTTTTAGGAAGTCCAAAAGTAACGGTAACCTGTGCCTTTACTGCGCAACCCATAATCTGTCCTGTGTCAGAGGAGATGCCAGAGGGAATATCAATGGAGATAACAGGCAACGACAGCTTGTTTATTTTATTAATAACATCAGACAAGGGCATCCTGACATCTTTATTTAAACCTGTGCCAAGGAGCGCATCGACTATAAGACCGGGGTAAGGGGTAAGGGGTAAGGGATTAGTTAAAAACCTTTGGACAGGAAAAATTTTTACACCAAACTTTTTTGCTGCTTTATAATTTACTTTTGCATCGCCTATTAAATCCTCTGGTTTTGCCGCCAAATAAGCTTCTACATCCTTTCCCTGATGGTGCAGGATTCTCGCTGCGACAAGACCATCGCCTCCATTATTACCACCGCCGCAGAGAACGATTATTTTCATATTACCCCTTTTTTGCAGGGGCAATTCATGAATTGCCCCTGCAGGATTATCCGTGCCCTGGAAAAATATTTCATTTATCTTCGATGCAACAGCAAGCCCTGCCCTTTCCATCAAAATTGTACCGGCAATACCATATCTTTCAATGGTAGTCCTGTCTATCTGCTGCATCTCTTCAGCAGTTACAACCTTTAACATATTACCTCTTACCTCTTATCCCTTACCCCTTAACTTTTAACTCACAACTTTATTGACCAGTATAAAATAGCGGAATTTATTTATCAATTTCTCTCATGATTTAAATCATACAAAAATACTGTCAATTCAAATAAGATAATATTATTAATAGGAGATTTAACAAATGCAGAGACCTGATCTTGAAACCGGTACAATCCTTAATACACATGGAGCATGGGCGACTGTCATAACCAATAAGAGCAAATCGTGCAAGGAATGCGGAAAGGCACAGGCAGGCATATGTGGAAAGAGCGGCGCCGGGATGGTTATAAAAGTGAGGAATCCTGCAGGCGCTTTAAAAGGAGATACTGTTGAGCTTGGACTTGATAAAGTGACCCATATCAAGGCTTACTTCCTTGCCTTCATCCTTCCCGTACTCATTCTATTTATATGTACTTATATAGGTTCTATTATATCGTTGTCTACCGGCATTAAAAGCCTTGACGTCATAGCCGGATTCACAGGGCTGATAATCTCCATAATTTTCTCTTTTAAGAAAATCCGAAAGCTGGATAGAACATCCCGGTTGCAAGTTGCAAACGTTCTGTATGATCCGCCTGAATATGTTACGACCGTCAGCGCTGAAGAAATGGATTACATGGCGGCTTTTGATAAAGTCCATTAAATAAATCCAGCCTCCTCTACTTTAATTATCTTATTATCTGGTAAAATGCTATGAACTGTCATTCCGGCTTGTCCGGTAACCCCCTTTCATCCCCCTTAACTTAAGGGGGAAAGAGGGGGTTAAAGATTCCCGACAAGCCGGAATGACAAATAACAGATAAATCATGCCCGATAAAATTTTTATGAAAAAAGCCCTCACCCTCGCCGCGAGAGGAAAAGGACGAACAAGTCCAAATCCAATGGTAGGGGCTGTTATCGTCAAAGGAGAAAAAATCATTGCAACTGATTATCACAGAAAAGCCGGAACCCCTCACGCAGAGGTCCTTGCACTGAAAAAGGCAGGTAAAAGGGCAAAAGGTGCAACACTCTATGTCAATCTCGAGCCGTGCTGTCATACAGATAAAAAGACCCCTCCATGCACTAAATCGATTATCCGCTCAGGCATAAAAAAAGTTGTAACAGCAATGATTGACCCCAACCCAAAAGTCTCCGGTATGGGATTAAAAGAGTTGCGGAAGGCAGGGATCGAGACTGTTTCAGGAGTTATGGAAGCGGAAGCAAAACATTTGAATGAGGCCTTCATTAAATACATTACAAAAAAAGAACCCTTTGTAATCGTAAAAATCGCACAGAGCCTTGACGGTAAGATTGCGACCGCCAAAGGTGAATCCAAATGGATTACAGGTGAAGAAGCAAGGGAATATGTACACAAACTCAGAAACGAAGTTGACGCCATACTTGTGGGAATCGGCACGGTAAAAAAAGACAACCCTTCTCTTGATTGCAGGATTAAAGGAGGCAGAAATCCTTACAGGATAATCGTTGACAGTAATTTACAGATATCTCTTAATGCAAAGGTATTAAGACATGATGATGGCAAAACAATAATTGCTACAATTGTTAATAATTCAAAATTCAAAATTCAAAATTCAAAATTATTAAAAGATTATCAGAAAAAGTTTATATTGTTGAACAATGCGGGAATTCGTGTATTGCCTGTAAAGGGAAAAAACGGCAAAGTTGATTTAAAATCTCTTATGAAAGAACTCGGCAGGCTTGAAATAACAAGCGTAATGACTGAAGGCGGTTCAACAGTAAACGCCTCTGTCCTCTCAAGTGGAATTGCAGATAAGGTAATGATCTTTGTTGCATCAAAAATAATCGGAGGCATTGATTCAATACCTTCAGTAGGCGGGAAGTCTCCTGCCTTGTTAAAAAAGGCATTCAAATTAAAACATCTTCAGATAAATAAAATTGGAGAGGATGTTCTTTTAGAAGGATATATTTAACCTTTACTGCGCGTTCAAATCCTTCCTCAATCTTTTATCCACCCTGACAACATCTTCAACATCATCCCCGCTTATTTCCCATGAATAGTCATCCTTGGCATTGCGTTTGAGTTTTATCTTTGCAGGATTATCGGGTTTTACTTCCTGAATTTCAGGAATTTGGCTGAAAACAACATCTTCTTTTTTGTTTTTCGATTCCGAACACGCCAGTAACGTAAAAATAGTAACAAAGACAAATAAAATGATAGATAGCCTGAACACTGTCCCCTCCTTGTTTATCAGGGCGAGGCATCGCCTCGCCCCTACATATCAGCTAATAGCTTTTGTATCTGTTTGTTATCGGAAAACGCCTGTCCTTGCCGAAGGCTCTCGGCGTTATCTTTATGCCGGGTGGAGCCTGGCGCCTCTTATATTCAGCATGGTCAATCATTTTAATGACCTTCTGTACACACTCCCTGTCACACTCCATCTGCAATATCTCCTCAAAACTGCGGTCTTCTTCAACATATGCCTTTAAAATCGGATCGAGAACAGGATAAGGCGGCAAAGTATCTGTATCACGCTGATCCGGTTTCAGTTCTGCAGTCGGCTCTTTCCATAATATCCTCTGCGGAATCAAATCCCTGTCTTCTTTCTTATTCCTCCATTTGCAAAGCTCATACACCATTGTCTTCGGTACATCTTTTATAACTGCAAATCCGCCTGCCATGTCGCCATATAAAGTAGCATATCCTACGCTCATCTCAGACTTGTTGCCTGTTGTAAGCACAAGCCAGCCAAATTTGTTAGAAAAAGCCATTAATATATTGCCCCTTATCCTTGCCTGGAGATTTTCCTCTGTTATATCTGTCTTCAGCCCTTTAAAACTCTTAGAAAACATTTTTAAATATTCCTTAAATATGCTGTCAATGGGAATAGTCACAATTTTAATTCCAAGATTATTTGCGTGTCTGTAAGCGTCATTATAGCTTTCTTTTGATGTATATGCAGACGGCATGAATAACCCATGCACATTCTCTTTCCCGAGAGCGTCAGCGGCAATTGTTGTGACAAGGGCGGAATCAACCCCTCCGCTCAGCCCGATAACTACCTTTTTAAATCCGTTTTTAAATACATAATCTTTTGTGCCTAACAAAAGTGCATTATACACTTCTTCATTTTCCGACATTCTGATGAACTTCTTTTGCCTTACGGCCGGCTTCTGTCCTTTTTTCAGAGTAGAAGGTATTTTAATGTTTTCAATATACTCATCATTTTGCAGAAGGGTTTTCAGCTCTTTTTTGTTCTTATCAGATACCTTCTGTGATGGACCCTTAATATCAATATCTGCAACGATCAATTCTTCTCTGAACTGTCGTCCCCTTCCTGTAATATTGCCATCTCTGTTAATTATAAGACTCCCGCCGTCAAAAACAAGTTCATCCTGGCCTCCAACCATATTTACATAAACAATTACTGCCCTGCATTCCAGCGCCCGTGTTGATAAAAGGGTTTCCCTGATTGACAATTTCCCTTCATGGTATGGCGAGGCATTGATATTGATTATGATTTCTGCACCTGACAAGGACTGTATTTTTGCAGGGCCTTTTTCCCGCCATATGTCTTCACAGATATTAACACCAATCCGGATTCCGCCAAGATTGTAAACAGGGAATCTCTTTCCGGGCTTAAAGTATCGGTATTCGTCAAATACCCCATAATTGGGTAAATGTCTTTTGTGATAGACATCAACAAGTTTGCCGTTTGATATCACTGCTGCTGCGTTGTATATCACTTGATTCCTGTCAACAAAACCAACAATGGTTGACAGGTCCTTCGCTGCAGCCCTGATCTCATGCAAAGCATCTATATTTTCTTTGATAAATTGAGGTTTTAATAAAAGGTCTTCAGGCGGGTATCCGGTTATTGCAAGTTCAGGAAAAACCACAATATCGGCTTTTAACATCTTTGCTTTCTTAATATATGAACATATTTTTTTTGCGTTCCCGGAAAGATATCCAACAGTGGAATTTATTTGTGCAAGCGCTATCCTGAGTTTCTTCAACTACGTCCTCCGTGTAAAGTCTCCCTTACCCCTTACTTCTTGCTCCTTCACTCTTTCGCTTCATCAGTTCTTCATAATTTTAAGTATGATAAATAATAAATCAAAGATTCATGTTTGTAAACTTTCTGTTAGTAAACTTTGTTTTATTGACTCTCTTTACTTTCTGGAATATAATTCTACTTATTAAAAGCAACAGGTTCAACAAAGGAGAACAAAATGTATTTTAAAAAATACCCGTTACTTATCATCTTATCATTAGTACTATTAACCTCTTTCTGTGTCCATTCAAGTGGATATGCCCAGTCATCAAAGATTTCCAAAGAATCTGTTGATTTTCTCACAAAAACAGGCGAGGCAATGGCAGAGATAGCAGAGGCTGTAAAACCGGCGATAGTTAATATATCTACAACAAAAACAGAGAAAATAACAGGGACACCCATAGATCCTATGTTCGATGATCCATTCTTCAGGAGATTCTTTGGGGACAGATTCAGACGTCCTGAAACCCCACGTGAGCGTAAGTCAATGAGTCTCGGCTCGGGAGTCATTGTCTCACCTGACGGTTACATTCTGACAAATACTCACGTGGTTAAAGACGCTGATAAGATAAAGGTTACTCTTGCCGACAAGAGAGAATTTGCAGGAAAGGTAATTGGCAACGACCCGAAGACAGAAATATCCGTTATTAGAATAGATGCCAAAGACCTTCCCACCATACCTGTTGGAAATTCCGACAAATTAAAAGTTGGAGAAGTTGTGCTGGCGGTAGGCAACCCCTTTGGTTTAAATCAGACAATCACAATGGGGATAGTCAGCGCAGTAGGAAGAGCCAATGTAGGTATTGCGGAATATGAAGATTTTATTCAGACAGACGCCGCAATCAATCCAGGCAATTCCGGCGGTGCGCTGGTCAATGCAAAAGGAGAACTTATTGGAATAAATACAGCCATATTCAGCACAACCGGCGGTTATCAGGGAATAGGATTTGCGATTCCAAGCAACATGGCAAAAGTTGTCATGAACAGTCTTATTGAAAAAGGAAAAGTGATCAGGGGCTGGTTCGGCGTATCCATACAGGCAATCACCCCTGAACTGGCCCAGCAATTTAAGTTAAAGAAAGACTACGGAACGCTCGTTGCAGATGTAGTTGAAGGCAGCCCGGCAGAAAAGGCAGGCCTCATGCGCGGCGATGTTATCATTGAATTTGACGGGAAAGAAGTAAATGAACCTTTCCAGCTGAGAAATATGGTTGCAAACACACCTCCGGGAGAGACAAAAGAAATGAAAATAATACGGGAGGGTGAAACAAAAACTTTAAAGGTTATAATCGGCGAACTGCCTATGGAAACCGAGAAGATTCCCACAGTTTATGAAAACGCACTAAAGGGAGTAGTCGTTCAGAATCTGACTCCTGAAATATACAGCAAGTTGAATCTCCCTGAAAAAATGCGCGGTGTCGTTGTTACTGATATTGAAAGCGACACCCCTGCTGAAACAGCGTTAATACCGGGAGATGTTATTCTTGAAATAAACAGAAGATCTGTTGCAACAGTAGAAGATTACAAGGCTATTGTGTCAGAGATAAAGCCTGATAAAAATATTCTACTGGTAGTTTTCCGCAAAGGGTCCACTCTTTTTGTGACAATAGGGGTAGAGTAAATAAAATTCGTAGGGGCGATTCATGAATCGCCCCTACTGTCCAAGGGCCTTCATTACTTCCAAAAGCGGCAAATTATATTTCTTCGCTATCCTTTTACAGTCTTCATATTCAACAGACTTCTTCTGCCTCTTGTCACCAAAATGTAAAATTTTGATATCCACCCTGCCGTATTTTGTTTTTACCGATTTAATCTCTCTGCGCAGAATTTTTCTCTCCGCTTTGTAGAACCTGACACCTATGCTTGTTGTCTCGTTCAATATAATATCAATTAACTCTTCCTTTTCCTTTTCATTGCAGAGTACACTTAGTTTTATTCCGGGTCTGCCCTTTTTCATGATTATCTGTGTTAAAAAAACATCGAGTGCGCCTTCTTTAAAAAGTTTTTCCATGACATATTCATAAGCCTGCGGATTCATGTCGTCGATGTTGGTTTCGATAATCATAATCTCTTCAGCAATTGTAGGGGCGTATTGCAATACGCCCCTACCGCTGACCGCTGACTGCTCTCCAACAATCATCGTCAGCGCATTAGGCTGTCCTTTAAAATCTTTATTGCCGGCACCGGTGCCTGTCTTTAAGATTTTCATTTCCGGAATACTGCTGAACCTTTTTGCAAGTGAAGAAATAAGCACCGCACCGGTAGGAGTTGTAAGCTCGAACAGAATATCGGCTGAATAAACAGGTACACCCTTCAGTAACTGCACAGTCGCAGGAGCAGGCACGGGAAGAAGCCCGTGTTCGGTCTTTACATTACCACTTCCGACATTTACAGGAGAAGAATAAACTGCATCAATTCCAAGAATATCCAGACCTATTAAAGTTCCGAATATATCAACAATACAGTCAACCGCCCCGAGTTCATGGAGGTGAATATCCTGTATTTCTCTTCCGTGTACTTTTGCCTCAGCCTCAAAAAGTCTTTTGAAAATTGATAAGCCTTTTTGTTTTATTTCTTTTGCGAGAGTTGAAGTTATGATTATCTTTTCTATATCCTTCCACTTTTTAGCTGACGGCTGCCGGCTGACGGCTGACCGCTTTAGTACAACATCCACCTTTGTTGCCACTATCCCGGCCCTCTTCACCTTTGAGGCCTTTAATTCATAACCACGAACAGGCAGGCAAGACAGCCTCCTTTTCAATTCTTCAAGAGGCACGCCCGCATCAACCAGGGCCCCAAGAAGCATGTCACCGCTTATGCCTGAAAAGCAATTGAAGTATGCAATCATATCTCTTAGCTGATAGCTGATAGCTGATTGCTATTAGCTATATTTATCTTATGAGCCAGAACACCTGCGCCAAAACCATTATCTATATTCATCACTGCAATGCCAGGGACACAGGAGTTAAGCATCGCAAAAAGAGCGGTGATGCCGCCAAAGCTTGTACCGTATCCTACAGACGTTGGAACAGCGATCACCGGTTTCTCCGTCATTCCGCCCACAACAGAAGGAAGCGCGCCTTCCATTCCAGCTACTACAATTATAACGCGGGACTCTTTTATAAGGTCATTATTGCCCATCAATCTGTGAAGTCCTGCAACTCCCACATCATATACTGTATTTACCTTACTGCCGAGAAAAGAGGCCGTGACCACAGCTTCATCAGCAACAGGAATATCAGATGTGCCTGCCGTGAGAACAAGTATATTGCCTTTTTTCTTTTTTTCCTCACCAATTGATATCATGCCTGATTCAGGATGAAACAAAGCATCTTTAATCTTCAGGGAACTGTAAATCTTTTCTGTTGCCTTTGAAATAAGAAAACTTCTGCTTTTTTTAAACATTGCTTTTGCAATCGCTATTACCTGCTCTTCTGTCTTGCCGGCAGCAAATATAACTTCAGGCACTCCCTGTCTGAGATGCCTGTGGTGGTCCACCTTTGCAAATGAAATATCTTCATAGGGCAAATGTTTCAGCTTCTTGATTGCGTTTTCAACGGAAATCTTGTTGTTCTTAACTGAGTCAAGAATTTCTTTTATCTTGTCGTTGGTCATATTTTAAGGCTCTTGTAAAATATTGATTTGTCATTCCCGAAGTTTTTTATCGGGAATCCAGCATTCTTGAAAACCAACTGCTTCTGGATTCCCGCTCAACAGAATGCTGGAATGACAGCGTTTGTATTATAATCACTCTTCCCGGAAATCAAAACTCCGATTTCAGCGCCCTGTTCATAAGCAATCTTACGGCCTCTGCAGGGCTCTTATCTTTGTATATGACCTGATAGACCTGGTCCACTATCGGCATTTCCACGTTGTATTTCCGGGAAAGTTCAAAGGCAGATAACGAAGTTGCAACACCTTCCGCAACGCTTTTTGTAGATGACAGGATGTCTCTGAGCGTCATGCCTTTTCCGAGATTAATACCAACCGTATAATTTCTTGAAAGAGACCCTGTACACGTAAGTACAAGGTCCCCAAGACCACTCAAACCTCTAAATGTTCTTGGATCAGCGCCCATAGCCTCGCCCAGCCTTACTATCTCTGCAAGACCTCTTGTTATAAGGGCCGCCCGTGCATTGTGACCCAGACCCAGTCCATCAGATATTCCTGATGCAATCGCAATCACATTTTTCAAAGCCCCTCCGAGCTCAACTCCGAGGACATCGCTATGAGTATAAACCCTGAAATAGCTGGTATTGAAAATTTCCTGAAGCTGAATACCAAGATCAGGGTTCTCTGTTGCAAGTGTTACTGCTGTTGGATATTTTTTTACTACCTCTTTTGCAAAACTCGGGCCTGAAAGTACAGCAACTTGCCGTTTTGTAATCTCTTTCAGAATTGAAGATACTGTAAACAAGGTCCCCTGTTCAATACCTTTCGATGCGCTGATTATGACGGTATCTTCTGAAATAATATTTACTACTCCTTTAAACACCGAGCGTGTAAACTGCGTCGGTACAACATTCAAAATGTAACGGGCCTTTTTAATTGCATCTTTCAGATTGTTTGTCACTTTCATTTTTTGAGAAAGAGATATCCCGGGAAGATACGTGCTGTTTATATGAGAAAGGTTTATCTCCTGAACAACATTTTCCTCAAAAGACCATAGTGTAACATCATACTCCTTCTCTGCGAGAAGGTTTGCAAGTGTTGTCCCCCAGTTCCCTGCTCCTATCACTGAAATATAGCTCATAATAATACCTCAAAAGTTGCCTTGAAAATGGGCCAAAAGCCTCCATGTTCCCTCCTCCGCAAGGAGGGAGAGTGTTCTCCTTACTCCTTACTCCTTACTCCTTCTTTCTGCCCCTTCTCAATTTTTGCCCATGTGTCGCGTAATGTTACAGTACGGTTGAAAACAGGTTTCCCCGCTGAAGAATCAGGGTCCACGCAAAAATAACCCATCCTCTCAAACTGATATCTGCTGCCTGACCTTGCATCTGCAAGACATGGTTCAAGCCTGCAGTACGTTAATGTCTCTAATGAATTCGGATTAATATTGGACTTAAAATCTTTACCTTCCTCAACATCGTCAGGGTCTTCTTTTAACAGGAGATGATCATACAGCCGCACCTCAGCTTCAATCGCATGTGAAGCAGAGACCCAGTGCAAGGTTGCCTTGACCTTTCGTTTGTCGGGAGCATCCCCGCCCCTTGTTGCAGGGTCATATGTGCAGTGCAATTCAACAACTTCACAGGTCTTTTCATCTTTGATCACTTTAACACATGTAATATAGTAAGCATACCGTAAACGAACCTCACGTCCGGGCGCCAATCTGAAAAACTGCTTCGGAGGATCTTCACGAAAATCATCTCTTTCAATATACAATATTTTCGAAAAAGCAACTTTGCGCATTCCCATAGCAGGATCTTCAGGATTATTGACGGCGTCCAGTTCCTCTGTTTTGTCCTCCGGATAATTGATGATGATTACTTTAAGCGGCCGGAGCACCGCCATAACACGTGGTGCGGTTTTGTTCAAATCCTCCCTGATGCAATATTCAAGAAGCGCTATATCCACAACACTGTCTCTCTTTGCAACGCCTATACGCTCACAAAAGTTTCTGATTGATTCCGGAGTATAGCCGCGTCTTCGCAAGCCGGATATGGTAGGCATACGGGGGTCATTCCATCCATTGACAAATCCGCCTTCCACCAACCGGAGAAGCCTCCGTTTGCTCATAACTGTGTAACTGAGATTAAGACGGGCAAATTCTATCTGTTGCGGATGACATTTGACCTTCAATTCATCAAGAAACCAGTCGTACAAAGGGCGATGGTCCTCAAATTCAAGCGTGCATATCGAATGTGTAATTCCTTCAATTGAATCAGAGACGCAGTGGGCAAAATCATACATCGGATAAATGCACCACTTATTTCCCGTCCTGTGATGTTCAGCATGGAGTATACGGTATATCACAGGGTCACGCATATTTATGTTTCCTGAAGTCATGTCAATTTTTGCCCGAAGAGTACGGGATCCATCAGGAAATTCCCCGGCCCGCATGCGCTCGAACAGATCAATATCTTCTTCAATTGAACGATTGCGGTATGGACTGTCTTTCCCCGGCGCGGTCAGAGTGCCGCGGTACTGCCTTATTTCATCTGCGTTCAAGTCGCAAACATACGCCTTTCCAGCCTTAATGAGCTGAACAGCATACCGGTACATCTGCTCGAAGTAATCGGATGCATAATACATCCTGTCTCCCCAGTCAAACCCAAGCCACCTGACGTCCTCTTTGATCGATTCCACGTACTCTACTTCCTCTTTAGTAGGATTGGTATCATCAAATCGCAGATTGCAAAGACCGTTGAAGTCCCTTGCAATACCGAAGTTGAGACAGATGGATTTTGCGTGACCGATATGCAGATAACCGTTCGGCTCCGGCGGAAAACGGGTATGAACACGATTATTGTTCTTGCCAGCCTTCAAATCCTCTGTGACAATGTCTCTTATGAAATCAGATGGACGATTTGAGTCCGGTATAGTCATATATGCAAATCCTTAGATCCGGTTTAACTTTGAATATAAAATCATATCCTTTTTTAAGAGATTATTTTAGCACATTACAGAGATTTGGTAGGAGATTTTGTTTTTTGCAAGAGTCATCCCAAACAAATAAGAGGTAACAACTGAAACCGAAGATTAATGATTGATATATGTTATTCAATTTTTAGTCTTATCCGTTCCACATGGAAAAACGTATTAGATTTGTGAAAAAGCAACGGCAAAAGATAAACTTATCTATGCGATACGGAAAATATGCAATCGGCAGCCGGGCGACCGGGAATGTCTGACGGAGTGCATGCCATGCGTAAAGGATTAAGCCATGGCCATAAGCACTTTCCAGAAGATTTTAAAATACTTTACGAAGACCGGGACATACTGGTCGTGGTCAAGCCGCCCGGCCTTCTGACAATGGGCACGGACAGGGACAAATCAAGAACAGCCTACTTTATGCTGACCGATTATGTCCGCAAGGGTGACCCAAGGTCCCAAAAGCGCATTTTCATCGTTCACCGGCTGGACCGCGACACATCCGGGATACTCATTTTCGCAAAGAGCATGGAGGCCAAGCTGCGCTTGCAAAGCCAATGGGAAGAAACAGAGAAGAAATATTTAGCCGTCGTTCACGGCAGGTTCAAGAAAAGGGAGGGGAAGATTACAACATACCTGACTGAGAACAAGGCTCACGTCGTATATTCCACATCCGACCCCGCAAAAGGAAAACTGTCTCATACCGCTTACAGGGTGCTTAAGGAGACGAAAGAGTTTTCCTTGCTGGAGGTTGATCTTTTAACGGGCAGAAAGCATCAGATACGCGTGCATCTCGCTGATATCGGACACCCGGTTGTGGGCGACGGGAAGTATGGAAAGGGGAAAGGTGCATACAAACGTTTAGCGCTTCACGCCAAATCGATTTCCTTCACACACCCTATCAGCGGTAAGCGGCTTACGTTTGAAACCGGACTTCCCGAATATTTCAATAAACTGCTTTGTGTTAAAACATAAACACCTAACAATTGTCATTCCGGCTTGTCCGGAATGACAAAACAAAGAATCACTAAATTTACTGAATGATAAACAGAGGATGTAACATGTCAAAGGCCTTACGCCATGGTCGGCGACTTTGCGTTTCTGAAGGTTGTTTCGGTTAATCCTGCGGGGCCTTCCTTGACTGGGGCCTGCAAAAAGATTTGCTCGTGCCTTTCAGGGAGCAAAAGCAAAATCTTTTGCGCTGTGGAACTTTTGGACTTTCGCGTTTCGGTTATTTATTTCTCTTTTTCTCTATCTTTGCCAGCTTCTTCTCTTTAGCTGTCTTCTGCGGTTTTTTCTTCACGTCTTTTTTAATGTTTTGTGATTTTGCCATTTTCGTTCTCTCCTTTTAAATTTAAGATTTTATAATAATATCATTTTCCCGAGATAATTTGGAACACAAAGAGCCGGTCTAAGAAGTAATTAGAGTCTGTCCATAAATTATTGCGCCAAGGAACCGTGCCATTGTAGGGACAAACCTCTATGTCTGCCCTTTTAGCACGGAATTTCAAAAGCCCGCCAATATCATAAGCAACACAAACCGGGATTTTCAAGGAGAAATAACCTAAAAAAGTCCTTGACTAAGTACAAAATCGCGCTATAATAAAAGTAGAAGATGATGTTGCGATACCCTGGAACGGATTAAGCTAAGAACCGGGCAAATCGGTCAACAAATGGGAGTTTAGGGCGGTAATAGAGCTTTCCTCTCAAGTGCAGAGGGAACAAAAAAACTACCCAATCCCCCAGAAGGAAAGATTAAGGTTTTTACCTTACAGGGTATCGCAAATTATTTTTGATCATATCAGAGGGGTCATTGAATCCAACTATATAAGACCTGCTTATAAAGGACTTAAAAGCTGTTCGATTTCCTCGAAAACGTCTTTAAAGAACTGTCGGTTAAACTCTCTCGAATGAAGCCACTCCTTAGAACTTAACGACATAATGTTTAATCCCCAATTTTTTGCTTTTTCAATAGGAATATGTAGACTGAACATTTGCCTTCTATACGTTACTTCCATCTCGATAAGAATCATTCCGTGCTCATTGGTGTTTTGGGAATGTTGCTCCCGGTCAGGAGAATAGTCGAAATTATGATTATTCGAGGGCTTCATGACTTTTTTCAAGGTTACCGTAGCCCCCGGTGGCGGATCCCGATAAAACTTTTCCATTACTGAGTCTTTTAAATTGTAAAATTTTATTATATCTTCCTGATACCACTCCCCATGCTTAACAGCATGATTGCAGTAATCCACAAGATTAAGCAGATGAATCCAAATGTCTTTGAGATCGTTTTTTTGAAAAGAACCACCTGCTTTCACAAGATCTTCCTTTCCGGGAAGCGGAGTGATGTTGCAAATTTCATGCTCAGGTATTACAAGTAAATCTTTTTTTCTTTCTTTAACATATCTTTGAAATAAAAAAACAGACATCCCGGAGCCATATTCCTGCTTTAACATCCTGTAAAAATCACAACTCCCGCAATTCTTCCGGCATTCTCTGTGTGTTCCGGGAATAATCTCTAAACAATATGTTCCTGCTATAAACATACAAGCCCTTCCACCATTTTTCCCACCACAAAAGCCGTCTGATTCTTCAAATACTGCAGCGGGACATATTCCAAGCTGATGGGCGTTTTTCCCCTTTGGTTCTCTTCCACATTTATTGAATTCCCAACAATTTAAATTAGTCATTTCTGTAACCTTTCAACTATCTGATTTTTTATCGGAAATTCCAGGAAAAAACTTTAAATGTTTTTGAGTCTCTGTTTAATGTCAGGGGAAATGGGGACACACAATCGTCTTTATCGCCTTCTCTAATCTTCTCAGCGTCTTCTCTTTGCCGACAATTTCAAGCACCTCAAATATCCCCGGGCTTTCTGTGCCGCCTGTGATTGCAACGCGTACAGGCTGTGCAAGGTCTTTGAGCTTGACGCCGTGCTTTTCTACGATAGACTTAAATATAATTTCAAGTGCCTGATGTGAAAAATCAGGCACTGAAGCTATGCTATTCTTCAATTCAATCAACAACTCCCTGCTTTTTTCATTTAGAAACTTATCTTTTGCCTTTTCATTATATTCAACTTCCTCAGCAATGTAATAACGCAGAGTATTTGCAAGTTGAACAAGTGTCTTTGAACGTTCCTTCAATGTATCAATCGCCTTTGACAGCCACTTTCTGTCAATGTCCTGTCCTTCGCCGATAATTTTCTCTTTAACAAGAAACGGCATGACCAGTTCAGCAAGTCTTTCAGACGGGGAATGAATAATATACTGGCTGTTCAGCCAGAGAAGTTTTTCAGGGTTGAAAATGGCTGCTGCCTTACCTACATTGTCAAACGAAAAGCACTTTATCAGTTCTTCACGTGAAAACACCTCCTGATCCCCGTAAGACCAGCCCAGCCTCACAAGATAATTCACGAGTGCATCAGGCAAATAACCCATTTCATAATATGCCATGACCGAAGTAGCGCCATGCCTTTTCGAGAGGCGTGTCTTATCTGAGCCGAGTATCATGGGAAGATGTGCAAACTTTGGAATGTTATAACCAAGCGCTTTATAAATGTGTATCTGTTTTGGCGTGTTGTTCAGATGGTCGTCGCCTCTGATAACATGCGTTATTTTCATGTCCACATCATCAACAACAACGGTAAAATTATAAGTTGGCGTTCCATCAGAACGAAGGATAATCAGATCATCAAGCTGGTTGTTTTCAAAAACTACCGTACCTCTTATTAGATCATCAACTATGGTCTGACCTTCCAACGGTATTTTGAATCTCACTGCAGGTATTTCACCGGGAACGGGTTCTTTCAGATTTCTGCATCTGCCGTCATACTTTGGCATCTTGCCGGTTGCAAGCGCAAGCCTTCGTCTTTCCTCGAGTTCCTCTGAAGAACAGTAGCAATAATATGCCTTCCCTTCTTTTACAAGCCTGTCAACATAACTCCGGTAAACATCAAACCTGTCGGTCTGCCTGAACGGTCCCTCATCACAATCGAGTCCGAGCCATTTCATCCCTTCAATAATTGCTTCTATATATTCGTCGGTAGAACGGCTCCTGTCAGTATCTTCTATTCTTAATATGAATGCTCCATTATTGTGCCTTGCAAATAGATAGTTAAATAACGCGGTCCTCGCGCCTCCAATGTGAAGATGCCCCGTGGGGCTCGGAGCAAAACGTACTCGCACTTTCTCAGTCAATTTATCCTCCTTGAAGCTCTTAGCTGTCAGCCTTAAGCGATAAGCTATAAATTATATGTCCTATAAAGCTAATAGCTTATTGCTTACAGCTTATAGCTTTGATATTATAATCCTTAAAAACTTTTCTGTCTTATTTGTTACCTTGAATCTCTCGTCAGTCCTGTAACCCGCAACCCATACAATATCATTCCCTGACACTAAAATTGGAACACTGTCTCTCTCATCCCTCGGAACCTTTTCGTCTACAAAATAATCCTGGAGCTTTTTCTTCTTTCCGAAACCATGCGGGTAGAAAAAATCCCCTTCAGTTCTATGCCTTACTTTAAGAGGGAATATCATAGTGCCTGCATCTAACAATACAGAATATTTATTGTCACCTGGACCGTATCCTTCTTCTTCGAACAATGCCTTTATTTTTATACCCGCTTCACGAATGACAATCTCACAAGGAGGAGTAATTTCGTGCTCCTCAATCTTTACCGGCGGCACAGATGTTATTTTTAAAACAGAATAATCCCTTATTACCCTGATATCCTTGGGCAGATAAACCCTGTCGCCGGACTTTCCGGTCTTAATAAGACCTATTATGTCTTCAATATGAGCTAAACTTATTCCCCTGAGTCCATCTGTTGCATCAATCGCTCTTCTAAGGACACGCCTTAATATTGGTTTTTCGACGGTCTCAAGCGGCGAAAGAAAAAGCTCGATAGTGACGTCGCTTTTTCTGCTTATAAGCCTTATAAGTGTTTTAGTAACAATAATCTCAAGATAATCATCTTCCTCACGCAGGATGTCCATTGTTCTGCAGATGTTACGAATCAATGCCGGATTTTTCTTCTTGAGTTCGTGGATAACGGACAGCCTTATCCAGTTCCTGAAATAATCATTCTTGAGATTTGATGAATCAACCATAAACGGGAGTTTAGAGTTAAGAGTTAAGAGTTCAGAGTTTGTAGTGGCGATTTGCGAATCGCCCTTCTTTTGTAACAAAAATTCCTCTATCTCTTTTCGCTCGATCTCGATCAGGGGCCTGATTATCAATTTGTCTTTTTTAACTCCTGACTCCTGACTCCTGACTCCTAACTCTAATTTTCTGACAGGAGGAATTCCTGACAGGCCCTTACGTCCGGAACCTCTCAAAAGCATCATTAAAAGAGTCTCCGCCTGGTCATCTGCATTATGACCGAGTGCGACTTTTGTTGCATTTATCCTTCCCGCAATTTCTTCATATACCTTATATCTCAAATCCCTCGCAGCCTCCTGCTTGTTCAATCCTTTTTGCCTGGCATAATTTCCAACATCAACTGATTCGCAAAAGAAAATTATTCCGAGTTTATCGCAAAACTCTCTGCAAAATTTTTTCTCATTCTCAACTTCATCCGGTCTTAACCCATGATCAACATAAACAGCGTAAAGAGAAAGATTGAAATCCTTTTTGAGTTTGTCTAAAATAACTGCAAGGCAGACTGAGTCAGGGCCACCGGAAAACCCGATAAGAACGCGGTCACCTTCTGAGAACATGGAATATTTGTTAATTGTTTCTTTTACCTTTTTCAAAAGTTCCATAGGTAATTGATTATAACTTAAAATAAGCCGTAGGGGCGAACGGCCGTTCGCCCCTGCTACATATAATTATGCATGACTTTAATTACAAAAAATCAGAACTGTGTGCAGAGAATGTGCCTGTCAGGAAGATGGTCGAGAAATTTGGCACGCCTCTGTATATTTACAGTTACAAAACACTGGTGAGACATTATTATGCCTTTGAAAATGCCTTTAATGGTTATCCTCATATTATCTGTTTTGCCCTGAAAGCAAACTCAAACACAGCAATTTTAAAAACCCTTGCAAAAGAAGGATGCGGAGCAGACGTGGTTTCAGGAGGAGAGCTATATCTTGCAATGAAAGCAGGTATTCCTGCAAACAAAATAGTTTACGCCGGCGTAGGAAAAACCGGCGATGAAATCCGCTATGCATTAAAATCGGGCATCTTGATGTTTAATATTGAATCTACTGATGAACTTAAAGCCGTCAATAAGATAGCAGGTGAATCCGGTATAAAAGCGCCGATAGCCTTCAGGGTCAATCCGAATATAAATGCCTCAACACATCCGTATATTTCAACAGGCCTCAAAAAGCATAAATTCGGCATCCCGATGGAACGTGCCATTGAAAATTACAGGCTTGCACGCAAAATGTCAAATATAAATATTATCGGTATCCATTGTCACATAGGCTCACAGATTACTAAAATATCTCCTTTCATTGATGCCTTAAAAAAAGTTCTTTTGCTTTCTAAAAAGCTCAAGCCGTACGGCATAAATATAAAATATCTTGACATAGGCGGAGGACTCGGCATAACCTACCGCAACGAGGTTTCTCCTCACCCTGCAGATATTGCAAAAGAGATTATCCCGCTTATTAGTAATAACAATTTTACCCTTATTCTCGAACCGGGAAGATCAATTGTTGGGAACGCAGGCATATTGGTTACGAAGGTGCTCTATCTTAAGAAATCCTTCAAAAAAGAATTTGTGATTGTAGATGCAGGGATGAACGATCTTATCAGGCCCAGTCTTTATGAGGCTTACCATCACATATTGCCGGTAAAAAAGAATAAAAGGACGGAAATGCATGCAGATATCGTAGGGCCTATATGTGAATCAGGAGATTTTTTTGCCAGAGAGAGAAAAATAAATGCTCCGGCACACGGAGATCTGCTCGCTGTCATGAGCGCCGGCGCCTATGGCTTTTCCATGAGTTCCAATTACAACGGAAGACTCAGACCTGCAGAAATACTGGTTAAAGAAAGTGAATATTCTGTTATCCGTGAGAGAGAAACTTACATGGATCTTTTTAGAGGTGAAAAGATTCCAGGGTTTTTAAGATGAATCTTCCATTCACAAAGATGCATTCCCTTGGCAATGACTTCATTGTCATAGATATTAGAAATGCAAATCTAAAAAAGCTTTCTATGCTTGCAAAAAACCTCTGTGACCGGAGATTCGGGATCGGAGCGGACCAGGTGCTCCTGCTGGGTGACTCCCATAAAGCTGACTTCAAAATGCGCATTTTCAATGCAGACGGTTCAGAAGTGGAAATGTGCGGAAATGGTGTCAGATGTCTTGGAAAATTCATATGGGACCAGAAAGTCAAAAGTCAAAAGTCAAAAGTCAGAAAGAATACAACACAACAACTTTCTATAGAAACCCTTGGCGGAATTAAGCACCTCAGAAAAATTGGAGAACTGATTGAAGTTGATATGGGAGAACCGATTTTGGATGCAGAAAAGATCCCGGTGAGGGCTGAATTAAACTCAAAACTCAAAATTCAAAACTCAAAATTAATTATTAAATACTCACTTCAAGTAAAAGATAAAACATTCAGAATAACCTGCGTATCGATGGGCAATCCGCATGCAGTAATTGTTGTTAAAAATGTCCGGTCAGTTCCACTAAGTCACTACGGCCCTATAATTGAAAATCATAGACTATTCCCCAAAAGGACCAATGTGGAGTTTATTCAGATACAGAACAGACATAATATAAAAATGAGAGTATGGGAGAGAGGAGCCGGAGAAACAATGGCATGCGGCACAGGAGCTTCTGCTTCAGCCGTTGCATCTGCCCTTCTGGGTCTTTCTGACAGAAAAGTCACTATGCATCTTCCTGGCGGCAGACTGCTTGTAAACTGGTCTAAAAAAGACAATCATGTTTATATGACTGGTGATGCAGTGAAGGTGTTTGAAGGAGTGGTGGAAATATAGCTGTGAGCTGTCAGCTATAAGCTAATAGCTGATTTATATATTATGAAAGTAAAGTGCTCCAACATGCAAACAGTGGACTGAATGGCCGAACAACCCTTTCAGGCCTTTTTGTTCTGAGAGGTGCAAGCTCATTGACCTAGGGGCCTGGGCCTCGGAAGAATACAGGATTGAAGGTAAACTTGATGATGAAGGCAGGCAACTTCCTTCGGAAAAGGAGAACGAAAATGCTTAACATGATCGTATCAGGCGCTGCTGGAAGAATGGGAAACCGCATTATTGCACTTTCAAGGGATTTTAAAGACATAAAACTGTCCGGGGCGCTCGAAAGCAAGAATCACAAAGATGTGGGGAAAGATATTGGAGAAATTATAGGAATCGGTGCAACAGGAATTAAACTTTCTGACAATATTCTGAATATAACAGGAAAAACAGACGTGCTTATTGATTTTTCATCCACATCTGCAACAATAGAATGCTTAAAAACCCTTTCTGAAATACCAATACCTGTGGTCATTGGCACCACAGGATTCAGTAAAGACGAGATAGGGCATATCAGTTTATATGCACAAAAAGTTCCATGCGTGCTTGCTCCAAATATGAGCGTTGGCGTAAACCTTCTTTTGAAAGTTTTGGCAGATATTGCAAAGGTTACAGGCGACGACTATGACGTTGAAATAGTCGAGGCGCACCACAGACTGAAAAAGGATGCGCCGTCCGGCACGGCAATAAAAATGGCTCAGGTTATTGCATCGTCACTCAACAGAAATCTGGAAGATACAGCCGTATACTCAAGACATGGCTTAATAGGCGAAAGATCCCGGCAAGAGATAGGTATACAGACGGTTCGCGCAGGCGACATCGTGGGGGAACATACAGTTATCTTCGGGACCCTTGGCGAAAGAATCGAGATTACCCACAAAGCTTCCAGCAGGGACACATTTGCACGCGGTGCATTAAAAGCCGCTCTTTGGGTATATAAACAGACGCCCGGTCTTTATGATATGCAGGATGTTTTAGGGCTGAAGTAATTTAAAAAATTTTTGATTTCTCACCTTATCTCCGAAAAACAACGCAATATTTTCGTTTAATTAGAGTTTGTTTATAAAGGGCCTCTCTGTCATTTCCGTGCAGACGGGAATCCAGTTCTTTTGTATTGTTTCCCGCTTTCTTGAAAACGGCGTCTGGATTCTCGATGCAAGTCGAAGTTTACCAGACTTAACCGTACCTGGAAGGAATAACGAACAAACCGAATTTATGGACAGAGAATAATTAGCATTGCTTAAATAATTATTTACATTTTTTATTAGACTTCAATCTATAAATGGTGTAATTAAACTTTATATCTCATGTTAAGGCGTTTGTTTACATAGATCAAAAAACTTAAGAAAGGAGACTGTAATGAAGATGTTAAGATTAGTTCTGGTGTCGCTTTTTATAGCGATACCGCTTGTAACGGGCATTGCCTTTGCATCTGAAAAGGCAAAAACCGTTGATGAACTCGCACAGATGTATGATGTAAGCTCGTGCAAGCAGTGCCACCCAAAGATTTATGAGGAATGGGAGAAATCCATTCACTCTCACTCCCTGATAGGGACCGGCAGCACGGCTGGAGCCCTAAAAGGCTTAGTAGGCGCTCTTAAGAGCACCTTTACAAAGTCCGGAGTAAAGGAAACAAAGGATGTAAAGGTTGAACACTTTATGGAATGCTTCAAGTGCCATCTGCCTCAGATAAAAGATGCATCAGATGAGGTTGCCCAGCAGATTGCCAGGGCCCTTGAAGATGGAGACAAGGCAACCCTTGCGAAAGTAAATATCAACTGTCTCGTTTGTCACAATGTAAAGGCGATCGTCCACAAATGGCAGGACGGCGAGCCCGAGAAAGGTGTTATTTACGGTTCCAAGGACGGTGCGCATGCTGACAGATGTATGCAACTCTAAAAAAGAGTGTAATAATGAAAGAGGTTGTCATGTGCGGACAATGCCACGGTCTGGGTCCAAACTTTGAATTCCCGCAGCCTTCTCAATGTGCAACGCTTTATGGAAGCTACACACATGCCTATGTACCTTCCGGCGGCGCAGAAACATGTCAGGACTGCCACATGAAGAAATCCGGTAAGGGCCATACTATGCCGGCTTATCGTGACCCTGATATGCTTAAAATGGCTATGGATGTAGAAGTAACTGCTCAAGGTTACAAGGCCTTCCCGGAAAATTTAACTCCGATGGCTGTAGTTACCGTCAAGACTGCAAACAAGGCAGGGCATAGAATACCTGACGGCTGACCCTCCTCAAACAGAGTGGTCCTGGATGTGACCGCTAAAACAAAAGATGGTAAAGAAATATTTAAGAACTCGAAAATCTATATGCCTCAGGCAACAAACAGCCGCGGCGATGAGATGAAATACGGCGCGCAATTCAAAATGGGGCTTATCCGCGATACAAGCCTTCAGCCGCTTCAGACAAGGGAAGAAAAATACGAGATAACGTTCCCCTATGAAGACGTGGAGAAAGAAGCCGGCAAACCCAAAGTTAGAGAGATAATGGCAAAAGAAATGGATGTCACTGTGGAACTGCGGTATCAGCTTGACCCGGCAGTAGGTGAGATCGACAAGAGGAGTTTCGTTATATACAGCACAACAAAAACAGTCAGCGTCAAGTAAGAACAGAACAAGACAACTTATACTTCAAGCCCCGCTCATAAATGGGCGGGGCTTTTTAGTGACTAGTACAATTCAATCAACTGAACTAAAAGCCAAGAAGTTAAGTCTAACTCTACTCTGTTGATAATATTTTTCTTTCCGTCAGAAGGGCCATAACCATCTGGACCGCATTTTCAATTTCAGTTCTTTCTGTATCTATAACAAGATCGGGATTCCGTGGTTCATCGTAAGGGGAGGAAATTCCTGTATAGTTCTTTATTATTCCTGCCCTTGCTTTCTGATATTGACCTTTCGGATCACGCCGTTCACATAATTCAACAGAACATTTTATATATATTTCTAAAAAATTATCACCCTCAAAACGTTCTCTTATATATTCTCTGTCCTCATTATAAGGAAAAATAAAGGCACCAAGTACAATTATCCCGGCATCTACAAAAAGTTTAGATACTTCTACGATTCTCCGGAGGTTTTCTTTTCTATCCTCCCTGCTAAAACCCAAATTGATATTTAACCCATGTCTTATATTGTCGCCATCAAGAACATATGTAGAAATGCCGTCATCAAACAATTTTCTTTCAACATGATGCGCGATAGTAGATTTTCCGGATGCAGAAAGTCCTGTTAATAAAACAAACCCGCTTTTATGATGATTATACCGGTTTCTTTCCTGCCTTTTTACATACCTGTCATCCCAAATTACATTATTTTTTTTCATACTGTAATCTTATCGAAAAACATTTTATTTTGGCAAACCATTCTTAAGCAGATAAAGTATAATGATTTAACGGAATCAAGAGATAAATCTTGTTACTGATTTTTTATTTTATCATTCAAGCTACTAATTGTATCTGTTAAAATTCCGATCTGTTCCGAGAGCTTGTGCAAAACTTTACTCTTTTGCTTTTCTATTTGGGGGGGTTCATTTTTCTTTTTCGGATTTCTATCGGCAGACATCAGATCCAACATGGATATTCGCTCAGAAAGTTCGTTTATCCGATTTTCATTCGGAGTAGTACTTAATTTAGACATATCTCCATCTAATTGGACAATCTTTTCATTTAAAGTAAAAATCTCCTGAATACAACTGTTAACGATTTCTTCAAGTTTAAAAAGTCTTAGTGAAACATCCCCAACTATTTTTGATAAATCTATCCTCTCATTTTTTTTGACTTCCTGAGAAAAGGTAGTATCCCCATTCTCATTCCAGGAATCATTCGATTTCAGATCTTTTACAACTTCCCTTACAATGTCAACTGTTACTTCATCTTTCCCGGCGACGAAGGCAGTAAGTAATACAAAATCACACAGGATATTAATAAGTCTTGGAATACCTTTACTGAATTGATAAACAAGAGGCAGCATGTCCTCCTGAAGTTTTATAGCTTCAGGATTGCCGGCAATAGTAAGGCGGTGTTTGATATACTGGGCGGTTTCATCAATTGTTAGTGGCGCAATATGGTAGTTAATGTTAATGCGCTGACGCAATTGCTTCAATTCCGGAAGCATAAGAATCTTTTTTAGCTCTGGTTGTCCAACAAGTATTATTTGAAGAAGTTTTGCACTGTCAGTCTCAAGATTGGAAAGAAGTCGTATCTCCTCCAGTAATTCGGGCGAAAGATTTTGTGCCTCATCAATTAATAATATTGGTTGATAGTTTTTTGAATACTGTTCAATAAGAAATACGTTCAAATCGCTTAATAATCTGGTTTTATTTTTCCCTTCAATATCCAGACCAAAATCTTCATTGATCATTGCTATAAGCTGCTCAGAAGAAATTTTTGTATTATGTATTCTTGAAAGTTTGACTGAACCGTTAAGGTTTTTAATGAAATTACGGATTATTGTTGTCTTGCCCGAGCCAATTTCGCCTGTCAGGAGTATAAAACCAATTTTTTCCTTTAAGCCATAATCAAGGCAGGTAATCGCCTTCTTATGGGTGCTGCTTAGAAAGAGTAAGTCAGGATTAGGGACTAACTCAAACGGCTTATGCTTAAATGAAAAATGTTTTTCATACATCTTGATAACCTAATATCCACTTTTGCCTGTCATGAAACAATATTATTAGCAAACCCTCTGGCATCCCTATTTGAATTCTTCATATAGTTCCGGGTCTCTGTTTGACATTTCCTGTTCTATTTTACTTATTTCTCCAAAATATGGAGTTCGAATACCATGGTAATCAACAGGATCACCAATTGCATCAAACTTTAATCCAAACTTATCAAGTAAAGCTACAATTCCCTGGGTCATAACAGCGTACCAACTGCTTAACTGCCTTCGCTTGCTTTCCTGATATATTGCTTTATATAAGCTAATAAGTATCTCGTGTTTTTTCCGTCTCTCAATTTGAGATGTACCTGAGCGTGGGGTGTTATGTTTAAATCTGTATTTGTCTTCTGAGCGTCTGTTATATGAATAATTATGGGAGAAATTAAAATTTCCAATACTTCTCCTTTCTTCATCCGGCCCATATATATATTTATCTTCAGCCCTTCTCCTGAAATCTCTATGGATTGCCAACCTGGAAATCTCAGCAATTCTATCCCGTGGAATTTCATCCTTACTAATATCCAGATGGCAGTATTTCTCAATAGGAAAACCTTGCTCTGAATGAAGTATTAACCTTATTGCCCCTACGATCTTACCTGAGTAATCTCTTGCAGCAAAATGCTGTGAATAATTATCATATATATCCGTTAGAATTCCGTTTGAATGGTTCTCAGGTTTTTCAAACCCCCATTCCAGGCAATATATTTTATATCTCAGCCTGTAAATCTCCGTTAGTTCCTTTTCTCCTGACACTCTGTTAACTGTAAATGACATAATAATTATCTCTAAAAAACGGTATTATTTCGAAAAAACTTAAGCAATAAACAAAATACCGCAATTATTCCCTTCTTATAACTTTTATAATAGCATAATAGTGTGACTTGGCAAAAGCTGCACACAAATGTTACAGTGCCAAATTGCTTATTATAATAGTTTCAAATGCAATAAATTTTACAATCGTGGAATATTTACAATTATCTTTTCTATAAATTTTTTAATAAATTATCTTGCCCTTAACTTCTTGATTTTAACTTTTGCAGTAATTATCCAAGTATATTGATAAGTAATTTTACAGATTGATTTTATTCAATTGAGATAATGCCGGAAATTAAATTGCTCTTTATTTCAACATATTATATAATTTTAACAAATTTTGGCATAATATATGCTATATTTTTTCTGTTTTTTATAAATTAGGGGATATGGAAATAACTCTTGGGCTTGATCATCGTTGTACTTATAAAAAGTACTAACTCGTTTATTCATCAGCAGCATTTTTAAGTTATTCCATGCAATAAGGTTCATTGAAGAAAAATACTTCAATTATTAATGTTCTCAAAATAATAACGACATACAATGTTGTCATTCCGGCTTGTCCGGAATCTTTCTCTAAGAAGGATTCCCGACGCGCGGAGCCTGTCCCGACTTGTTCGGGGCTTGCGGGAATGACATAATGACATATTGATATGTCCATTCAATTATGAGAATGTTATTAACTATTGAAACTATCCTTGATAGTTTTTGAAATAATTCCAATGGAGGGGACATGAAAATCAGAAATAGATCTCAACCATAATTCCCTGTTAAACATATAGTTATTTATCAACAAACATTTCAAAGGAGGGGATATTCCTTTGTGCCCCGAGGCAAAGCTTCGAGGAATTCTTTTGATTAATAATCAGTTAAATAGAAAGGCGGGGAAACTCTATGAAAAAACTTCCTATTTTGATAGCAGCAACAATATTGATATATGCGTTGGCAGTTCCTGTTCATGCAAGCCTCATAGACAGGGGAAGCGGGCTCATATATGATAATGATTTAAATATTACATGGCTTCAGGATGCAAATTATTCCGGTCCCACAATGACATGGCCTACTGCAATGGCATGGGCAGATAACCTAACATTTCAGGGTTTTGATGACTGGAGACTTCCCGCATCTGATGCCTGTTCCGGTAATAGCTGTTCTGGAAGTGAAATGGGACATCTTTATTACAGCGAGGGAACAACCTCAGACTCAAGCGGACTCTTTCAAAACGTTAAACCTTCACTATACTGGTCAGCTTCTGAATATGAAAATGATCCCTCGCAATCATGGCGGTTTAACTTCAAATATGGCACACAGGGGGTCAGCAATAAGGATACATTGAAATATGCCTGGGCAGTTCGAAATGGTGATGTCACACCTCCGGTTGCCCCTGAACCTGTAAGTTCTGTGCTCTTCCTTGCAGGCGGAACTGTATTGGCTGCAAGAAGATACCGTGGAAAAATGAGAAAAGGTTAATAAGGTACAACATTTCAGAATAATTAAATAAAACCCCGCATTATGGAGAATTTCGTAATGCGGGGTTTTTCATTTAAGATCATTTATGTTGTCAAAAGAAAAATTAAGTAAATTAATATCCAAAGGGCAATGTCATATCATTAACTTTTCTGAAACTCTTTCTGTGGATCGGGCAAGGGCCATATGAATTTATGCATTCAATATGTTCTTTTGTAGAATATCCCTTGTGCCCCTTAAAATTATATACAGGATATTGCTCGTGATAGTCAAGCATGATGTCGTCCCTTACAACTTTTGCAATAATTGATGCCGCAGCTATCGACGCACTTACAGATTCTCCTCTTATTATCGATCGCTGCTTAATTATAATATCTGTAAGTTTAACTGCATCTATCAGCAGAATATCAGGTCTTATTTTTAAGTCTTCAACGGCAAGTTTCATTGCAAATTTAGTTGATTGAAGTATGTTAATCCTGTCAATAACATCAGCCTCAACTATTCCAACACCAACTGCAACGGCGTGATGAACAATTTTCCAGAAAAGCCTTTTCTTTTCACTTTCAGCCACAATTTTTTTTGAATCCCTGATTCCCTCTATAACAAGACCGGAAGGAAATATTACAGCAGCAGCCACGACAGGGCCTGCAAGAGGCCCCCGGCCGGCTTCATCCAGGCCGGCGATTACAGGATGCTGCTGTCGGACTTGTTCATCGTATAAAAAGATAGGAGGTATGATTATTTTTCTATCAGATTTACGGGAGGACATAAGAATTCAAGATTTAAACTGAAAATGAATGAAGGTCATTCCCGCTTGTCGGGAATCCTTTCTAACATTAGAATATAATTTATTAAGAAACTACGAAAGATTCCGGTCAAGCCGGAATGACAACTCAAATATTATTACATATATTTCCAGCATTATTACTGCTGTGTCTCGCTAAAAGCCTTTTCCTTGACCTTGGTAGCAGCCTTACCCTTTTTCCCCCTGAGATAATAAAGCTTGGCTCTTCTTACATGTCCTTCTTTAATAACCTTAATATTCTCAATCATTGGGGAAAGCAGCGGGAAGATCTTTTCAACACCGATACCGTATGAAATCTTCCTTACCATAAAGGTCTCGCGCGTGCCGCTCCCTTTTCTTCCTATGACGACGCCCGTAAAAGCCTGAACTCTCTCTTTATCACCCTCTTTTACTTTCATGTTGACAGTCACTGTATCGCCAACTCTGAAATTCGGAGTCTCTCTTTTATATCCTTCTTCGACTACTTTAATCGCATTCATTATTTATTCCTCCTACTATAAATAGTTGATTACACAGATTATGAAAATGATTACACAGATATAATCTGTGCACTCTAATTTTAATCTGTGTAATCAGGCATCTTCTGATGCCTTGATCTCAGAAAGTATTTTCTTATCCAAATCTGTAAGCTCAACCTTTTCTATAAGATCAGGTCTCTTCTTTAATGTTTTTCTCAAGGCCTCTCTTCTCCGCCAAAGCCATATTTCTTTATGGTTTCCGGAGACAAGCGCCTCGGGAACCTGCATCCCTCTGAATTCCCTCGGTCTTGTATAATGCGGATAATCAAGCAACCCCCATGAAAATGATTCATCCTCAACAGACTTTTCGTCACCGAGGGCCCCGGGAATAAGCCGTGTCACCGCATCAATTATAACAAGCGCCGCCAGTTCGCCGCCTGTTATTACATAATCTCCGATAGAGACTTCCTCGTCGACCAGTGTTTTTACTCTCTCATCAATGCCTTCGTAACGACCGCAGATGAATACGAATCTCTTCTTCTCCCTTGAGTAAGCTTCAGCCATTGATTGATTATAAGGTTTTCCCTGTGGACTCAGGAGAATTACCTTCCTGAGCTCACCGTCTTCTTTAATGAAATCAACGGCCCTGAATACAGGCTCCGGCTTAAAAACCATGCCAGAACCTCCCCCGTATGGAGAATCATCAACTGTCCTATGAGGGCCTGAAGCAAAGTCCCTTATATTGTACAACTTCACATCAAGTAAATTTTTATCACGTGCCCGTTTTAAGATACTTTCATTAAGATAGGCAGTCAGTATATCGGGGAAGAGCGTCAGGACATCACATTTCATCTTAACTAAGAACTAAAAAACAGGAAGTGAGAAGTATAAAATATAATGATTCATTTTTAGTTATTACTTCTTAGTTCTCACTTCTTACTTATATTATTCCAATATTTCAAGAACACAACGCTTTCCAAGCTTTGTGCCGGCAGCGCTAAGTATGGTTCTCATTGACCGGGCTGTTTTCCCCTGCTTTCCAATTACTTTTCCAAGATCAGATGTGGCAACACGAAGTTCATAAACTGTGGTTCTTTCTCCATCTACTTCTGCCACTACAACTTCCTCTGGTTTATCTACCAGAGCCTTTGCCATTTGTTCAATGAGTGATTTCATATCCACCTCCATAGCATTTGGGCTGTTGTTTAAAGGCCCGAAATTTTCAAAAGTTTTTTCACAACAGAAGTTGGTTGTGCTCCGCAGCCAAGCCAATACTTGGCCCTTTCCGTATCTATCTTAATCTCAGAAGGGTTTTTCATCGGATCATATGTTCCAATAATCTCTATAAACGGGCCGTCTCTTCTCACTCTTGATTCAGAAACAATCACTCTGTAAAAAGGCTTCTTCTTGGCGCCTTTCCTTGTCAATCTTATCTTTACCAAACTCTTTCCTCCATGTCAAATAATTTCAATGATACAGAATACAAAAAATGATGTAAAAGATGCAAGTTAATCAAAACTTGAACTGCGGCATCCTGAATTTGCCGCTTTTAAACTTCTTCAGCATCTTTTTCATTTCCATATACTGCTTAAGCAGCCTGTTCACGTCAGCAACTGTGCTTCCACTTCCATCAGCGATCCTCTTTTTTCGGCTGCCGTTCAGTATAACATAATTTTTTCTTTCCTGCAGCGTCATTGAATTAATAATTGCCTCAACCTTGCCAAAGGCCCTGTCATCTAAATTAATGCCTTTTATTTGTTTGCCAAGTCCGGGGATCATGCCGAGAATATTTTCAAGGGGGCCCATTTTCTTTATCTGTTTAATCTGGTTTTTAAGATCTTCAAAAGTGAAACTGTCTTTCCTCAGTTTTTCTTCTAATATAAGGGCTTCCTCCATCTCAACTGCTTCCTGAGCCTTTTCTACAA
This sequence comes from Nitrospirota bacterium, assembly GCA_016215115.1. GTDB lineage: Bacteria > Nitrospirota > Thermodesulfovibrionia > UBA6902 > UBA6902 > SURF-23. Next base: position 105,494 of record JACRLN010000002.1, read on the forward strand.
GTGAAACAACATCACCCATGCCGAGAATCCTTGATGCCATTCTTTCAGGATGAAAAATCTCGAGAAATTCAAGCTTCTCGCCTATTCCGATTAATTTAATCGGTTTACCGGTTACGGCAATAATTGACAGCGCTGCTCCTCCGCGCGCATCTCCGTCCATCTTGGTGAGAATAACCCCGTCTATATCGAGTCTGTCATTAAAAGACCGTGCAATGTTCACTGCGTCCTGTCCGGTCATGGCATCTGCAACAAGTAAGATTTCCTTCGGCTTTGCCTCTCTCTTCAGATTTTCAAGCTCTTTCATTAACTGTTCATCTATATGGAGTCTGCCGGCAGTGTCAAGTATCAGAACATCCCTCCCCTCCAGATTTGATTTTTGCAGGGCTTCAGGGAAAATCCTTACAGGATCGTCTCCCGGCTTCGTTGCATAAACAGGCACATCAATCTGTAAGCCAAGTGATTTTAACTGATCGATCGCCGCAGGCCTTTCCGTGTCGAGGGCCACAAGCATCGGTCTTCTTCCGTCTTTTTTGAAATTGTTTGCAAGTTTCGCAGCGGTTGTCGTTTTACCGGAACCATGAAGACCCACAAGCATCAGAATTGTAGGGGGGTTAGGAGAAAGGTTGATTTTATGAAATCCTCCACCCATAAGTGCGCAGAGTTCATCATGAACTATTTTTACAACCTGCTGTCCGGGAGTAATGCTTTCAAGTACCCCTTTGCCTACCGACCTTTGTTTTACCTTCTCAGTGAAATCCTTCACCACTTTGAAGTTTACGTCAGCCTCGAGGAGCGCCATCCTTATCTCCTTCATGGCTTCAGCAATGTCTTCTTCTTTCAGAAGTCCCCGGCCTTTTAATTTTTTAAATATGCCTTCTAATTTCTCTGATAATGATTCAAACATATTTAGCTATGAGCTATAAGCTATAAGCTTTCAGCTTTACTCTTGTTTTGAATTTTGTTCCTTATTGCTAAACGCTAACAACTAATAGCTTTCTTGAAAATTCTCCTCTATGTATTTCTCTGCCGCCATTGCAGCAGTTGCTCCATCACCGACAGCGGTAGCAATCTGCTTTAATGGTTTATTTCTCACATCTCCTGCAGTAAATATCCCCGGTGCAGAAGTAGCCATATTTTCGTCAGCGATAATGTAATTATTTTCATTGAGGTTTACCAGTCCCTTAAGAAACTCTGTATTTGGATTATAGCCTATATAAATGAAGACTCCATGAACATCAAGCGCGGACTTCTCGCCAGTCTTTAGATTTTTTATATGTAAGGCATTTACCCCGTTTTCGCCGGTTATTTTATCTGCAACAGAATTCCACACAAATATAATTTTAGGATTTGAAAAGGCCCTCTCCTGCAATATCTTCTCTGCCCTCAGCTCATCTCTCCTGTGGACAACATAAACAACTTCTGCAAATTTTGTAAGAAATATTGCCTCCTGAACAGCAGAATCACCACCGCCTACAACCGCTATTTTCTTGCCTCGATAAAATGCTCCGTCGCAGGTGGCGCAATATGAAACACCTCTGCCTCTGAACTCATTTTCCCCTTCTATCTTTAAAGGACGCGGATGTGCTCCCGTGGCGAGTATAATGCTTTTAGCCTCGTAATCCTGACTGCCTTCAAGGGTGATCCTTTTTATTTTGTTATTCAAAGAAATATCAACAACAGTTCCCTGAATTATTTCCAGTCCGAATCTTGTCGCCTGCTTTTCCATTTTCTGAGCCAGTTCAACGCCCATAATGCCTTCTTCAAAGCCCGGATAATTTTCCACCCATTCTGTAGTTGTAACAAGACCCCCGGGCAGACCCTTCTCAATAAGCAGGCTCTTGAGCCTGGCCCTTGCAGCATAAAGCCCTGCCGTCAGTCCGGCAGGGCCTCCTCCGATAATTACAACATCATAAATCATTTATCACATCAGGGATTCGATCTTGGACTTGAGCTGAGCCTTTGGAACAGCGCCAACTACCTGATCCAGAATCTTGCCGTCTTTAAAAAATATAAGTGTGGGAATGCCTCTGATATTGTAGCGGCTTGCAATATCGGGATTTTCATCTGTATTTACCTTTGCAAATGTTACCTTGCCTTCATATTCCTTTGCGAGTTCTTCAACAACAGGGGCTATTATCTTGCAAGGACCACACCATGTGGCCCAGAAATCTATCATTACAAGACTTTGTGATTTTACTGTTTGGTCAAAAGAGTCAGCCGTAAGACTTTTCACTGCATCTGACATTAAAATATCCTCCTAAAAAAAGATTTACAGTATATAATTATATTCTCCGGCAACTTCTTTGTCAATTTTCGCTAAGCACCCTGAAAAATTGAGAAATATTTTAACATCTTCAGGTTATCTATCTCATGAAATATGGTATTATTTCAAGCAAACTTATGAAGAAAAAAGTTTACACCTTGGGTACAGGATTAAGAAGTCTGGAAGATTTCATCGAGATAATTAATTCTTACAATATTGATGCTATTATTGATGTAAGAAGTTATCCGTCAAGCAAGTTTGAATATTTTAAAAAAATCAACCTTGAGCCTTTGCTCAAGAAGGAAATGCTTGAATACCATTATCTCGGTAAAGAGCTTGGGGGGTTCAGAAAAGAAGGTTATGACCATTACATAATTACAAAGGAATTTGAAGAAGGTGTAAAATTACTGGAAGGCATTGCATCCACAAAATCTTCAGTAATAATTTGTGCAGAGCGATTCCCCTGGAAATGTCACAGGAAATACATAGCACAAGCGCTGCAGAAAAAAGGATGGATGATTGAACATATTCTTGATAAAGGCAAGGTCTGGGTGCCGAAGTAGAACAATATTTAGAAATTGAAAAAATCACACCATATATATAAAATCAATCTTCAGATAACGAAGAAGTTGCAATTCGTTAGTAGCTGTAGAACTTACTAATGTGCTGTCTCATAAATAAGTTTATACGACTTTGTCATTCCCGTTTGTCGGGAATCCTTCTTTTGCAAGGGGAAAGATTCCGGTCAGGCCGGAATGACACTATAAAATATGTAAAGAACTGTTAGGGACAGCACACTAATCAGTTTATTAGTATGAAGACACATTTGTCATGCCCGCAGGTAGTAAGCGGGCATCCAGTGCCTTTCTGGATTCCCGCTCAACAGACTGCGGGAATGACGCTTATGTATTCTTATTTATGAACTCCTTAGTAACAACAATTTCCAGGAGGTTATAATGGCAGAAATAGAAAGCCGTGAGGACAAGCCGTTACCCGGGATAGAATACTCGGAAATCCATATCCCTGACGAAGACAACCTCGGTACAGGTATTTTCACAACAGTTCTCGAACCCAGGGCAACGGCTAAAATCAACCCGATCATCAGTGCCATAAGGAATGTTCCGGTATTTCAATTAATCGTTAATATAAATTCAGCAGAAAATGAAGTTACTGTTCTGCTTGGCAAGGCAGACAACAGCCCTGCGAGTTCCAGAGAAGTCTTTATGATGCCCAAAATTTTTGATGCCTCAATGACACACCGGTTGGATGCAATTTTCAAAGACTGGAAGATAACAGAATTAAAAATGAACGGAGACAATTTAGAAAAGGTAGCGAATTAATCCTTCTTGGCCCCTACAAACCAGTCTTTTTTGTCGCTGAACAGCACATTGAACGTTGTGAGTGAACCATAACAGCGGGTGATATACTGCTGGAAATTTACCTTTTCACTGTCTGTAAGTTTCTCGGAACCATTGATGTTCTGTTCAAGAACACGGAGCTGATTGCGGATCATTACTATCTTGTGGAAAAAGACATCAATGGGAACCGCCTTTTCCTGCATTCCCGGTTTGCCGGGTTTCATGATCAACTCTCCTCCGTTCCATTTTTCTGCAAGGGGAATTATTCCGGCTAAACCTTCTTCAATGAGAATCTCCCGAATGGTTTCTTTCAATATATTTAAATCCATAGCTTGCTCCTGTAAATTTTGTTCCTGCTGTGGCGGATCGGACAATTCGGTTTCCGCTTCTGCTTCTGTGAAATACTTAACGCCGGAAGTAATAAAGTTGACAATAAGACGTTCCCCTTCTACACGCACTACTTTCCCTGTCCCGAAAATCCTGTGATGAACAACCCTTCCGGTATAGAATTCTTCCATAATTACCTTTTCCTCAACGCCTCTTCAACTGTCTTGATAGCACAAAACTCTCCGCACATACTGCACACGTGCGACTCTGTCGGCGGGACCTCCGCGCGCCACTGTCTTACTTTATCCGGATTCAATGACAGTGCTATCTGCCCATTCCAGTCAAGCGCCTTTCTCCTCTTTGCCATCTCGATGTCAAGGTCAATTGCACCTTTTACGCCTTTTGCTATATCTGCGGCATGTGCTGCTATCTTTGATGCAATAACCCCTTCTTTTACGTCCTCAATACTGGGAAGTCTGATGTGCTCCGACGGCGTTACATAGCATAGGAAATCGGCACCGGCTGCGCCTGCAATAGCTCCTCCGATTGCTGCAGATATATGGTCATAGCCCATTGCAATATCAGTCACAAGAGGGCCGAGGACATAAAAAGGCGCTCCTTTGCAGATCTCTTTCTGCATCTTTATATTAAGCTCAACCTGATTCAGCGGTACATGGCCGGGGCCTTCAATAATAACCTGAACTCCCTCTTTAACCGCCCTGTCCCGCAATCCACCGAGGGTCAAAAGTTCATCTATCTGTGTCCTGTCCGTTGCATCCGCAAGACACCCGGGACGAGCAGCGTCGCCGAGGCTCAATGTAAGGTCATACTTTCTCGACATTTCAAGAAGCCTGTCATAATTTTCATAAAGAGGATTTTCCCTGTCATTATAAATCATCCATTCGACGAGAAATGCTCCCCCGCGGCTTACAATATCAAGTATCCTTCCGTCTTCCCTCAGCGTCTGAATGGTCTTCCTGGTAAGACCGCAGTGGACCGTGACGAAATCAACGCCCTGTTCCGCATGTTCTTCAATGATTGCAAAGAGATCGTCAACACTCATTTTTGAAATAGTACCTCGATCTTCAGCAGCCTTTGCAACAGCCTCATAGATAGGAACTGTTCCAACTGCAATGGGCGATTTTCTGAGCAGCAGTTTTCTTATGTCCTTTATCGGCCCGCCGGTTGAAAGATCCATCACGGCGTCCGCGCCGTATTTCACCAGTACATCAAGCTTCTCCATTTCATCATCGAGAGAGATCTTGTCTTTCGACGTCCCGATATTGGCGTTTATCTTTGTCTTCAATCCCCTCCCGATACCAAGAGGTTTTATATCGTGGAATGCATTTCTTGAAATAACGGAAAAACCTGATGCAATGTCCTGTGAAAGTTTCTCAGGGTCAACGCCTTCATCAAGCGCAACCTGCTTAACTTCATCAGTGATAATTCCTTTTCGTGCAAGTTCTATACGCGTATGTTGCAACTTATTGTTCATGATATTCTCCTTGTCTGTCATTCCGCACTTGATGTTTTGTCATGCCCGAAGTTTTTAATCGGGCATCCAGCTCAATTGTATTTGTCTCCCGCTTCAGCAAGAACAGCGTCTGGATTCCCGCCTTCGCGGGAATGACATACAGTTCAAATGTCATCTGACAGTTTATATATAATTTCCTTCGCTTTCCCTCTTATATCCTCTGCCCCAAAAATTTCCGATATCATCGCAACCCCGAACGCCCCTGCCTTTTTCACTTCCTCCACTTTATCACTTTGTATCCCGCCAATCGCAAAGACCGGAATTTTTATTTTCCTGCTGACTTCTTTCAATGTATCTAATCCCAACGGTTTCCCGTATTTCAATTTCGACGGCGTCCTGTAAATCGGACCAAGAGTAATAAAATCAGCCCCTGCCCTTTCAGCCTCCTTTGCCTCTTTTAAAGAATGTGTCGAGACGCCAATTAAAAGTTTCTTCTTCACAACATGCCTCACTGCATCAGCAGGTATACTGTTTTGTGTAAGGTGAACTCCGTCAGCGCCTGCTGCAAGCGCAATATCAAACCTGTCATTGATAAAGAGTCTCGCATCGTATCTTGCAGTTAATTCTCTCATTTTATAAGTCAGTTTTAATAACTCCCGTGTGCCTAAATCTTTTTCTCTAAGCTGTATCGCTTTCACTCCGCCTTTTAATGCTTCTTTAACAGCAGCAATCAGCGAATAGCGGTCAGCGATCAGCTTTCTGTCGGTAATTAAATAAAGTTTAAAATCAATCATTGTTTCTTTCGTAGGGGCAATTCATGAATTGCCCCTACCGGACACGAATAACGCTTAACGCCTCGTGGTCTTTACAGCATTCCCTCAATCGGACTGCTTGCTGTTGCATAAAGCTTTTTCGGTATCCTTCCTGCCTTATATGCGAGGCGTCCGGCCATGACAGCATATTTCATCGCCTCTGCCATAGCGATCGGGTCTTTTGCTCCGGCTATTGCTGTATTCAGAAGTACAGCATCGCATCCAAGTTCCATTGCAACCGCAACATCAGAAGCAGTGCCTACTCCGGCATCAACTATAATAGGCACCTTCGCCTGTTCGAGTATTATTTTAATGTTGTATGGATTTCGTATGCCCAGTCCTGAACCAATCGGCGCAGCAAGCGGCATAACGGCAGCAGCTCCTGCATCTACGAGTCTTAAAGCCATTACAGGATCATCATTTACATACGGGAGGACTATGAAACCCTCTTTTGCCAGTATCTCTGTTGCTTTCAATGTGGCACAGGTATCCGGGAACAACGTCTTTTCATCGCCAATCACCTCAAGCTTGATAAGGTCTGAAACGCCTGCCTCTCTTGCAAGCCTTGCATATCTTAACGCATCCTCCATTGTATAGCAGCCTGCTGTATTTGGCAGGATTTTATATTTTTTAGGATCAATATAATCAAAGAGGTTCTCTGATTTTCTGTCAAATATATTCACTCTTCTTACTGCGACAGTAACAACATCTGCGCCTGATATCTCGATTGCTTTTTTTGTTTCCTCGAAATCTCTGTATTTCCCGGTACCAACCCACAGCCGGGATTTAAATCCAATGCCTTTTATTACTAATTTGTCGTTCATAGATGTTCCCTCTCAATTTTAAATTTGAGATTTGAAATTTATTGTTATCCTCCTCCCACAAAATTCACAACCTCAACCGAGTCACCATTTTTAAGGACATGATCCTGAAAATCGCATTTTTTTATGATTTGCATATTGACCTCAACAGCGACACTTCCCGGCTCGATCTGTAAAGTCTCAAGAAGTCCGGAAACAGTCAAACTGTCCTGAATTTCTGTTTCTGTGCCATTTATTTTAAGTTTCATATTTTCCTCATGTCATTCCGGCTTGTCCGGAATCTGTAGTGGCAATTCATGAATTGCCCCTACAAATCTATATATGCACATCTCGTTTCCCTTCTTCTATCGACTTTAATTTCTCTGCGAGGCCGTTTGTGCTTTTTGCTATTTCTCCATCAAGTATCTTCTTTAATTTTTCTTTCACTTCTCCGGAAGCACAATCCTCCATATATTCCTTGAGAGTAAGGATTGCATTTTCCTGACAGAAATTTTTAATGGCTTCCTTTTCAGCTAAATGCCTGAAATTTTCTCCGCTCCTGCCTTCCCTGTAACAGGCTGTGCAAAGGCTCGGCACAAGACCAAGGCCCACGATCTTACCGATAACATCTTCGAGGCTCCTTGTATCTCCTATCTCGAACTGCTCGGTATCGCCATCCTTCATATACCCCCACGGACTGGTCTTTGATCCCGCGGATATCTGCGATGCGCCAAGCAAAAGCAATTCATCTCTCAAATGTGCCTGTTCTCTCGTACTAACCACGATTCCAACATACGGAAGCGCCAGTCTGTAAATGGCAACTATTTTTTTAAGATCCTCGTCTGAAACCTTGTTTTGAATATTATTTACCTTTGAACCCTGTGCAGGCTGAAGTCTTGGAACTGAGAGAGTATGCGGCCCGAATCCATATTTACTAATCAGTCTTCTGCAGTGTGCAATCAATGCTCCCACTTCCCACCGCCAGTCATAAAGTCCGAGGAGCACTCCCATTCCAACATCCTCAAATCCCGCTTCAATAGCCCTGTCCATAACACCAAGTCTCCACGCATAATCAGCCTTTGCGCCTTTCGGATGCATAAATTTGTATGTCGGCATATGATATGTTTCCTGAAAGCACTGATACACCCCGATGCCGGATTCCTTCAGTCTCCTGAAATCCTCCACACTCATCGGCGCAGTGTTTGCATGAAGAATGCGGATGTCAGTCTTCTCATAAATTTCATTAACAACTTGTACAATATAGTCCAGGCCTGCAAGTTTCGTATGTTCGCTTGTAACAAGGAGCAGCCTCTTATACCCTCTCTTTGAAAGCAACGATGCCTCTTCCACTGCTTCGTTCACGCTCAGGGTTTTTCTCCTTGCATCCTTATTGCCTGTTCTGAAACCGCAATAGAGACAGTCATTAGTGCATTCATTGGAAAGATATAAAGGCGCAAAAAGTACAATCCTTTTGCCGTAAACTTTTTCCTTCACCCTGCACGCCGTATCAAAAACCTCTGCCCAAAGTTCTTCGTCATCCAATGCTAAAAGCGCTGACACCTCGGTAAGGTTCAACACCTGCATATCAAGAGACTTGGCAAGAATATCTCTGATGCGGGATGGCTCTGTGTTTGTATTTTTCATAATAAATACCTTCCAACCAAAAAACAAAAAAACCGTATACCCTATGTAACATCTTTCAGGGAATACGGTTAACGTTCTGATCTTCCCTTTCCTTCGCTGGTATTATCCAGTTCAGGTTCAGAGGGTCTTCCCAATGCTCCGGGAACTCTCAGGCTCTGATGCCTCCCCTAGGGTATTTAAAGTATACTGCTATTAAAGAAAACGTGTCAAGCTGTATGTAGGGGCGACCCGGCGGGTCGCCCCTACTTCCCCTTCACACAATTCAGCATTCCACCCGCAAGAACTATCTTCCTCTGTCTTTCGCTAAGCCCATGTTCTGCTTTGTACTTCTTGCCTGTTTTAATATCTATAAAGGCAACCCCTGAAGATTCTCTGACATCTTTTGCGAGATGGGGAAATTCCAGTTCAGTATCTTGAGCAATTGAATCATATACATCTGATGGCACTGTCAGGGGGAGGATGCCAAAGTTTATCAGGTTGTCTTTATGAATGCGCGCAAAGGACTTTGCAAGCACAATTTTAATGCCGAGATACATGGGCGCAAGCGCAGCGTGCTCCCTGCTTGAGCCTTGCCCATAGTTAATCCCGCCAAGGACTATGCCACCGCCCGATGACTTTGCCCTTGATGGGAATGTCGAATCCACCTTTGAAAAGACGAACTCGGATATTGCGGGTATATTCGATCTTAAAGGTAATATCTTCGCGCCTGCCGGCATTATGTCATCGGTGGTTATATTGTCACCTGTCTTGAGAATAACCTTCGCCTTCAACGATTCCTCAAGCGCTCCCCTGACAGGCAATGGTTTTATATTCGGGCCTCTCTCAACTGTTATCTTTTCAGGCTTCTTCGCTGGAGGAATGATCATCGAATCATCAACAATGAATTTATCAGGCAGCTTGACCCTTGACCCTTGACCCTTGACCCAGTCTCTTGGGTCGGTTATCTTTCCTGTAATGGCAGATACCGCCGCCGTTAAAGGACTGCACAGGTAAACCTGGTCCCCGGCCGTACCGCTTCTTCCCGGAAAATTCCTGTTAAATGTCCTGAGAGACACAGCGCCTGTCGCCGGGGCCTGTCCCATGCCGATACATGGGCCGCAGGCACACTCAAGCACCCTCGCACCTGCTGAGACAAGGTCTGATAATGCACCGTTTTCCGTGATCATCCGAAGCGCCTGCCGTGAGCCGGGACTTATCGCGAGGCTCACATCAGGATGGACCTTGTGTTTTTTAAGTATCTTCGCTGCAAGCATAAGATCTGCATATGACGAATTAACACAACTCCCGATGCACACCTGTCTGACAGGAGTCCCTTCAATTTCCTTTACACGCTTTACGTTATCAGGACTTGAAGGAGTAGCAACCAGCGGTTCAAGTTTACCAAGCTCAACGATAATCTCTTCGTCATATATTGCACCGGCATCGGGTTTGATCTCTGTCCAGTCTGTCCCGCGTTTTTGTGCCTTCAGAAAGGCATTTGTCTGTTCATCCGAAGGGAATATCGATGACGTTGCGCCTAATTCCGCCCCCATGTTGGTTATAGTCGCCCTCTCCGGCACTGTCAGGTTCTTTATCCCGTCACCTGAGTATTCGATTATCTTCCCTACTCCGCCTTTTACCGTCAACCGCATAAGGACTGCAAGAATAATGTCTTTTGCAGTCACACCTTTTCTGCATTTCCCTTTCAATGTAACACGGACTATCTTCGGCATCACCAAATAGAAAGGCTCTCCGGCCATCGCAAGGGCCACATTCAACCCTCCCGCTCCGATCGCGAGCATTCCAACCGCTCCTGCATTCGGCGTATGGCTGTCCGAACCCAAAAGCGTCTGCCCGGGTTTTGCGAACCTCTCAAGATGGACCTGATGACAGATGCCGTTGCCGGGCTTTGAAAAATAGATGCTGTATTTGGCGGCTATTGTCTGGAGAAACCTGTGGTCATCCGCGTTCTCAAATCCTGTCTGAAGTGTATTATGGTCCACATAGCTTACAGAAAGTTTTGTCTTTACTTTCGGTACACCCATAGCCTCAAACTCAAGATACGCCATAGTACCTGTCGCATCCTGAGTCAATGTCTGGTCTATAGATATCGCTATCTCCTCACCGGGTTTCATGTCACCCGATACAAGATGCGATGAAATTAATTTCTGTGCAACGTTCATTGAATGGTCTCCTTTGGAATTCTTATGAATTATGAATGAAACAAGAATTAATTTACGATTGCGGCAGTAATTAAGTCAAGGAGCGGGGCCATTTTTCTCCTTGACCGTGTCATATAAAGGCATAAAAATTGACTCAAGCAACGATGTGGGTTATTATAGCTATAAAGAACCACATTATTGGGAGGATATTATGAGAACAATTCAAATGACCTTGGATGATGACCTGGTAGCAGCCGTTGATATGGTTGTTAAAAAACTAAAAACATCGCGTTCTGCTTTTACACGGAAAGCATTGAAGGATGCTGTCAAGCAGGTGAATATCAACGTACTTGAAAAAAAGCATAAAAAAGGATATGAACGTTATCCAGTCGGCAAAACGGAATTTAACGTTTGGGAATCAGAGCAGGAGTGGGGAAATTAATGAAGCGGGGTGAGGTGAGATGGTATAAGTTTAAAACCCCTGACAAAAAGCGGCCAGTAGTTATTTTGACAAGAAGTTCTATATTGGATTATTTGGGTGAGGTTACAGTGGCACCGATAACTTCAACAATCAGAGACATACCGAGCGAAGTGCTTTTGTCGAAACGGGACGGTATGCATAAGAATTGCGCTATTAACTGTGACCACTTACAGACAGTTTCAAAGGATAAAATTGGATCGTTGATTACAACATTATCCAAAGAGAAGCTATTTGAAATACGAAACGCTGTCTGTTTTGCTTTAAATCTCTGATTGAAGCGGGAAAGGGGGTTTATGGTTGATGACAGAATCGCAATGCTATACAGAAAATCCCCTCAAGGACCTATACGAAATATCCTATGTTAATAACGGATAATATACAAAATACCTGTTATGTTTAAGGAATGATAAAAATAATTGACGATTATATGAAGGCTTTAAACTTAGCAGATACTCAACTATCTGATTCAAATATTTATATTCAAGATTTAGGATGCCCCCATAATCCAAAAGGATTACCAAATGAGAAAATGGCCGTTTACACATTTCAATTTAATAATCGTTATTTAAAAATTGGCAAGGCTGGCCCTAATAGTGATGCAAGGTTTAGAAGTCAACCATATAGCCCCAGTAGTTCACAGAGCAACTTGGCAAAATCAATCTTGAATGACCCGGAAATGGCTCGATATAATTTAAATGAAAATAATATTCATGAAACATATTCTCATGATAATTATTCAAGAATTCCACGTCTTAAGATTCTTGACCTCTTCTTCTGGGCAGCCGGAAAAATTAATGAAGATAAGGCCATTTAATAAAAATATGGGCTTAAATAAACGGGGTCAGGCTTAAATATTGAGATATTAAATTTCAATTTTTAAGCCTGACCCCATACATACCAGGTTATTTTGATAGGCGATTAATTTAACTCACTTCTCCCAGCCCCTCTATCATCCCCTTTGCCTTCTGCATGATCTGCTTTTCGCTTCTGTAAGATAACGTTTCAATCGCTTCATCTATCTGAAACCATCTCGCCTCATCTACTTCATGATCGTGATCTTCGGTGTCCCCTTTAATATATTTCAGAAGAAAAAAATGGACCATCTTATGTACTTTAACCCTGTCTTCATTGACAAAGTACCAATAGGAAATATGGCCTATCTTTTCAATTATTTCACCATGAAGTCCCGCTTCCTCTCTTACTTCCCTTAAAGCCGTTACCGGGGGGTCTTCATTTTTATCTATCAACCCCTTTGGAAGGCACCATGCCTTTCTGCCTCTCACTGCTATAAGTGCAACCTCAATACTGTTATCCGATTTACGGAATATTACACCGCCTGATGAAATCTGTTTTTTTATTATTGGAGGTTTTGACATATCAGTAAATAATGGTTCTTCCGATATTCCTGTGGGTATATAGTTAGAGTCTGTTTATTAAGACGTCTTTCCCGCAGTCCGTTGAGCGGGAATCCAGTATCTTCACAGATACTGCAATATAAATCATTCCACTCAGGATTCCAATTCTCAATAAGTTTCAGTTTCCAGCTCCTTTCCCATTTCTTTATGTTCTTCTCTCGTTTGATAGCAGATTCAGCCGTTTCATGCGCCTCGTACCATATCAAATTGTGGACTTTATATCTCTTTGTAAAACCATCGACCAAATCGTTCTTATGTTCATAAACACGTTTGATCAAGTCTGATGTAACTCCTATGTATAATGTGCCAAATGAACAATTATGGAATTTCATTTCTTAAATTATTCATTGTTCATTACTCCTCATTGCGACAAGCTTTTCTGTATCCATGGGACCACTATTCTCGTAATGTCGTTGTAAAAGACAAAGGCTATTAAAAGTAACAATAAAGCCATACCTGCTTTATTTGCAATAATTATTATCTTATCATTCAAAGGTCTTCCCCTTAATGCCTCAATGGCAAAAAACAGGATATGTCCGCCGTCAAGAACCGGGATTGGCAGCAGATTCAGGACAGCAAGGTTAATGCTGATTATGGCGATAAAATTAAAATAGGCAAACGCCCCTACAGAAGCTGCCTTGGCCGCGGCATCCACTATTAATATCGGCCCCCCGACCTGTTTCGCTGATACCGAGCCGCTTAATAACTTAATCACAACCTCTACCGTAAGTGCACTCCAGTCATAAAGTGCCTCGAATGCCTTAAAAGGCGCGCTGAATATACTTTCACTTTGAATTATCGTCGCATCTATCTTCTTGGAAATGCCTATTCTTCCTACCACAATCTCTTTGCCCTTCTCGTCTTTCGCTTTTACAGGTTCGGGGGTGATCATTACATGAATAAAATCATTACCTCTTTTAATTTTTAGCGTTAATTCTTTCTCCGGGTTCTTTGAGAAAATTTCAGCCATCTCATTCCAGTCCATCACAGATGTTCCGTTGATTTCGACAATGGTATCGTCTTTTTTCAACCCTGCTTTCATGGCAGGAGAATTGTCCATCACACTCTCTAATGTGGTTGTCATACTGTCTAATTTCGGTATCGCAACAGGCAGCTTTACAGCCAGAAAGGAAAGAAAAATAATATATGCAAGCACAAGATTAAAGACAGGCCCTGCAATAACAATAGCCGCCCTTTTCCAGACAGGTTGATATTGAAAAGACCTCGGCTTGTCTTCTTCGCTGATTTCTTCTCCCGGTTCCTCGCCGAGCGGTTTTACATATCCTCCAAGCGGAATTGCCGAGATCAGGTATTCAGTCTCTCCGATTTTCGAGCCAAGTATCTTTGGACCAAACCCGAGAGAGAATTTCAGCACCTTAACACCTACAATCTTTGAAACGATAAAATGTCCAAGCTCATGAAAAAAAATCAGTAAACCGAAAAAAATTACTGCCCATAAAATTGTCATGTCTTAATTTCCTTTATTTGTATTTTAATTAGCGAGGCAGCGCCTCGCCCTTACTCCTTACCCCTTACTCCTAACTCCAAACTCTCAACTATTTCTGCCGCCTTCATCTTGGCCCAATCAGATACCTTGATTATCTCTTCGATAGTATCCGCCATTAAAACCCTGTGTTCTGTCATTGTCAGGGATACCACGAGTGGAATGGAAGTGAAAGATATTCTCCTGTCAAGGAATGCCTCCACTGCAATTTCATTTGCAGCATTCAATACACAGGGCATCGTCCCACCTGTCCTTATCGCATCATATGACAAAGACAGTGCGGGATGTTTTTTCATGTCCGGAGCTTCAAAAGTAAGCTCTCTCACATCTGACAAGTTCAGCGCCGGCAGGACCTCAGCAAATCTCTGCGGATACGAAAGTGCATAACTTATAGGCCCCTTCATGTCAGGCACCGACATCTGGGCCATAATACTGCCGTCAATGAATTTTACCATTGAATGAATTATACTTTGCGGATGAATAACAACTTCAACTTTTTCAGGAGGCATGTTGAAAAGCCGGCACGCCTCTATCACTTCAAGCCCTTTATTCATCAGGGTGGCCGAGTCTATTGAAATCTTTCTGCCCATATCCCACGTTGGATGTTTCAATGCATCGTCCGGAGTTATTGTATCAAGTTCGGAAATATTTTTTCTGAGAAAAGGGCCTCCTGAAGCCGTCAATATAATTTTCTCAACCTCACTTATGTCCCTGCCGTCCAGACACTGAAAAACAGCGCTGTGTTCGCTGTCCACCGGTATTATCCTGACACCCCTTTTCGAGGCCTCGGAGATAACAATGCTTCCAGCCATTACGAGCGCTTCTTTCGTTGCAAGAGCTATATCTTTTCTTGCCTTAACCGCTTCATATGTCGGGACCAGCCCGGCTGACCCAACGACAGCAGATACAACCATGTCCGCATTATTGAGGGTCGCCACTCTTACAAGTCCCTGCTCTCCTGCAAGTATCTCAACCGGAAGATTCATTTTTCTGAGGCTTGAGGCAGCAGATTCATCAAACACTGCAACAACTTCAGGTTTTAATAACTGTATCTGAGACTGAAGCAACTGCACATTGTTTTTTGCTGCAAGTCCGACAACCCTGAATTTGTCAGGATGGTTCTTTATTACTTCAATGGTGCTTTTACCAATGGAACCTGTTGAACCTAAAATGGAAAGCCTCTTCAAAAATACCTCACAATGAAATAAAGCACCGGCCCGGCAACAAGGAAACCGTCAATCTTGTCGAGTATCCCGCCGTGACCGGGGATAAAATTACTCGAATCCTTGACGCCTGCGTCTCTCTTGAACATGGATTCGATTAAATCTCCTGTCAACGACGCTATTCCCAATATTGTACCAATTGCAATTGCGCCATTAGTTGAAATGTGGGGAAGATGAAAAACCGTTTTTATGACTACAGCTCCCAATGCTCCTCCGATGAGACTCCCGAAGGCGCCTTCGACTGTTTTATTAGGGCTTATAGCAGGATATAATTTATAACGCCCCATGTATGTTCCGATGTAATAAGCCATACTGTCTGCAAACCATACTGATATATAAAGAAGGAAAATGTTTTCCAAACCATGATCCCCTGTCCTTAACAGCCACTGAAAGCTTAAAAAGAATACTATATAAAAAAAACCTGAACCAACCGGGCCGATCTCAGACATGCATCCCGAGGGCGACGACGCAAAGAGAAGTCTCAGCAGCATTAAGAGAAACAGGCTGATAAAAATGCCTTCCATAAAAAAAACAGGATAACAGCAGAAAACAAAAAACAGTAACACTCCAATCAGGATACCGGGTATATACAGTTTTACCGGCACCTTGTACATGACATAAAATTCCCACATTGCGATCACGGCGATTATAATGAGCAGCATTAAAAAAAATGGCGATGGTGGAAGATAATATATGTAAGCAAAAAAGAACGGCAATACTAAAGCGCCTACGACATGCCTCTTTATCAGTGAACTGCTTTTTCCCTCTTTTTGCATCTTATTTGCCTGCTTTCTCAGGCAGGGCCCCGAAGCGCCGCTCCCTCTTCTGATATTCAGTAATTGCTGATATGAATTCTTCCCTGCCAAAATCAGGCCAGAGTGTATCGGTAAAGTAAAATTCAGAATATGCCGACTGCCAGAGAAGGAAATTGCTGAGCCTCATCTCACCGCTGGTACGTATTATTAAATCAGGGTCAGGTATTCCAGATGTATAAAGATAAGATTCGAAAACCTTTTCATCAACATCTTTGGCCCGCACCCCGTTCTTTATCATTTTTTTCACAGCATTTATTATTTCTGCCCTGCCGCCATAGCTCAAAGCGCTTGAAAGCACAAGCCCTGTATTGTCTTTTGTCAGTTCCTCAAAATCCTTTAATAATTTCTGAATGTTGTCCGGAAGCTTTTCAATTTTACCGATGGCCCTGAAAACTATGTTCATTTTATGCAGTCTTTGCATTTCGCTTCTCAAATATCTGTCCAGAAGGCGCATAAGGGCCTTTACCTCGGTGACAGGTCTATTCCAGTTTTCCATTGAAAACGTATAAAAGGTTACCGCCTGCAGGCCTATTTCCGAAGCAGTATCTATTATCTCGTTTACTCTCTTGACGCCATTCCTGTGTCCTTCTATACGGGGAAGGCCCCGGAGCTTGGCCCAGCGGCCATTTCCGTCCATTATCAATGCTGCATGTCTGATTTTCATTTTTGTTTCGAAATTACCTTCCGATATTCGTCATTGACCCGAAAATTAGCCGTCATTCCCGCGAAGGCGGGAATCCAGAGCCTTTTACAGGGACTGGATTCCGGCTTACAGACTGCCGGAATGACAACTTGACCGATTTTATGTTGACATATCAGCCTTAACTGTTTCATTTATCTGTAAGATTGTAATAGTAAAGCACGCTTCCTTTTAATAATTCTCCGGTGACAGCATTCTTGATAAATGATAATAAATTGCCTTTTGCAATAAAAAACAATTTGTTGCCTTCTATCCAATAATCGGTTAAGTCCCCCGGAATCTTAGACAAAATCAACTTCTCATCCATTACCCCGCTATCCCACCATAAGGAATAAATCTCTGCACCACTTGTTCCAAGTCCCGGGACCCGTTCTGCCACAGGTATTTTGTTTACAACAATGATCTCCTCTCCCCGACCCGTTTTCACCGAAATAAGTCTGCCCCTTAAAAACTTCTTTGCAACGGGATTGGCTACCGAATAAGTTCCTTTCTCGACTGAAAGTTTAAACTTTCCATATGTCCTGCTGCTTTTCCAAATTGCATGTACCTGGCTGTCATAGAGGATTAAATAACCATTATCATCAAACGTCACGAGATGATTCATTCCTTTATTCTGCCAATCAACAAAAGTAAAACCGTAGATGTTGACATCAGGGGGAAGAGCAAGCTGCCTTTTTGGCTGATAATTGCCGTCCTTCCATTCTCCCTCATAAACAGCACCGGAAAATATCCTCCCTGTATCAAATTTCTGCATAAGCAGTATCTTCCCGCTGACCCTGAGAAAATATGGCATTTTATCTTTTATTTTTCTGTACCCCTCTGCAGGATCATATTCTAAAACAAATGACTTTATTGCACTATTATCATCTTTAATCCCTGCCATTCCGCTGTCACCTGTTTTAATACCGCGCTCATCTGTCATGTATGTAACAAATATCTCGGCCCTGCCGTTATTATTGACATCCAGAACATCAATGGATAAATGTCTTTCCTGAGGGCTGCCTTTTATGGACCAACTTTCCTGCAACTCCTCTTTAAAATTGTAGATGCTTATGTTGTTGCCATCACTAACTATAAGTTCATCAGCGCCATTACCGTCAACATCACCCATCGCAAAAATCTGCCCTCCTGCAAGTTTGTAACTTCCCCAGGGTTCTTTATTAGCTAAAGAAGCAGAAATAAACTCCTCCCCCGGCGCTGTCATACTCACAACATCGCTGCTTACCGCTTCTTCACTCTCGGAAAATAATTTTGCATCTTCGGCCCAGTACAATTTAATATTCAATACCCTCTTTTCATCTTTAACAGGCGTTGAGAATAAAAGGACCACTTCAGCATTAATGTCCCTGGCAATCTGTGATAGATCTTCCGGTTTATATGCCGGCGCATATGATTCAAGAATTTCAAACCGTTCTGAATCCTTAATGGAACTGTAAAAAGCCTCAGACAATGTCCAGTCAGACTTCCTTTCCTGGAAAAATGCAAGTTTTATCTTTGACGTAGTAATCCTTGCAATATCTCCGGCTTTCACTTCACCTTTAATTACTGTACAAATGTACAATCCGTCAGGCTCATTTATCTCTTTGATCTCAATCCTGCCGATAAACGTCTCGGTATTTCCTATCAGTTCATTCGTGACAGGATGATAAAAAGGAGTTCCTTTTCTGTAGATAGAAAACCGCAGGCCTTTTTTAATATTAACTTTGCCTTCAAACCTGACAGATACAAGTCCATCAGTAACATTTTCCACTGTTCCATTTATCGGAGTAAAATAAGAAAGGACCAAGTCTCTGGCCCGTATAACGGGATTGTCCGGCTCCGCGCTTTGAGAAACGTCTCCAGAGGCCCAAATACCTGTATTGAATGATAAGAAAATCGTGAATATCGCTATGTAAATTTTTCTCATATGTTTTCCTGATATTTTTTTACAACAAATTATTATACCCAAATTGAACGATTTTAAACATTTGTTATGAGGGATGTTCTTAGAAGGGGGCTTATCAAGGCAAAGACAGACCCGGCATTTTACCGATTATATATTTGAAGTCCTCGTCCTCAAATTTCAGACCTCCGCCTATATAAATACCTCTCCGGTTGGAATTTAAAAGGTTATCAATACCGCTGCTCACAAAAAGATATTTGAAAATCCTGTAATCAACCCCGATTTTTGCATGTGATCTGTCCGCCTCTGCTTCTTTGGCGCTGAAATCCCAGATATCAAATCTTACCCTGCCTTTGTCATCATTAAAAAAGTAATCCGCACCAAACCCGAAGGTATTTTCTACCAGTCCAATCCTTAGCGCCAGGTCCTCAAACCGTTTTGCAAACTGCGCTGAAAATTCAAACTTACTCCTTGTTTCATCTTCTCTTGTTTTAACATGGTTTATAATTCTATCAGTGGTTTCAACTACGCCCCTGGGGTCAGTGACAACGCCGAGAATATAATATTTATCCTTTCTGGGCTGTAATGTAAGATCAAAATATCCCTTCCATTCAGATTCACCTGTGTTATATTCAGTATGGAAATCCATAAAGGTCCTGAGTCCGCTGACAACATCAAGTGATTTCCCGGCTTCTTCAGAGATCTTGGTAAGTGAATTATAGAATTTGTCTTCTTTCACGAGCTTGCCTAATGTGCCTTCTCCGCTCTCGATCTTCTGGGCGATATTACTCGCGGACTTTGAGACGGTTCTTATATTCTCAATGCTATCCTTAAATGCATACCTGTTTTCACCTATTACTTCTTTCAGGTCGCTTGCCAGTTTACCAAGGTCGTCTATCAGCTTCGGCCCTTTATCTCCTAAAGTTTTTGCTGCCCTGCTCATGTCATCCACGAGTCCGGGGCCCTTGTCAGCAAGCGCTTCAGTAAATTTTTCAATCTGGACAATTGTTTTATGTAACGGCTCCTTATTTTCCGCTGAGATATCTTTAAGACTTTGGGTAAGAGCTCTGAGATTATGGATTGCCTCTGTAAGAGACTGTCTTTCTTTTTCCCCAAAAACACCTTTAAGGCTTCCCGCCAGATCGCTTATATAAGTGGCCGCGGAAGTAAGCTCATTAGCAAGGACATCAAAATCGGCGGCATGTATAACATTTGTTATGCTATCTCCGGATTGAAGAAGCGGCTCATTTGGGCTACCCGCTGAAACTGCAAGATACCGGTCCCCCAGAAGCCCCGACATCTTTAAGGATACCTTCGCATTTTTATATATTTTAATATCGGGGGAAATCAGAAGGGTAAGTTTTGCCTTCCCGTCAACAAGGTTTATTTTTTCGACTATCCCCGCATCAACACCTGCAATTTTAACTCTGGACCTTTCATCCAGGCCGCTTACATCGTCAAACTTTACATAAAGCCTGTAACCTTTTTCCCACATAAAAGGCAGCCTTCCAACCTTGAAAGTCATATATGAAAGTATAATAATAACTATTATTGCAAAGATGCCGACTTTCAGTTCTGTCGATACATTTTTCATTTCTTTATGCCCTCCAAAACTATGGGGCCCTCTGCACTTCCTTCAATAAATTGTTTCACAACAGGGTCTGATGTATTTTTAATCTCATCCGGAGTACCCTTCGCAATAATTACACCATTATAAAGCATGGCGATTGTATCTGCAATCTTATATGCGCTTTTCATGTCATGTGTAATTGCGACAGACGTTACATTTAATTCTTCCCTCATTTTTATAATGAGATCGTTAATGGCATCAGCCATTATGGGGTCCAAACCCGTAGTAGGCTCGTCATAAAGGAGGATCTCAGGTTCCATGGCAATAGCCCTTGCAAGACCAACCCGCTTCCTCATGCCTCCTGAAAGCTCTGAAGGCATCACCTCCTCAACATCGACAAGTCCTACCATTTTAAGTTTCCGGACCGCAATCTCTTTTATTTCCGAATCGGCCAAATGCGTATGCCTTTTCAATCCAAATCCAACATTCTCCCATACCTTCATGGAATCAAACAGCGCAGCAGACTGAAACAGCATGCCGAATTTTTTCCTGATTTCATTCAACCCGTCCTCATTAATCTGCGACAGGTCCGTTGAGTCAACTATCACAGTCCCCTTATCAGGCTTCAAAAGACCTATGATATGTTTCAGGAGCACGCTCTTTCCCGAGCCGCTGCCTCCTATCACAACAACGCTCTCTCCTCTTTCAACCTTCAAATTAGCGCCGCACAGAACGTCTTTTCCTGAAAAAGATTTGTATACGTCCTTCAGTTCTATCATTTAAACAACCATGCAGACAGGAAGTAATCAGATACAAGTATAGTCATTGATGAGACAACCACAGCGCCGGTCGTTGCCTGCCCAACTCCCTCTGCTCCTCCCTTCGTATAAAAACCCTTATAGCAGCTTACAAGAGCAAATGAAGCGCCAAAAAAACATGCCTTGATAAGACCATTGTATATATCTTCTACTTCGAGATAATCCCATGTGGTCCTTAAATACGCTCTTGAACTAACCCCAAACAAAATAACAGTAACAAAATAACCGCCAATAATACCAACAATATCAGTCACCACCGTAAGGGCAGGCAGCATTATTGTGCCTGACAAAAATCTTGGCACGACAAGGTATTTTACCGGATTTGTGGCAAGGGTCTCCAGGGCGTCAATCTGCTCGGTAACCCTCATTGTTCCCAGTTCGGCTGCTATTGCAGCGCCGGCCCGTCCGGTGACAATCAGAGCTGTAAGAACGGGACCGAGCTCTCTGGTCATTGAAAGCGCAACGACAGAACCAACAAGCCCTTCAGCGCCAAACCGTTTGAAACCTGTGTAGCTTTGAAGGGCCAGGACCATGCCGGTAAATACCGCAGTAATCAGAACCACAGGCAGTGATTTAACGCCTATCTCCAGCATCTGCTTGAAAATATTCCTTATCTCAAAAGGAGGTCTGAAAAGCCATTTCAGAACGGAGTAAAAGAGAACCATAATTCTGCCTACTCCTTCAATAGGCCCTTCTATGAGCGCTCCAATGTATTCAATGAGTTTTAAAAGCATGTCAAATTATACGATATTTTAAATTTTGCTGAAAGAGTTTTTTTTCGGTGTGTCCTTGGGCATGAGGTTTTGTAGAGGGGAATGGAAAATTTGATTTGGAAATTTCAAGAAGGGTTCAAGCGGCGAATGCAAAAAAGCTTAATCAATAATACGACGCGAAACGCCGCATTCTCACATTTTCTATCATACTGAGCGCAAGGAGATTTGAAAGCAATGCCGTTCCGCCGTAACTCATGAGAGGAAGCGGTATGCCGACAACAGGCATCAATCCAAGTGTCATCCCGATATTGACGATAAAATAGAAAGAGAACATGTAAGTAACACCGAGAGCAAGATATGTCCCTTCGACATCCCGCGAGTTTTTTGCTGTCTCAAAACCCCTCCATATGATAAATAAATACACTATAAACAAAACAATGCTCCCTATAAAGCCCCACTCCTCGGCGAATATTGAAAAGATAAAATCGGTATGGTTCTCCGGTAAAAACCTGTAAGGTCCCTGAGTGCCTTTCATATATCCTTTGCCAAAGAAACCTCCTGACCCTATTGAAACCTTCGACTGGATTATATGATAACCGATGCCCTGCGGGTCAGCCTGGGGGTCTATAAATGCCACAATTCTGTTCTTCTGATAATCTTTTAATCCACCCCATAAAAATTTGCCTGCAAGCGGTGCGGCTATCAATCCGATAATGATTGCTGTTATGAGGATCTTCTTTTCTATTCCGACAGTTAAAATCATTGCGGTAAAAATAAACATCAGAATCAGCATCGTTCCTAAATCAGGCTGTTTAAGGATAAGAATTGCGGGAAGGATAAAAAAACCGGCAACTATCTTTGATAATTGATTCAATCCGAGTTTAACATTCTGATCCAGTCCCGAAAGGTAACGTGCAAGAGTCACTACAAAACAGATCTTAAAAAATTCAGAGGGCTGAAAAGATAAGAAACCAAGATTAAGCCACCTCTGGGCCCCCATTCCCGTTCTTCCCGCAACAAGAACGATGACGAGAAGCATAATGCCAAATATATAGAGCGGGTAAGCAAACCTTACAAACCATCTATAATCAAAAATCAGCATAATAAAAAAACAGGCGAGGCCCAGGATGATCCAATTGAACTGTTTCAGGTAAAACGAGTGCTGTCCGGCGTCAAGAAGGGGTCTTGTTGCGCTGTAAATCGTCATAACTCCTATCAAGGATAAAATAACAACTACCATCAAAAACCCCAAATCAAAATCTTTAAATACCCTTCGGTCTATCATATTAGCTGAGAGCTTCTTCTTTTAAGTTCTGTTTGTCCGTCATTCCCGCAAGCGAAGCGCGTCGGGAATCATTCTTCGGATAGATTCCGGACAAGCCGGAATGACATTTTCGGTTCAAGCAATCCTAATCTCCTGCATTTTCCTGATTCTCCTGCTTGAGCTCTTCGGGATTTTGATTCTCCTGATCCCCCTTTTCCTGCTTCTCTTTTTCACTTTCCGGTTTCGGCGGATTGAGGTAAGTTTCTATGACCCTCTTTGCAATCGGTGCAGCAACGCTGCCCCCGTGACCACCGTGTTCAACAAAGACAGATACGGCTATCTCCGGATTGTTTTGAGGGGCAAATGCGACAAACCAGGCATGATCCTGATATTCTTCAGGAAGATATTTCCCTTTGACTGCGCCCCCTATAACCTGAGCAGTGCCCGTCTTTCCACCAATACTGACAATGTCTGAACGCGCCTTTCCGCCTGTCCCTCCGCCTTCATAAACAACTCCTAACAACGCCCTCTTGATGAACTCAGTGTTCTCCGGATTTACATCAACTGTACTCTCAGGCTCTGTCTCTTCATCTTCGTCTATCAGCAGATGTGGTTTATATAATTTGCCTCCGTTAACCAGTGTCGCCATCAGTCTTGCCATCTGTATGGGCGTGACCGATAAAAAACCCTGACCAATTGCGGTACTAAGTGTCTCACCCTGATACCACTTTTCTTTTTTTGTCTTAAGCTTCCATCTGGTAGAAGGGACGATACCGGCGGCTTCTCCATCAAGCTCAATCCCTGTACGCCTGCCGAGACCGAAGGCTGAAGCATACTCCGCAAGCGTATCTATGTTGATCCTTTTTCCAACCTCATAAAAAAAGACGTCGCATGATTCGACAATGGCCCTGTGTGTCTGTACACCGCCGTGTCCTCCATCCTTCCAGCACCTGTAGGTCCTTCCAAAATATATTGAACCGCCGCAAAAGAAGCTTGTATCTTCTGAAATAATACCCGTTTCGAGTGCGGCAAGCGCCGTGATTGGCTTAAAAGTTGATCCGGGGGGATACTGGTTCTGGATCGCTCTGTTCATTAAAGGCTTATTAGGGTCTTTGATCAGATCTTGCCAGTCACTTTGCTTTATACCCCCGACAAAGAGATTCGGATTAAACGAAGGCGCGCTGGCTAATGCCAGTATCTCTCCGGTATCAGGTTTTATAGCTACCACAGCGCCGGCTTTATCTTCAAGACTACTCTCTGCCTCCATCTGAGCGTTAACGTCAATGGTAAGCCTTATATCATTGCCCTTCGAAGGCTTTTGTATCCTCACAAATTTCATTATATTGCCAAGCGCATCTACTTCAACAATCTTTTTACCGGCAACTCCTCTTAATATATTATCGTAGCTTTTTTCGATCCCGAACTGGCCTACAAATGACTGCCTGGGCACATTTCTGTATTCAGAAGATGCTAATTGTTTAGGAGTAGGGTTGCCGAGATAACCCAAAACATGACTTGCTGTCTGCCCATAAAGATATCCCCTGGCAATTGTCACATCAACCTGCAGACCCGGAAAATCAATCTTTCTTGCCTCTATTTTAGCAACTTCTTCAAATGAAACGTCCTGCTTTAGCTTAATCGCCTCAAAAGGATTTTCAGTAGCCCTCCCACGCCTTTTAATATCCTCAGGTGTAAGTCCGACGAGTTTTCCGATCTCTGACAAGGTCCCGTCATCTTTGGGTATATTTTCTTTGACAATAGAAATATCAAAAGACAAAACATTCCTTACAAGGATATTATCATTCCGGTCATAAATAACCCCCCTCGGCGCAGGTATATCAACGACTCTTAATCTGTTGCGCTCATCGAGTTTTTTGTATTCGCCGCCCTTTATTACCTGCAGGTACCAGAGCCTCAGAACAAAAATGCTGAATATTGAAATTACAATATAAAAAGCAACGGTAATTTTTTTATCCATAACTACTCATCTCTTCTTTCGAAAATGCTGCGTGAACAGTAAGCTCACCTGTTAAGTGAGAACACATCTGACAACCTTCTATTCCTCTCCGATTTGTATAGAGGATAAATTATCATAGCAGTTAAGACTGTATAAATAACTTCTATAACCGATATGCTCCACGGTCTGTTGACAAAAGAAACTTTTGAAAAAGTCTCAAGACAGATATATACCAATAAAATATCAAACAATGAAATAATTGCTATCAGAAGGGTGCTGATGATTATATTCCATTGAAACAGATTTTCTTTTATTGCGTTTGCAAAAAACGCGGCAAGGGACTTGCTGATAATATTGGGGCCGAGAATAAACCCGCTGGCGGTATCAATCAGCAAGCCTGTAAATGCGCCGTAAATTATCCCTTTGGTCTGTCCATATTTTACAGCGTAAAAATATACAAGAACAAGCGCCAGATCAGGCTTTATTCCATGAAAAAATACGGCCTGTAAAGCAAGGGCGATATAGGCAAAGAAAATATAGATTATAAATTTTTTCATCTCTTCAGTATCACAACCTCTTCAACCGTATTGAGATTCTGCGCAGGCTTTACTTCAATTACCTGAAACGCCTCTCCGCCCTCCCTGTCTACGGAGCTGACAGTGCCTATCAAAAGCCCTTCGGGGAATATCCCGTCAAGTCCGGAAGTTATTACGCTTTCGCCTGCTTCTACTTCAAAATCCTTTGATACATATTTTAAATAGCACTTGCTGTCACCGCTTCCTTCAAGAATGCCTTCTATCCTTGAAGATTCAAGCCTGACAGCTACGGAAGAATTCACATCTGTTATTAGAATAACATTTGCTCTTTCATTAAAAACCCTGTGAATTCTTCCCGCCAGACCGAGAGGGGTAACCGCGACCATATCCCTGGCGATACCGCTGCCAAATCCTTTGTTTATCCATAAAATATGAAACCAGTTGGTCGGATCTCTCGCAAATACCTCCGCAGCAGCAACGTAGTCAGCCCTTTCGGATTTCATCTGCAGAATATTGCGGAGCCTTTCATTTTCAAGCGCAGCCTCTTTATACCTAATTCTTTCTTCTTCACATTTATTCAATCTGTCAGTAAAATTTTTTTCTTCAGAACTTTTTCCCAGAAAGGGAATATAATCGAAAATATTCAGAAATGCAGAACCACCCTGTTCGAGAAGCTTTAACGGATAAAGCGTAAAATCAAGAAGGGGCCTTTCGCCTTTAACACTCTGGTAAGTGAGCAAGGCAAAAACAAGAAGAATAAAGAGGGCAAAAAGAATGAATTTTTTTTTTAGCATCCCGAATATAGAGAAAATAAACAGAAGATATGAAGTTGAGAAGTTGGGAAGATAAGCAGAAAAGAACTTTTTCGTCTTTTCTCATCTTCAAAACTTCTAATCTTCTTAACTTCCGTACTTTCTAAGACTTATTTTAAATGGTGACCCTTCTCAGAATATCCAGTTCATCCAGCACCTTTCCAACGCCTCGTGCGACCGCGGTAAGTGGGTCTTCGGCAACAATAACCGGAAGGCCTGTCTCGTGTTTCAGCAAAGCATCAAGTCCTCTGAGTAAAGCGCCTCCTCCTGCAAGGATAATTCCCCTGTCAACAATATCGGAAGCAAGCTCGGGCGGAGTATTCTCAAGGGCTACTTTTATTGCATTTATTATCACCGTTACATTTTCGCTTAAAGCCTCTCTGATTTCATTCTCATAAATCGTTACCGTCTTGGGAATACCTGAAACAAGGTCTCTGCCTTTGACATCCATGGTCCTGTTTTCATCATCGACTTTAAATGCCGAACCAATCTGTTTCTTGATGAGCTCCGCAGTCCTCTCACCGATAAGGATCCTTCCCTTGTTTTTAATATGGCTTATAATTGACTCGTCCATTTTGTCGCCGCCCATCCTCACCGCCTTACTGTATACAACGCCGTGCAGTGAGATAACTGCAACATCAGTGGTCCCGCCTCCGATATCAACTATCATATTGCCGACCGGCTCTCCGATAGGCAAACCCACGCCGATTGCTGCGGCCATCGGCTCCTCTATAAGATATATCTCCCTTGCACCTGAGGCCTGGGCTGCGTCTTTTACAGCCCTCTGCTCTACCTGAGTTATACCCGAAGGAACTCCTATGGCAATCCTCGGAGATATAAAACTCTTTCTGTTATGGACCTTTCTGATAAAATATTTCAGCATCTCGCCTGTCTTGTCAAAGTCCGCTATCACACCGTCCTTCAGCGGTCTCATTGCAACAATATTGGCCGGTGTCTTCCCTAACATCTTCTGAGCTTCCAGCCCCACGGCTATCACCCGGTCCTTCTGGATAGCTACTACGGAAGGTTCATCACACACAATACCCTTGCCCTTCACAAATACAAGTGTATTAGCCGTACCAAGGTCTATCGCAAGATCATTCGAAAAATATCCAAGAATTTTATGAAACATCTAACCCTCCCTGTTTTTCCTCAATAACATGTGTCTTAGCAAGCTCATCTCCGAGTCTCATACCCTTCTCACTGCCCAGAAGGATAAGGCTTTCAAAAAGCATAACAACTACTGCAATAACTAAAGAAAAAAACCAGCCTATCAAAGGCATAACGTTTAAAATCCCGAACAGGATAAATCCAACAGCAAATGGAAAGTTCCTCAGGATTGATTCCTTGAAACCGCAGGCTGTAACTTTATCCGTATTGCTGTAAATTATTACCCTGAGGCCTATGAGCTTTTTGCCGACACTCCTGCCCTCAAACAAGCCATCTGCTATCAAGAGATATGTCAGCCCGGCAAAAAAACCAACCTTTGGTATTATTTCATACAGGGCCGCAACTATGATAAAATCAATGGTTCTGGCTATTATCCTGTTTAAAAGCCCCGCTTTTCCTAATCCTTTCGGTGTATTAAGTGGTTGATCAAAAAGAGACTCGGAGACATTCATTTTTAATTCCATAAATACTAACAGATAGCCTGTTTTATTTCAAGAAACAGTATAATTTGAAAGGGACAAAATTATCAATCAGGGAATGTTGAATGATTATTCCGGCAAAGAATAAAAGATTGACAATCCATGTAAATCTGTTATCATTTTTTTATGGATAATAATAGTGAAAGGAGGTGAAACAGGATGAAAAAGCCTTTGAGTAAAAAGGCACTTGTGAAAGAAGCTGACTTCTGGGACAACCTAAGAAAGGCAGCAAAGGAAAATCCTGGCAGGTTATGCCACAAGTGAAAGGGTTGAAAGAGCTGATAGTTGCTGGTCCAGCAACCACACAGGCAGGTATAGCAGAATCTTCTTTCAGACATGTTCCCTGGTGAAATTCCGCTATACCTGCTATTTCATTTTTCGATTATAATGCCTTAAATAGAGTCTGTATAATATAGCAAGTTTTCAATCTCGTCATGCCCGAAGTCTTTAATCGGGCATCCAGAACTTGTTAAAAAACTGGATTCCCGCTCAAAGGACTGCGGGAATGACGGTTCAATGTTTGAGTTTATAAACAAACTCTAATTAATCTTTAAACCTGAACAGTATGTCAATCAATCACAGCTTTGATTTTTTTATACAATTGCATCTTACAGAGAAATGCAATCTCCATTGCAAACACTGCTACCAGACAGTCAATAAAAGCGATGAGATGTCATTCCCTGAAATAAAAGAGACCATAAGTGAAATATCAGAAACTTTAAACGATTGGAAGGAGATATACGGAATAGATTTTTCTCCGAGTTTCAATGTAACAGGCGGAGAACCTTTTTTGCGGAAGGATTTATATGAAATCCTGTCAGAGATCGTCTCCCATGGATTTAATATTTATTTGCTTACAAACGGTACCCTTATTGATAAAAAGAAAGCAGAAAGCCTGTTTGGCCTGGGCATAAAAGGAGTACAGGTAAGCATCGAAGGGACTGAGAAAATACATGAATTAATCAGGGGCAAAGACAGTTTTTCCGCTTCTGTCAACGGCGTAAACAATCTCCTTGATGAAGGCTTAAATGTGACCTTGAATACTACCCTGTCTTCATTAAATGCTGACTATTTTATAGATATGCTTGAACTGTCTTCAAATCTTGGCGTACACAGGCTCGGCTTCTCAAGACTCGTCCCTTCCGGAAAGGGCAAATCATTGTTAAAAGAGATGTTACCTGCCGGGACAGTAAAAGTTCTTTACGAAAAGATATTTTCTGCGAACAGCGGCTCCTTTGAAATAGTAACAGGCGACCCTGTTGCATCTCAATTAATGAACAATACTGAAAATAATGACCTCGGCAATATCCCGACAGGAGGTTGTGCAGCAGGCATATCCGGATTGACTATTCTGCCTGACGGTACATTGCTCCCATGCAGGCGATTGCAGATCCCGATAGGCAATGTTCGCAAAGACTCGTTAAGAGAGGTATGGGCCACTTCAGATGTTCTAAATGACTTGCGGGACAGAAAAAAATATAAAGGGAAATGCGGCGTCTGTAAACTTTGGGCCGGGTGCAGAGGGTGCAGGGCAATAGCCTCTGCTTATTCAAATATAGCAGGAAAAAATGATTATCTTGCAGAGGACCCGCAGTGTTTTATAGAGCAGCCTTAAGCTTACAGCTATCAGCTAATAGCTATAAAACAAAAAATAGAGCAGGATAAGAGCAACCTTTAAGGAAAATTTATTGGAAGGCCCTTGCCCTGTTCATATGCCGTGAGCAATCTCTTTGCATATCCATGTTCTACGCTAAACCTGTATTTTTCTGCAAGTCTTAGAGCTTTCAAGAATGCTTTATTTGCCTTGAACTTCCTTCCGCTTAAATAATCGATCTCGCCAATTCCGAGGATACAGTAAATTTGTCCCCTCGGGTCCTTTGTCTGTCTGAAAAAATTCGCAGACTCTCTGAAACTTCTTAAAGCCTTCTCCTTCTCACCAAGCATTTTATAAGTAGTCCCGACGCTCCAGAGTGTGTATGCATAGCTGACCCTGTCGCCGATTTTCTTATACAACACTTCTGCCTGTTTGAAATAGCGGAGTGCATTATTGTAATCACCTTTCATTCTGTGAACATTGCCCAGACCGCAGTATGAATAAGCAAGCCCGAACCGGTCTTTCAGTTTATTAAATAATTGATTAGCTAATGTATAATACTTCCCCGAATCTCCAAATCTTTCCGCAATCCTCGAACTCCCACCAAGCCCGCAGTATGAATAGGCGACACCTGATTGGTCCTTCAGCGCCTTGAACTTTTTGAGCGCAGCCTGCAAATCATTAAGCGCCTTTTTTATATCGCCCTTTATCCTGTATGTCCCTCCTCGTGCCCAGGTTGAGAAGGCTTCACCTTTTTTGTCATGGAGAGCCCTGTATGACTTGTCGGCTTTTCCTATCAACTTCAGGGCGTCTTTCCAGTTACCCAGCGCCCTCAGACTAAGACCAAGCCCTATCAATGCATCAGCCTGCGCAGTCCTGTCATGAAGAGCGTCAGCAATTTCGAGTCCGTCTTCATAGTATTTTTTCGCCTTCAGGAATTCACCCTTTGCCCTGAACGTGTCGGCGAGAGAGATTGTGCAGTCAAGCACACCTTCGATATCTGAATTTTTTTTGAAATATGCGAGCGCTTTTTGATACAGCACAATCGCCTTGCCGTATTCAGAGGATTTCCTGTGCTGCTCGGCTTTTAAAAAAAGTTCTTTACTCATGGTACTGTTATCTTTACCTCTAAAAAGACCCCCCTCTGCACCTTTCCCTGACAACCCTTACAACCTCCGCATAATTCTTCGAATTGTAAAATGCATTTCCCATCACTACTATGTCTGTACCCGCACTATGCACCTCAGCCACATTATCAACGGTCACCCCTCCATCAACTTCTATCTCTATTTTTAATTTATTCTCATTGATTATACTTTTGAGTTGCTTGATTTTTGTAAGAACTTCCAGGATAAATTGCTGCCCGCCAAATCCGGGGTTCACAGACATTAAGAGCACCATATCGACATACGGGAGAATAAATTCAATATCCTGCAAGGGGGTGGCCGGATTAATCGAAACAGCCGCCTTGACACCACATTCTTTTATGTTCTGAATGCTTCTGTGCAAATGCACACATGCCTCTGAATGCACTGTAATGATATCTGCGCCGCTTTCCGAAAAATCCTTTATATATTTGTCAGGGTCTTCAATCATGAGATGCACATCGAGCGGAATGGATGCAACCTTCTTTACAGCTTTTACAACAAGGGGGCCGATTGTAATATTGGGAACAAAATGACCGTCCATTACGTCAACGTGAATCAGGTCCGCCCCTGCTTTTTCGGCTGCTCTTATCTCTTCCCCAAGTCTCGAAAAGTCTGCCGACAAAATAGACGGCGCTATTTTAATCATAAATCCTCCTTAATTAGCTGACAGCTATCAGCTATAAATTAAAACCACATCCTGCTGCGTCCAAGAGTGATTTCGACAGAATCACCTTTTTTTATGATCGCTCCAGCCTCAGGATTTTGAGATAAAATCCTGCTGCCTTCATCCTGTTCAACAAGTTTAATACCTAGCTTTTCAGCCAATGTCCTTACGTCATCAAGATTCATATTGACAAAAGAAGGACACTTATAAAATACATCATAGGGACCCGTGCTCACAAGAAAATTTATTTCGTTGCTGCCGGTATTCCCCGGCAAAGGTCTTTGAGCAATAATCGTTCCTTTCTCTGCAGCATCAGAATGTATAAGAGTAACCTTCCCTGTTTTAATATCAAGATTATTTAATGTCAGCTTTGCTTCATCCAGAAATTGTCCCTCAAAAGACGGCATTGAAAACAGCTCCCCGCCCTTGCCGCTGCTAACAACAACATCCACCTCTGAACCGGACTTAATTCTCTTCCCCGGCTCCTGAAGCTGTTGTGAAATATAACCTTCAGGAACATTATTGTCGTAATTACGGCTTTTTATATTTAATGCCAGTTTTCTCTGATTCAAAAGCTCTGTTGCCTCGGTAATACTTCTTCCAGTAAGAGCCGGCACCTCCACGGTTTTACTGAGATCGATCATTTTAAAAAACAGATACGAACCACCTGCGCCAAGGGCGGAGAAAATAACGAAATACATGAAATATTTTAGAAAGGTTTTGGACATTTTCAATACGTGAATTTTTCAGTTTTGAGTTTTTTGTCTAACAACTAAAAACCTTCAAACTTCATCCCTTCCCTTATCTTCCTCCCCTGTAAAAATGCCCTGATAGTCATAACAGGCTTTCCCTGCGGCTGAATCTCAAGAATGGAGATGCTTCCCTTATCTGCACCAACGATAAGTTCATCCTTTGAAACCCTCTTGATAATACCTGCCTCTCCATTCTCATCAAGAAAAACTGCCTTCAGGATTTTAATCCTTTCACCTTCAAGAAATCCATAAGCCCCGGGCCACGGATTCATTCCTCTGATAAGATTACATACCTCCTCCGCAGATTTGGCCCAGTCAATAAACCCATCAGTTTTTTTGAGAAGAGGGGCGAAAGTCGGCGCGCCGTTCTGTGGTAGAGGCTTGATTAAGCCGGTTTCAAATTCCTTTAATGTGCGCAGCAAAAGGTCTGCCCCAATTTTTGAAAGCTTACGAGAAAGAGTCCCTGCTGTGTCTTCCGGCGTTATCTCCGTTTCTTCCTGCAGAAGGACCGGCCCTGTGTCCATTCCTTCATCCATAAGCATTGTTGTGATTCCCGTTTTATTTTCGCCATTAATTATAGCCCAGTTAATCGGCGCCGCTCCGCGGTATTTCGGCAGGAGAGATGCGTGAATATTTATGCATCCTGATCCGGGTAAATGTATTATTTCCGAAGGTAATATCTGTCCGTATGCCGCAGTAATTATTACAGACGGATTTAAGGCCCTGAGTTCAGCAAAAAATTCAGGATTGCGCGCTTTTAACGGCTGTAATATTTTGAGCCCTGCCTTTTGTGCCTCTGCTTTTACAGGGCAGACAGACATATGTCTTCCCCGTCCGCTTTGCCTGTCAGGCTGTGTTACAACAGCAAGAACTTCATATCCTTCATTCAGCAGGGCTATAAGAGGTGTAACAGCAAACTCCGGCGTGCCGAAAAATACAAGATTCATCCCCTTAGCATCTTTTCTCTTGCATAGCGCTTTTTAAAAAACTCTTTCTTTATGCGACCCATTCTATCTACAAACAATATACCGTTCAGATGGTCTATCTCATGCTGAAGCGCCCTTGCCAGAAGTCCTTCAGCCTCAATTTCAACAGGCTTGCCGTTCCTGTCAAGCCCTTTTACGCACACTTTCATTGCTCTTTTCAAAACCGTGGTGTAATCAGGCACGCTGAGACAGCCTTCCTCTGCCTCAACCTCCCCCTCAAGATGTACTATTTCGGGGTTTACAAGCACAATTAGCGGGCTCTTTTCATCCCGCGCGCTTACATCTATCACAGCAACCTGCTTTGAAACTCCAACCTGGTTTGCAGCAAGCCCTACGCCCGGTGCTGCATACATCGTTTCGATCATGTCATCAATAAGTTTATTCAGCTTTGAATCACAATCAGTTACACGTAATGTTTTTTCTCGGAGTACTTTCTCGGGATATTTTATAATCTCTCGTACAGACATGATTTTAATTTAATCAAATTTGTGTGGAAATAACAAGGCAGAGAATTAATGTCTTATGCTAAAATTGCTCGTGATACTTGATTTCGTTAAAGATCTCCATGCATCCCCCGTTTTTGTAGGGGTAGATATTCTAAAAATATCTCCTGCAATATGAAAGACTGGAAGGACAATGTATATTTTATCCTTGTTGAGCCCAAGGAAGCAGGCAATGTAGGGTCCGCAGCACGTGCGATAAAGAACATGGGATTCAGGAACCTTTGCCTGGTAAACCCGCCTTCTCTTACAACCGGCGAAGCCCGCTGGTTTGCGCGAAATGCCCATGATGTCCTGGACTCTGCGGAAATATTCGCCACTATCAAGGATGCGATCAGTGACAAATCCATTGTAGCCGGCGCTTCTCGAAGAACTGGAAGAAAACGCGGAATTTTTGTTCATGCAGACCAGGGCGCCCTGAGACTGTTTGAGATTGCCTCAGCGAATAAAGTCGCTATTCTCTTTGGAAGGGAAGACAGGGGGCTTTATAACGAAGAAATTGAGGAATGCGGCTTTCTTATGACCATACCTTCGAGCAAAAAACAACCGTCTCTCAATCTGGCCCATGCAGTTTTGATAATAGCCTATGAACTTTCAAATGCCGGTCACAGGACGGAAGTCACCCCTTTCCCGGGATTGCTCAATCATAAAGAGCTTTCGCCCCTGTTTGAAAGAATCGAAAAGACATTGACAGAGCTTGGATATATCCGGCAAAGCGATAAAAACCTTCGTAAGAAGATAATTCAGAATCTGAAACACTTCATTGGCCGCGCGGGACTGACGGACTGGGAATTAAAGATGTTTCACGGGATATGTTCAAAGATAAAGAAAAAGATACGATCCGGAGAAGAGAGCTAACGCCCTCCTTACCAAATCGTTGAAACAACCCCCGACTCTCGCAGGGTTTCATCCTTTGTGATCAAAGATGAATTGTTATACAAAGCAGTAGCAGCTATCAGTCTGTCATGCATCTCCAGATCGGCTTCAATTTTGTCGGCGGCCCTCAATATTTCAGCATTTAAGGGAACAATTTCAAAACTTTCATTTTCTTCAATTCGCTTAAGTGTATCTTCAAACGAAATCGTAATCCTGCCTTTTCTTGCGATAAACATTATCTCGGCCAGAACAACAGCGGGCACAAATACGGTTCCTTCTACTTCAGACGTCTGAAAAGCTTTAAGCGCGTCACTGCTCAACCGGCTGTCATCTGTAAAGTACCAGACAAGCGAATGGGTATCGGTTACATAGTCCATTAGATGCCCCTGCCTTTTTCATATGGAAAAAGTGACTTCCGGGCATCAGTTAACAGAGAATCATCAATCTGGCTGCCCTTCCATATCCCTCTTAA
Organism: Nitrospirota bacterium; assembly: GCA_016215115.1. Classification (GTDB taxonomy): domain Bacteria; phylum Nitrospirota; class Thermodesulfovibrionia; order UBA6902; family UBA6902; genus SURF-23. The sequence continues at coordinate 140,644 of JACRLN010000002.1, forward strand.
TGAAACCCGTTTACCTGTTTTTTTTACGCCTGCCTTAATCTCACCAGTCAATAAATGAATAATCCGGTACACATTCGGCAGCTTGTCGGCAGGAATTTTTTCGATGTCCTGCATTATTTTTTCTTTATAACTTGGCTGCATATATCCTCCTTTATTAAAGGCTATATCATATTATATATTTTACAACTCCCCCTTGAAAGCCCTATTAGGAACTGCCATGTCCCGACATTGATATGAATCATCCTTTTTTAAGTCCTTTTTTGCCTGCGTTTTTTAACCGCCTCCGGCGCAGGCAGCAGGCTTGTGTACCGGTGATACAACTCAAAAAGGAACGCCACCCTTTCGGGGTCTGATTTTGTAGGGGCAGGTTTGAAACCTGCTCCTGCATATGCTTTATCAACGGCATGGTCAAGCGCCTGATGAGCTTTCCGCAGGTCAGGCGGCATGGCAACAGGATCATACAGATCAGCGAGTGATGATTCAGGATGTGCAGCACGCGCATCGAGCACAGCCTGTGCAGCATGTTCAATCGCCGCAACCTGTTTCTCTGAAGGATCACTCGGCCAAGGGAAGTTGTTGTAGACGATCTGGCTAGAATAACGATAGCGGCTTTCAAGACGCCCTGCTACATGACGTATCCATGCCATGTGCATAGATGAACTTAATAAGCCGAATACAAGAAGAGTTGCATCTGGAATTGTATAAGTTGCATTGCTTGCGATAATTTTACTAGATACGAACCCTATCGGTAAATATTGCCGCCTCTCAGAAGACGTCTCAGGAACAATAATATAATCACGCTCTGATTGTCTGTCCTCGGCGAAAAGTGTTGGGAATGCAGCCATCTCGCGAGTTGACTGCTTAGAACTGGCAAGCCTCATCATTTTAACTGCTTCTACGCGTTTCAAAACATGGGGCATCAATTTCAATTCATTAGGAGATAGTCCCTTGAGCCATAAACACCATCTTTCAATACCATAAAGGAACTCATCTGATCCCAAGAACCGTCTTATATATTTTTCTGCATTCGGCTCTTCACGAATTAATTGATCCTTTTCTTTAGTCGTTAAAAGAAGATTTCCACCATCGGCAGGCTTACTGCCGTATTGCATAGTTGGTATATTAGCAAGGGGCATATTTCTTTTTTTCAAAAATAGATCTGCAGCATCTATGAGATATGAATTGATATTGGCTACGGCAAGAGCATGAGGTTCTCCATTTATGTCAGGATAATCGTAAATGGTTTTACGATCAGAGTCGTATAACGCCCAACCAATTATCACGCAATGCACAGCCGCCTTTCCTCGTGCCTCATTACTCCACTGAAAAGTGCGGTGGGCAAAATGAATTTTGACTCCGAGCCTTAATAGTTCACTCCACAGCACTCCAACCTGTTCGCCTTGTGTAATGGAGTTTGTAGAGACAAAAGCTATCTTTATCTTCTCACGCGGTGGCTTCGGCATGTTAGGGAGATTGTCAAGCAGACTTGTCGTCCTTTCATCGCCCCTCACATAATTCACAGCTTTCATATACCACGCTGTAACATAATCAAGCACGCCTGCGCCGTTCACTCTTGCAAACAAGCTCTCCATATCGGCTTGCTGCCCGGCAATGCGATGTTGTTTTCCCACAAAAGGTGGATTGCCAAGGATATAATCAACTTCATATACAGAGATAACATCGTTCCAATCCATTTGAAGGGCATTGCCGCAATGGATCTTTGCCGCATGGGTTAGCGGAAGACGGCGGAAATACTGTCCGAATTCTTCAGACACTAACATATTCATCTGGTGGTCAGTGAGCCAGAGGGCAACCTGTGCGATCTGAGATGGGAATTCTTCTATCTCGATACCATAGAATTGATCAACATCAATCTGCACAAGCTGGAAGATATTAAGATGCATTTGTCCCGAGTCGCGGACAGTACGCAGTATTTCAAGTTCAAGCAGCCTTAATTCACGGTAGGCAATGACAAGGAAGTTGCCGCAGCCGCAGGCGGGATCAAGAAACTTAAGTCGCGCGATTTTTTTGTGCAGCTCAAAAAGTTTGTTTGTGCTTCTCTTTACTGAATGAAACTCCGCCCAAAGGTCGTCAAGGAAAAGCGGCTTGATGAGCTTGAGGATGTTCTCTTCGCTGGTGTAGTGAGCGCCGAGATTGCGCCTTCGCTCCGAGCCTTCCTCATCCATGACGCACTGAAACAGCGCGCCGAAAATTGCCGGAGATATGCGTCCCCAGTCAAGAGCGCAGCAGTCAAGTAGCATTGCCCGCATGGCCTGGTCACAGGTCGGAATCGATAATGTCTCTTCAAAAAGCCGTCCGTTAACATAGGGAAAAGCTGTAAACATCTCATTGAGATTCTTTTGGCGTTTCTCTTCAAGAGTATTAAGCACCTGAAATAAATGCGCCAACTGCGAGCCGAGATCAGAGCCGTCTTCACGTGTACAGTTTTCGATAAATTCACGAAAAGACCCGCGAGGCTCAAATAACGTGGTGTCTTCAGCAAAGAGACAAAACAGCAGACGCACTAAAAGAACTTCAAGTGTGTGCCCTTCATAACCAGAGGCACGCAGGCGGTCATGAAGCTTGCCCATGCGCTCGGCTGCCTTGATGTTGACCGGATCTTGCGCGACTATGCGCTGTGTGGCATAACCGGCTATGAAGCCGAATAGCTTAATGTGACGGTATAGGTCTTTTAGTGGGAATTCAGTTCTTGTGTCGGCATCGAGATCATAAAGCCGGATACGCGCGAAGTCAGAGACGATGACGTAGCGGGGAAGATCACGTTCAGCAAGTCCTTCAAAATATTCCAGCGCCTGTTTATACGCTGAATCCAGATTCTTGCCGAGAGATTTATGTTCGGCTATGAGTGTACCGCGCCAGAACAGGTCGATAAAACCGCCCTTGCTGCCGCTCTGTTCAAATCGCGTCCGCGCACGTTTGACCGGCTCTTCGAAACTCGCCAGCCGCCTGCGGTTTAAGCCGAAGACGTTAAAGAACTCGTTCCAGAAGGTCTGTGCCTCTGCACGTTCTGCGTTCGCGCCTTCCCAGTCACGGGAGAAAGCAAGCGCACGATTCTCTCTACACTTCAAAGAGGTATATGATTATATTTCAACCGGCTATAAAAACAAAAGGATATTTTGCAAAATCATTTCAGTACACTCTGATAGTCCCGCTACTCCTTAATCCTTCTTTTCCCCGTCATGCTCAACTCCTTAAAGTTCTCACTTGAAACCACCTTTTTGCCGGAACGTTTCTCAATGTCTTTTCTGGTTCTGCCCGCCACTGCCCCGCCCTCCTTTGCATCTTTCTTTAACGGGACAAAGCCCTTTGAGTCCCTGTCTCTTGTCAGCTTCGTTGTTGTGGCCTCAGTAAGCATCGCAAGAATAAGCTCGATGTCGTTCATGTGGTCGCGAAGGGTTTCCCTTTCAAGCTGCTTGAGCTTCTTATATTCCTCAACTTTCAGATCAAAAGTCCCCTGCATGATTTCATTGGTCAGAATTGCGTATTCCCTGTCCGTCTGAACCCCCCTGTTGTTCCACTCGCCTGTGAGATCCTGCCTCACCGCGATCCCGCGCATCCTTTTGTCAATCCAGTCCTTTGGATACCCTTTTTTCTCGTAAAGCTCCTTCATCCTCTCCATTGCCAGTTGAGGGTCTTCGATTTCGTCAATCCTTTCTTTCGCGACCCTTGCCAGCCAGCGTTTCAACAGCTCAACCCTGGGAGAGGGAATGGATTGAATTATGCGGAACATAGTCTCGGTGTTGGCGCAATCGGTGGCATAGAACTTACCATCGGCTGCGGCAAATTTCAGTTGTACGATTTTTTCGTACAACTCAGAATAGCCTTCAGTGACAAGCTTTCTTTTAAGATCACTCCAGTATCGTTTGGGGATACTGCTGTCCGTCAAAACCTCGATAACATCAATGATCGAAAACCACCACTCATTGTTATGAATGGTCTTCCTGATCCTTTTCCCTTCAAAGACAGCCAGCTTATTTTCCACCATATGTCCCCCCCTTGTGGTTTGCCGGTTGATGCTGCTCAGCACCTCGCCAATACGGATCACACCAGCCCGTTGTTTTCAATGCGGGTGTTATATTGATACGACAAGTATCAGCTTCGTTTAGTCCTGACATATTATTACCCGCTTAAATAATCAGCTATCAGATTGAACGCTTAATTTTATTCAAAATCACCCTAAACGGCAAGCGGAAAGTTATGAGCAGCGTTTTATTTTTCAACAAATCGAATATAATATACAGCAATGAAATACGGGGAAAAGAATATATCTAAAGCAAAGCTCGAAAAATGGGACAATCCCCATCCTGACAGGGATTATACGATAGAGATCAGCTTCTCTGAATTTACATGCTTGTGCCCCCGCTCAGGTTATCCCGACTTTGCAACTATTAAAGTCAATTACGTACCCGATAAATATATTGTGGAACTCAAGTCTTTAAAGCTCTATCTTAATAAATTCCGCAGTCAGCATATATCACATGAATCCGCAACAAACCGGATATTCGATGACCTGAAAAAATTATTAAAACCGAGACACCTCGAAGTAATCGGAGATTTTAATCCAAGGGGAAATGTCAAGACGGTGATAAGGGTGTGTCTTTAAAAGAAAGCAATTAGCTGTCAGCTATCAGCTTTCAGCAAGAAAAATCACAGACTCCTTATGCTGAATGCTGATCACTGAAAGCTAATAATTGAGAATCTTCATCCCTTCGCCGGGAGAAATCGCAGCTCTCATGGCATTCCAGACAAACTCCTTGGCCTTGATAAACGCTTCCTTAACGTCATAACCAAGGGCAAGGCATGCAGCAATAACCGATGAGAAAACGCATCCTGTGCCGTGAAATTCGCCTTCAAGTTTATCATTTTCAAGAGACAAAAAATCTTCTCCGTCAAAAAGCAGGTCCAGCGCTTTTTCTTTCATGTGTCCGCCTGTAATTATTACTGCTCCAACGCCGTAATCTTTTAATTTAACAGCAGCCTCTTTCATTTCTTTTTCACCATGAATATTAATGCCGGTAAAAACTGCTGCCTCATTTATATTAGGCGTAATAACTTTTGCAAGAGGCATCAGATGCTCTTTTATTGCCTCCTTCACTCCTTCTTTTACAAGCGATACCCCGGTAGATGAAACTATTACCGGATCGATAACGAGATTGCTCAGGGAATATTTCCTGTACTTCTCAGAAAGGATCTTCACAATATCTAATGAATAAAGCATTCCTGTTTTAAGGGCATCGGGTTTAATATCATTCAAGAGCGTATCAAGCTGTGTTTCAAAGAATTCAGCCTGAATCTCCTGAATGCTGTGAACTCCTTTTGTACTCTGCGCAGTAAGAACGGAGGGAATGCTCAATCCATAAACCCCCATCGCATAAAAGGTCCGCAAATCCGCCTGAAACCCTGCGCCGCCCGTGGGATCAGAACCGGCTATGGTAAGGGCCATTTTCAGAGGAGATATTTTCATGAAAAGACTATATCAGGTCGTTTATAATATTTCAATGGATATGCAAGAAGAACTCCTGGAAGTCGTCAATGAACATGGCGATACAATCAAAACCCTTCCCCGCTCCGTTATTCATGGCGATCCATCACTTATGCACAGGGTGGTTCATGTGCTGGTTTTCAACGGGAATGGGGATCTCCTGTTACAGAAACGTTCCATGAACAAGGATGTTGCTCCCGGAAAATGGGATACATCAGTCGGCGGGCATGTTAATGCAGGCGAAACTATTAATGAGGCCTTGAGCAGGGAGATGGAAGAAGAACTCGGTATCACAGTATGCGTACCGGAATTTTTGTATACTTACATCCATTCAAATCCGTATGAGACCGAACTTGTATATACCCATTCATGTGTTCACCCCGGAGAAATAAAATTTAACAAAGATGAGATAGACGAGGTACGATTCTGGTGCATTGATGAAATTATAAAAAATATCGCCATGGGTATTTTTAGCGATAACTTTGAGCATGAAATTAAGACGTATTTTCAGACATTAGGTAAGAGGTTATAGGTAATAGGTCAAGAAGACTCATTCCTATAACCTATCGCCTATGACCTTGCCCCTATCTGTCTTCCGAAAGATTATAACCAGCACCTGCAAACTGTATGTTGGAAGGACTTTCGCAGCGTGGTGGTGATACTGCATGCACACCGCCGCATTTAGGACATTTGCCGACAAAAGTTTTTAGTGTGAAAAGCTCTCCGCAGCCCTGACACTTTGTCTTTAATTCGTTTGGAAGAGGTTGATCCTTAATCGCACCTCCGTGTGCATTACAAACAAATTCCACAAGTTCCTTCCCTTCAGAAAACGGACCGGCGCCAGAACTGCAACTACCGCAATTTCCCATTTGTATACCTCCTTAAATTACAAAATAATCATAATTATAATACAAATTTACTTCTTAATAAGAATATGTTCCATATCATATTGTTGTAAAAATAAAAAAAGTAGGGGCAATTCATGAATTGCCCCTACAATTATTTACCAATTTTATTTTTTTAATGCTACCAACTGCAGGAATCAGAGTAAGGGGGTCAAGGCACACGGTCAATTAGTACTGGTTAGCTTAATCCGTCACCGGACTTACACACCCAGCCTATCAACGTGGTAGTCTACCACCGACCTTTAGTGCCGATTGCTCGACAGGGAGACCTAATCTTGAGGTGGGCTTCCCGCTTAGATGCTTTCAGCGGTTATCCCATCCGGACATAGCTACTTGGCGTTGCTCTTGGCAGAACAACCAACACACCAGAGGTCCGTCCATCCCGGTCCTCTCGTACTAAGGACAGCTCCTCTCAAGTCTCCAGCGCCCACGACAGATAGGGACCGAACTGTCTCACGACGTTCTGAACCCAACTCTCGTACCGCTTTAATGGGCGAACAGCCCAACCCTTGGGACCGACTTCAGCCCCAGGATGCGATGAGTCGACATCGAGGTGCCAAACCGCGTCGTCGATATGAACTCTTGGACGCGATAAGCCTGTTATCCCCGGCGTACCTTTTATCCGTTGAGCGATGGCCCTTCCACACGGAGCCACCGGATCACTAAGCCCTACTTTCGTATCTGCTCGGCTTGTTTGCCTCACAGTTAAGCCTCCTTATGCCTTTGCACTCGATGGCTGATTTCCGACCAGCCTGAGGAGACCTTTGGACGCCTCCGTTACCTTTTAGGAGGCGACCGCCCCAGTCAAACTACCCACCAGACAGTGTCCTCTCCCGAGATAATCAGGACGAGTTAGAATCTCAATAAAACAAGGGTGGTATTTCAACGTTGGCTCCATAGAGACTAGCGTCCCTACTTCATAGCCTCCCACCTATCCTACACATGTTTGACCAAAATTCACTGTCAAGTTGTAGTAAAGGTGCACAGGGTCTTTCCGTCTAGTCGCGGGTAACCGGCGTCTTCACCGGTATCTCAAGTTCGCCGAGCCCCTCGCAGAGACAGCGCTCAAGTCGTTACGCCATTCGTGCAGGTCGGAACTTACCCGACAAGGAATTTCGCTACCTTAGGACCGTTATAGTTACGGCCGCCGTTTACCGGGGCTTCGATTCAGAGTGTTAACCTTCCGGCACCGGGCAGGCGTCAGAGTCTATACATCCTGTTTGCCAGTTAGCAGACTCCTGTGTTTTTGCTAAACAGTCGCTTGAGCCTCTTTATTGAAACTCCGATTGCTCGGAGCACCCCTTCTCCCGAAGTTACGGGGCAAATTTGCCTAGTTCCTTTGCGAGGGATCACTCGCTCGCCTTGGTATCTTCTACCCACCTACCAGTGTCGGTTTGCGGTACGGTCATCCATGATACTTCCATAGAGGTTTTTCTCGGCAGTGTGGAATCAGCCAGTTCCCCCGATTACTCGGGGTCCACGTCACCCTTCAGGCTAACAGTGGCCGGATTTGCCTAACCACTACCTTACAGGCTTGTACCGGGACAACCAGCGCCCGGCTGTACCTATCCTCCTGCGTCCCCCCTTAGGTATAACGTATCATAGATGGTACTGGAATTTTAACCAGTTGTCCATCATCTACTCCTTTCGGCCTCGACTTAGGACCGACTTACCCTGGGCGGATTATCCTTCCCCAGGAAACCTTAGGTTTACGGCGAGCCCGTTTTTCACGGACTTTTACGCTACTTATGCCGGCATAATCTCTTCTGCTTCCTCCAGCATGCCTTGCAGCACACCTTCAATGGTTATCAGAATGCTCCCCTACCATCCCGATTGCTCGGGATACGCAGCTTCGGTGTAAAGCTTAAGCCCCGTTGAATTTTCGGCGCAAAATTACTAGACCAGTGAGCTATTACGCTTTCTTTAAAGGATGGCTGCTTCTAAGCCAACCTCCTGGATGTTTATGCGATCTTACATCCTTTCCCACTTAGCTTTATCTTAGGGACCTTAGCTGACGTTCTGGGCTGTTTCCCTTTCGACCACGAATCTTAGCACCCGTAGTCTCACTCCCATGCTGAACTTTGAGGCATTCGTGGTTTGGTTGGGTTTGGTACCCCTTAAGGAGCCCTAGCCCATCCAGTGCCCTACCTCCTCAAAGCATACATGAGGCTGTACCTAAATACATTTCGGGGAGAACCAGCTATCACCAGGTTTGATTAGCCTTTCACTCCGACCCACAGTTCATCCGAGCTTTTTGCAACAAACATCGGTTCGGGCCTCCATGCCGACTTCTCGGCACTTCACCCTGACCATGGGTAGATCACCTGGCTTCGGGTCTACTAAACATAACTAATCGCCCTCTTAGGACTCGGTTTCCCTACGGCTCCAGTCGTTATAACCTTAACCTTGCTACGTTCAGTAACTCGCCGGCTCATTAATCAAAAGGCACACCGTCATCCCGATTGCTCGAGACTCCGATTGCTTGTAGGCTTATGGTTTCAGGTTCTATTTCACTCCCCTCACCGGGGTTCTTTTCATCTTTCCCTCACGGTACTTGTTCACTATCGGTCATCAGATGGTATTTAGCCTTGGAGGGTGGTCCCCCCGGATTCCCAAGAGATTTCTCGTGTCTCATGGTACTCAGGATACCGTTTCGGAAGCTAACTTATTTTACTTACAGGTCTTTCACCTTCTATGGATAAGCTTTCCAACTCATTCAGCTATAATTTAACTTACCTACTTATACGGTCCTACAACCCCGTCTTTAGCACAAAGCTCTCAGCTCTTAGCTGTCAGCCATCAGCTTTTTGAATTGATTTTTTTAATGTTTTCTTTTTTTGTTGGTAGCTGATTGCTGAACGCTGAGTGCTTGGTGCTAAAGACGGTTTGGGCTTTTCCCCTTTCGCTCGTCGCTACTGAGGGAATCTCGGTTGATTTATTTTCCTCCGGGTACTGAGATATTTCACTTCCCCGGGTTAGCCTTTTATACCTATGGATTCAGTATAAGATATCCCAACTTTACTCGGGATGGGTTTCCCCATTCGGAATCCCACGGATCAAAGGATACTTACTCCTCCCCGTGGATTATCGCAGTTAGTTGCGTCCTTCTTCGCCCTCTGATGCCAGGACATCCACCATAAGCCCTTACTTCCTTGACCCCTTTACTCTAATTCCTACAATTGTCAAAGAACAAAATAAAATTTCAAATTTGAAATCTCAAATTTGAAATTAAATAAAAGTAGGCCCGCAAATCTTGTAGTTTGCGTTTTGGCTTATTTCACCTTACTCCTTAGAAAGGAGGTGATCCAGCCGCAGGTTCCCCTACGGCTACCTTGTTACGACTTCACCCCAATTACCGGCCATACCTTAGGAGGCTGCCTCCCCGATTTCTCGAGGTTAGCTCACCTACTTCGGGTACAGCAAACTTTCGTGGTGTGACGGGCGGTGTGTACAAGGCCCGGGAACGTATTCACCGTGGCGTGCTGATCCACGATTACTAGCGATTCCAGGTTCACGGAGTCGAATTGCAGACTCCGATCCCAACTTGGATAGATTTTATGGGAT
>JACRLN010000029.1 GCA_016215115.1 Nitrospirota bacterium
ACGATTTGTCTTATTCCTTCAGTGAAGTTCATGGTCTACAAAGACAATAAGAAAATCTGGGAAGTCCATTTGTAAGTGAATCACAACATGTCTACAAATGCTTTCCCGGATGTCTATAAATGATTTTTACGTAACAGAAATAAATTAAACCCGGAAAATATATAATGGAGGGCCAAGCATGATCGTAAGAAATGAGGATGTGGAAGAACTAATTATGGAGATACCTGAAGGCCATAAACACGTGAGAACCACAATCATATTTAATGATGGAACGGAGATGACATTTCAGGAAGCCACCATTGCAAACCTCGTCAGGGCATACATAAAAGTTAAAACGCATCCTGTATTAAATAAAATAATATTAAAAGGAATAAAAATTACGGATAGAAAAGAGGGCTATGCCGAATGGCAGTTGCTGGAATAATGAGGCGACATCTCTGCCTGTTGTAATATACTAAAATTCAAACCATGAGCACACAACAGCTATTCGTAACGAACGCCATATACCGTTTAAGGAAAAGAGTGGCTAACAACAGAACGCGCGTATCCCATATGATTGTCGGTTCGGACAAGACAGATCTATCAAGCAGAGAGATCGTTCCTGAACCGGAATGGGAATTTCTTTTGCAGGAGCTCATTGGAGATATAAAAGTCCGGTAACTCATTCGCCCATTGATTAATCCAAAATTTTTCCTCATAGTCAGTTCTTAAGACACAATGCATCAATAAACATCTCCGTGTCAATGCAAGAAAGTGCCAAAGAGCAACAGAGCAATAGTGCAGACGTGAGGAAGTCGGTACTGCATTTTTACGATATAATTAAATTATGTATAACCCTGTTGAAATCGCAGAAATTACCGAAAAGACCGTGTGTAACATATGAAGAAAGAAGCCGTTCTCTATGAAAAACTTGAAGATAAAAAGGTCAGGTGCAATACCTGCCAGAGAAGGTGCGTAATACACGAAGGGAAGTCCGGCTGGTGTATGACAAGGGTAAATCAGGGAGGCACATTATTTTCATTAATATATGGAGAGGTGTCATCCATATCAATAAATCCCATCGAAAAAAAACCTGTCTTCCATTTTTATCCCGGTTCAAAATGGCTTTCTCTCGGAAGCCTGGGCTGTAACTTCAGATGTCCCGGCTGCCAGAACTGGGATATAGCGCACTGGAAACACGGTGAAATGTACACAGAATATTTATCTCCGGAGGAACTTGTTACACAGGTGAAGGATAGAGGATGTACGGGCATATCATGGACGTTCAACGAGCCTGCCATCTGGTTTGAGTACACTCTTGATGCTGCAAAGCTTGCAAGAGAACATGACTTATACACCAACTATGTGACAAACGGTTTTATTACAGAAGAAGCACTGGATATGATTGCCCCGTTCCTTGACGTCTACAGGGTTGACATTAAAGCGTTCGATGAAAAAACGTATATGAGAACCGGACATATCAAACAGTTCAGAGGCATCCTTGATATCGCAAAAAAGGCAAAGGAGTACGGGATGCACGTGGAGGTTGTCACAAATGTCACCCCCGGATTCAATGATAATGAAACTGAACTTCGCGGGATAGCATCATGGATAAAGAACAGTCTCGGCGCTGAAACGCCATGGCATCTAACAAGGTTCTATCCGCAACTCGAACTAAGCCATCTGTCACCAACGCCGGTAGCTGTCCTTGAAAAGGCATGGGGAATTGGGAAAGAGGAGGGCCTCTGGTATGTGTATCTTGGAAATGTTCCTGGACACAAGCTTGAAAACACATATTGTCATAAGTGCGGCGAGCTGCTGATAGAGAGATATGTTTTTGAGATTATGAAAAATAAAATTAAGGATAATAAATGTCCGGAATGCGGAGCCCTGATTCCGGGGAGGTTTTGACGTATGAATGTATAATTTAAATATGGAGGTAGCCGGGAATGTATACGAATAAACGCCTGCTTCTTTACGCCCTCGCCGGCATTTTCTCCTTGATGACAGAAGCGTTATACAGCGAAGATGCGACAAAAGAAGAACAAATGTCGCATCTCATTAAGATATTCATGTGTGGTGATGTAATGACAGGGAGAGGCATGGACCAGATATTGCCACACCCCTCTGATCCTGTTCTCTATGAGCCGTATGTGAAGGATGCAAGGGAATATTTAGAACTTGCCGGGGATATAAACGGTCCGATTCAAAAGCCCGTGGACTTTTCTTACATCTGGGGAGACGCCCTCGAAGAATTCAAACGGATGGCGCCGGATGTGAAGATAATTAATCTGGAGACAAGCATAACAAAGAGCGATGATTATTGGAAAGGCAAGTCTATACACTACAGGATGAGTCCGGATAATATCTCCTGTTTGACAATGGCTGAAATAGATTTTTGCTCCCTTGCAAATAACCACATTCTTGACTGGGGATATTCAGGACTCAAAGAGACGATAGAAACACTGAAAAAGGCGAATATAGGATATGCAGGAGCCGGCAATAATGTCAAAGAATCTGAAGCCCCCGCAGTAATCAACGTCAGGAGAAAAGGCAGGGTGATAATTTTTTCATACGGTTCGGAGACGAGCGGTATACAATCAGATTGGGCTGCTGCGGCTGACCGTCCAGGGATAAACCTGCTTGAAGATTTCTCAGATAAAACCGTCCGCCGTATTAAAGAAAACATCGGGAAAGTTAAGCAGCCGGGAGACCTTGTTATTTTCTCTGTTCACTGGGGAGGTAACTGGGGCTTTGACATTACCCGGAGCCAGGTAGAATTTGCTCATAAGCTTATTGACGATGCAGGCGTTGACATAATTCACGGACATTCATCCCACCACGTAAAAGGTATAGAAGTGTATAAGGACAAACTTATTCTCTATGGCGCAGGGGACTTCCTGAACGACTATGAAGGCATTACCGGATATGAGGAATTCCGGGATGATCTGAGCTTAATGTATTTTGCGGGTGTGGACGTATTAACAGGGAAACTCGTTTATCTGCAAATGATACCAACACAGGTTAAACGTTTCAAAGTAAACCGTGCAACAGGAACGAACGCTCTGTGGCTGAGGGAAACACTGAACAGAGAGGGGGAAAAGTTCAATACCAGCGTGGAAATGAAGAAGGACCATACCTTATTGTTGAAATGGAAGTAAAATCTGTTGACACATCATGGAATAAAACATGACCCCATTCGCCCACTAAGATAGAGTTGATCAGGGTTGAGAAAAGTTTGCATTGATAGCATTAACCGTTTCAATCGTTTGAACCGCTTGAACGGTTTAACGGCTCAAGCGGATTTAATATTGGACGCTGTTTTTGCATACACCCCTCATCGGACACACATCATGTTTATATTTTCTGCAGTAATCCTTTCCCAGTCTCAGGAGCGCTGATTCGAAATCCCGGAAATCCTTTCCCGGGATCTTTTGTGCTGACCATATCTTCTTCAGAGAATGCAAAGGGTCTTCTCCCTTTTTTACAATACCCAGGTTCCCGGCCGCAAGTTTTACCATTTCAGAGAGCGCCGGCTCTGCTTTTTCCCATACACCCCGAAGTTCCCGAAGAAATATATTTACGGTTACGTCTCCTATCCCCTTTCCAAGACCTTTCAGGCGATTCTCCAGATCCTCTTCGTTTATCGCCGCCCTGTGCAGTTCATGTAAATTTCCATGGTAGTCCCTTTTCAGATCATCCATGATCTCCAGCAGCTTTGACGCCGTGGAAAAGTCATATCGGGCATATCCCCCGTCATCCAATATCCTGACGAGGCCGTCCCAGCCGGTTCTTAATATAGCATCCGGAGAAGTGGTCCTGCGTCTTTCAAATTCTTTATAAGTCCTTATAGCGATATCTGTTGAAATCCTGGCGCCGAATAATTTAGACGCAAGGAACCACTTGAATATCTGTTCCGGATCAGCAGATGACAGGTTAATCCCCAATTGGGTAGAGAACCTACCGCCTACCGCATCTATGAGCATCTTTGGTATCTTTGACATCCTGCGCATAAATACCTCTTTCAGTTTGTCAGAAATATCGGCAAGCTCAAACGCCGTATTCGCCTCTTAAAGAAACGTATTGTACCTCACAGATAACCTTTTTTGTGATACCCTTTTCTCTCTTTTCAAGTGAAACAAGGTTTTATAGCTTTCTATCAAAAACAATAATCACTGTTAAATCCTGAGTGGCGAGTTATAGTCTAAAATTCAGCTCAAAAATATGGGGCGAGAACCAGGTGCTAAAAAATCTTCAACTTGTATTAAAATAATCATTTAAGAGGAATAATATTATGATTAACAAGAAACCTGACCTCAGCGGACTTGCGGTACTTGTAATTGAAAACGATGCTTCTTCATTAAACCGTATTGAAGCAGGGTTGAAAAATTTCAGCGCAAATGTATATTCAACATTAACAGTTGAAAAAGCCGCGGACATTTTATCTCAAGAGCATATCCATGTGATACTTGTCTCTCTTCCTCTTGCAGATGAAAAGTGTCTGGATATTATTAAAAATTACAAATCAAAACATCCTGACACCCTTTTCTATCTTCTGGCCGAAAAAAACTATTGTCTTGTGGAACCTGTTGAAGAATCTGTCAGGCAGATCCTTGATGATTGTCTCCAGAAGCCCCTTGATATAGAAAGGTTTGTAAGTATCACGGGGGCAAGTTTTGGCAGGCCCCCTACGTCAAAATCGTTATCGGTGATTGAACCTTTAAGCGCAAGGACCAAACCGTATTTCATCTTCCGTTCTTACCCGATGCGCATGGCCCTGTCCCATCTTCCACAGATTGCAGCTTCTGACCGGACCGTTCTTATTTCAGGAGAGACCGGTACAGGTAAGGAACTGGTGGCCCGTGCAATTCATATGTTGAGCTCCCGTGCCATCGGCCCCTTTGTTCCTATAAATTGCGGGGCCATTCCTGAAAGCCTCATAGAAAGCGAGCTTTTTGGACACGAGAAAGGGGCCTTTACCGGGGCATTTAAAAGCAGGAAAGGGAAGTTCGAGGCCGCCCACAATGGTATTCTGTTCCTTGACGAAATTGGCGATATGCCCCTCATTCTGCAGATTCGTTTACTACGGGTGCTGGAAGATGGAGAGGTTTATCGCGTTGGAGGTGACAAAAGGATACCTGTAAACGTACGGGTTATCACCGCAACTCATATGGATCTTGAGAATGCTGTCAGGAACGGTCTTTTCCGGGAAGACCTTTACTACCGTTTAAATGTTCTTCGTATGCACCTCCCGCCCTTAAGGGAGCGCATTGACGATATACCGATACTTGCGCTTCATTTTCTTGAAAGGGCCTTTGATGAAATGGGGCGGGCTAAACCTTATCCGGCTTTTTCCCCGGAGACAATTTACCTCCTGCAACAATATCCGTGGAAGGGTAATGTCCGTGAACTCAGGAATGTGATGACGCGTGTGGCTACTTTGCTTCCTTTCGACACAAAGCATGTTTTCCCAATGCATATAATGCCCCATCTTGGAGAAACTGAGAAGAGAGGAAGCATTGAGGTATTGCAACCTTCCTCAGGTGTTTTTATCCCCGGAAGTACACATCTCAATAAGGCAGAAGAGATGCTTATTCAGGAGGCATTAAAACAAACAGGCGGTAATCGTACCAAAGCTGCCAAACTCCTCGGCATTAGCTTGCGGACTCTTCGCAGGAAACTTAACAAAATAAAATAATATTGGGCCACAATGTCCTATGTGTAACATAATGTCCTATCATTAGTAGGACATTATGACCCATATTTTTAGCTCATAGAAGACTATTCTTGCTTAACTAATTGTTTTTTAAGGAAACCAAATTATGGCATGTCGCTTGCAATCAAAATAATGTAGTTGAAATGAAAATTTGATAAAAGAAAAGGAGGTATGAACTATGTTAATCAGAGAACTTGAAAGACTGGAAAATCTTCTGGAACCCTGGAGGGAGTTCGATCGTATCAATCGGGAGACATTCAGAACTTTATCTCCGAGCAGAGTTGAATTTCCGCCGGTAAATTTATGGAAAAATGAAGATAAGGCTGTAGTTACAACTGAGATTCCCGGTGTTGATCCTGAAGGAGTAGAAATTAATGTAGTTGGTAAAACAATTACATTGAGGTTTGAACGTAAACCTGAAGAGTTGAAAGAGGGAGAGTCCTATACAAGAAAAGAGCGCTGGTATGGTGAATTCAGCAGGACCATTGAACTTCCCTTCAATGTTCAGGTTGATAAAGTTGAAGCAAAATTTTCAAGAGGCATTCTGTATATTGAAATGCCGCGTGCCGAGGCTGAAAAGCCAAGGAAAATTACTGTACTGCCGGAATAATGTTTACCCCGTTAGAAAACGTATATGTATGTTCGTTCTAACGGGGTAGAAAGGAGGTATGAGAGATGGCTGAGACTGTAAAAGACATAAGCAGGAAGAACAGAAAGATATATGCTCCCGCAGTTGATATTTTTGAAACTGCAAACAACATATTGGTTATAGCTGACATGCCGGGAGTTGATGAGAAGTCAGTCGATATAACTATTGAGAAGAATCTCCTGACAATTCATGGGATGATTGACTCTACAACACACGATAATCTGGAGTTAGCATTTTCTGAATACGGAGTTGGAGATTATCAGCGGGCCTTCAGTCTTTCCGATGAAATTGACAGAAGCAACATAAAGGCAACTGTAAAGGATGGGGTGCTTAAACTTGTTCTGCCAAAATCAGAAAAAATCAAAACAAGGAAGATTGAAGTTATTAAAGAGACTTAGGAAATGTTAAAAAGAAAGGGGGTTTTCTTACGGTAACACTTCCCAGAACAGAAGAGACTCTAAAAGATACAAAGAAGATTAACGTCAAAGTCGAATAAGATGCTAAAAAAGAGAGCCGGTATTGTATAGATATCGGCTCTCTTTTTTAAATCTTTTACCCTGCTCCTTTGATATCTTTATTATTCATAATTTTCTTCCGGGTGCCTGCTTATTTAAACAGATTATGTCAGTTTATAATATACGTACTTCCGACATTTCTGTGGGTATAACCTGTTTATATCAATCAAGATCTATGCAAAGTGTCGTCTCGTCATTCCCGAAGTTTTTTATCGGGAATCCAGTATTCTTTTAATCAATTGCTTCTGGATTCCCGCTTAAGGACTGCGGGAATGACGGAGTTTAGCTTATCCACACTCTTCCCAGAAGAACCATAATATATATTTACTCTTTTGTACACAGTACAATTTTGCTTATAATTATAACAACACAGTGTAATGGAAGAGAGAATTTTATTGGAGGTGAAACGGTGATAAGGAGTTACGTGAAAATTTTTCATAGATTAATGATTTTCGTGCTGCTGTCGGCTTTCTCCTTTGGATGTACCCCGCCGGCGAAAGTGCCAATGGACACCCTCTATTACGAAGATGTTCCGAAGGTCAGGGAAGCTCACCTCTTCATATTTCTTCCCGGAAGAGGTGACAGATTAGGGACATATAAGAAGCATGGTTTTATAGATGCCGTGCGGCAGAAGGGATTAAAGGTTGCCATGGCGGAAGCAGATGCTTATACAGCCTACTATGAGGACGGAAGCCTCGAGATTAGATTGAAGGAAGATGTTATTGAACCTGCGAAGGCAAAAGGATATAAGCATATCTGGCTCGTTGGGATTTCAATGGGCGGGACAGGCTCACTACTCTATGCCGGCAGGTACGCAGATGATATATCAGGCGTTATATTGTTTGCGCCGTTTTTAGGCGATGAAGCAATAATTAATGAAATAAAGCAGAGAGGTGGAATACAGAAATGGAATTCGGGCAGGACGATCGAAGACGACTGGCAGAGTTATCTATGGATGTGGATTAAAAACTATGGACAGGATAAAAATAAATCTCTGCCGATTTATCTGGGATATGGTGACAATGACAAGTTTGCTTCCGCCAATGACATGTTGGCAACAGTCCTCCAGCCTGACCATGTTGTTGTAATAAAAGGGGCACACGATTGGCAGACATGGAAGACCCTGTGGGATATTTTTCTTGATAAGATAAAACCGATACTAAATGAGAAGTCCGATCTTCCTCAGTAATCCCAGCCTTCTGACATCGATCTTTTGTGCTGCCTTTGTGTATGAATTAAGAATTTCCCCTTCTATTACCGTTAAAGAATAAAGAAAATATTGACTTAAATCTAATAATACATAAAATATCTGCGTGGGGACTCAATTTCCAGCCGATACAAGTATCTTAGGGTTTACAGGGTCGATTGGCAGTGGGTGCACCTACATCGCTGCGGGCATCGCTTCTCAGTATGGTTATAAATACTATTCGCTATCTAAGGTATTAAGAGATATTGCAAAAGAAAAAGGTATTTCAGATCCTTCAGTTGAACAGTTGCAAGACCTCGGAAACAAGTTGAGATATATAAAAGGGAAGTAACCCTTCAGTGAAAGGTGGAAGCAACACGCCTCAGATGTTATTTTTTGAATCAGGGCGGTTTCTTCTTTTTAAGGAGGTGGGGTATCTTTATGGAACAAGAGGGGGGAAGGATCAAGGGTAATGTCCTTGGATAGT
>JACRLN010000030.1 GCA_016215115.1 Nitrospirota bacterium
CTATCCAAGGACATTACCCTTGATCCTTCCCCCCTCTTGTTCCATAAAGATACCCCACCTCCTTAAAAAGAAGAAACCGCCCTGATTCAAAAAATAACATCTGAGGCGTGTTGCTTCCACCTTTCACTGAAGGGTTACCCAAATAATTTTTTTTCTCTGTAATTTTTTTTCTCTTGACATTTTTTATTAAAACAAAATAATATAACTCTGTTAGTTTGGGCCTTAGCTAAATACATCTGATTTTAAAAGAAGCAACTTAGTAAAAAGGAGATATTTGTATGCAAAAATATTTTGTTTTTTTGCGTTGCAAAATTTTGCATCATTAATCAGATCTCAAAGCAATAATTTTTTACGTAGATAAACAATTAATAAAAGATGGAGGGGACTATCTATGGTAAAAGGTAAAAAAAGTATAAACAAAAAATTCCTGAGCGTTTTTATATACTCCGCACTTACTCTACTCCTTACGATAATCCCGTCATTTGCAGGGCAGAAGGTCTTCTTCTACCACACTGACGCTGCAGGTACCCCTGTGGCGATGACGGATGCAGGTGGAAATGTTGTCTGGCGGGCTGATTACAAACCTTTCGGTGAAGAGCAAAGTGTTACGCCTTATCCGGAGAATAACAAAAAGTTTGCAGGTAAGGAACTGGATAAAGAAACAGGGCTTTATTACTTTGGGGCAAGGTATATGGATGCAGGGATAGGTAGATTTGTTTCGGTTGATCCGGCAGGGATAACAGAAAAAGACCTCATGAATCCGCAGAGGCTGAACAGATACAGCTACGGATTGAATAATCCGTATCGGTATGTGGATCCGGATGGGAAATGGCCGGAACAAGTACACAATACAATTATCTCCAGGGCATTTTCAGGAGGCAGCTATAAGCTGTCTCCCACTGCAATAGCAGCGTTACAGAGAGGGAGCGCCGAAGCTGATTCAAGCAAGTATCAGGATACTGGACATTCTTATATGCATGCCATGAGGGCAAAAGGCCAAGATGCGGGAGATGCGGCAGGTTTAGCGGTTACCTTTATAACGCAGAAAATGGCTGAATACAAGACATTAATGAGCGAAGGCAAAAATGAGAAAGCATATGAAGCTTTGGGAATGGCTATGCATCCTCTTATGGATGCGACTTCGCCTGTTCATGAGGGGTTTCAGGAGTGGGGAGGCATATTGCCACTGATTCCTAATGCAATTAATGCTCACAGTCATGCAAAAGCAGAGGAAGTTGGGGTATTCAACTCAAATCCAGAGTTTTCGAGAAAGGCTGTTGAGGCAGTAAGGGAACTATACAATGAAGCAAATTAATAAGGTAATCATAAAGGACAATAAAAATGAAACGTGAAATATCACCGTGCGGTCAAAGCCTCGTTTATTGCTTGATCTTACTGGGCACTTTATTACTGCCTAATAATGCACATGCCCACGGAGAACAAATAGTTGCTTTTGTTTCTTCCTGGGGAGTGTTAACAATAATAGCACTTATAATATTTCTCTTGCTGAGGATAGAAAGAAAAACTAAACTCTACATGATCGGAATGTTTATTCTTTCAACTTTTTTATTGCTGGTTATCCCATCGGCTAAAACTCTACCCTTATCTATAGTACGCCCCATTGAAAACCTTATCTGGGACTATCCGACTTTGGCGGCGCTTGCTATGATTGTGACGGCATTGATCCCGTGTTTGATGCTTCTATTCATCAGAAAAAGGGTAATAAGAACAAGGAAGAAAACTTGAATAACGTTTAAAACAATAATTTTTTAACAAAGAGGGACATGGCATGGGCAGGCATTTAAGAAATAGCTTAGTATTTCTATTTTTTCTGATTGTATTTTTATCTGTTTCTTCTCTCGTATTTGCAGAGGATGCATTTTACGACTCATCAGGATTTAATCCTGATCACGGGGCCTTTTCAATGGTTCCGTATGAGAATATAGACACCTTTACCGGAGGTGTAACATTAACCTCTATTGATGCTAAACTTCCCGGAAACGGCGGTTTGGATCTTGTCATACAAAGGACATTCAATTCAAAGAAGGTTTGCAAGATATGGCAAAGTTTCGGCTCTTCATTCTCCTGTAAGACAGTAGGTGAAAATTCATGGATGGGTTTGGGCTGGACCTTGCATTTCGGCCGTATTATTGATGCCTACGGCACAAATCCGGTAATAGAGATGCCGGATGGCTCCCAGCATAAGACCTTTACATATAAGAATGATACATCCAAAAAAATAACAAGAGACTACTGGATCTTTGACCCGCAGACGAATCCCAAAACCATAACCTTTACTGACGGAAGAAAGATATATTTTGGCCATCCAGGCCCGTCTATTGGATCACAAACCACATTATATGCAACAAAGATAACCGATACTTTTGGAAACGAGATAAATATTGTCTATAAAAATCCAGGCGCCTATGATGAGATTATAGATTATGTAGAAGATACGACAGGGAGAAGAATCTATTTTTACACAAGCACTGTTAATAATGAACAAAAGCTGACAAGTATTTCAGGTCCCGGAGTTAATTTTAGTTATACACATGAGGGGATTCCTGAATGGGGATATAGCCTGCTTAAAACTGCTGCGCCTGCTGTTGGAAACGGGTGGAGTTATATATATGGTTCGATTTATTCTCTCGCCAGTGTTACATCTCCAGGCGGAGGGACGATATCCTATTCAGAATATAATCTGCTGACTTTCAACATAGGCGGTCAGCCTTTAAATTTCTGGGTTCTTAAAACAAGGCAGGCAAGCGGCAGGGGTATCCCATCAGGCACGTGGAATTTTACATATCAATCCGGCGCCTCTTCAGATACCACATCAATAAGCGACCCATGCGGAAGGACTATTACATATCAACACTACGGTTATGGTTATAACAATACTTACGGAAGCGTCTGGAAGATAGGAGTTCTAAAATCCAAATCTATTTCAGGTGAAGAGACTACAAATTATACCTGGGACAAGTCAGCTTCTATATCCTATGAGTTAGACAGCAGTCCTTATAATACTGACTACAATATATGGGTCCCGCTTGTTACATCAAAAAGCATCACACGCGGCGGACAAACTTATACAACTAATTACAGTAGTTATGACAGCTATGGAAATCCCGGAACCATTTCAGAATCCGGCGATACGTCAAGAACGACGTCCATATCCTACTGGTACAATACCTTAAAAAACATTGTCCAGAACAAACCTGCATCCGAGACTGTCTCGGGAGGCTTTTCCGGCAGTTTTACAACAGGTTATTCATATAACAGCGACGGCAGTCTCAGTCAATTAAACAAATACGGCGTTACGACGGATTACGATTACTACAGCGATGGAAATCTCGCTTCTGAAACAAATGCAAGAGGCAAAACTACAACTTACGAGTGGAGCAAAGGAGTTATCAGCAAGATAATAACGCCTGAATATTCAATCAGTCGAACTATTAACACAAACGGCACTATCGCCAGTGAAACAAATGGCAGGGATAAAACAACTAATTTTACGTATGACGGCAATCTCAGGTTGACAAGCATAGACCCGCCTGCCGGCAACACGACATATTTCACATATCCTTCAGACAACTCAAACAGGAAAAAAAGCAGAGGAAGTTTTTATGTTTATAATTACTTTGACGGTTTAGGAAGGCCTTCGGGAACAAGCGACAGCAAAGGGGTAGACACAAATATCGTCTATAAGTCATGCGGGCCTAAAAATTACTCTGATTCCGAAATAGGTGATAAGGTTTATTATGACAATTTTGGAAGGATAAAACAGGTTATTCACAAGGACACTAAAAGCATTAATTATTCCTATTCAGGAAGCAATGTGACAATGACCAATGAATCAAGCGGAGCAACAGCCTTCACCTATAAAGCCTTTGGAAATCCTGATGAAAAATTTCTTGTTGCTGTAAATGATCCAGGCAACAATACAACTTTTTATGGCAGAAATATGCTTGGAAGCCTGACAGGTGTAACACAGGGAAGTATAACAAGGTCTTTTGACTACAACTCAAAAAACTTCCTCATGTCAGAGACACACCCTGAAACCGGAACAATTACATTCGGGCGTGACAATGCAGGAAACATGACATACAAACAGGATCCTGCCGGCAGGAGAGACTATACATACGATGGAGTTAACCGTCTGACAAGAATAAGCTCCGACAGCGGCGTCATCAATTTCAGTTACGACGGCGCCAGCAACAGGACCTCAATGACAGGACCTTCGGCAACGATCAGTTACACTTATGATTCAGCAAACAGGCTTACCAGGAAGAATGAGACTATATCAGGCACAAATTATTCAACTGATTATTCCTATGACGACAACGACAATATAACTTCTATTTACTATCCATCTGACCTGCATATTACCTATGCTTACAATTCAAATAATGAAGTGTCATCGGTCAGCGGTTTCGGCGGGAGCGTTACGTCCTTCAGCTATAATTTAGCAGGCATGCCGACATCATTCAATTATTCAAACGGCAAAGGCACAAGCATAAGTTACAACAGCAGGTATTTTACCACGCGTATCACATCTTCAAATGCCATTGATATTGGTTACACTACATATGATCAAAGAGGAAATGTTAAAGCTATCACTAACTATCTTGATAGTTCTAAAAATCAATCATTTGATTATGACTCACTTGACAGGTTGACCAATTTCAGCGGAGCATGGGGAAGTGGATCGTATAGTTATAATGCATCAGGCAACAGATTGAGCAAGACAGTTGCAGGTGTAAGCACCTCATATTCATATTCAGGCAACAGGCTTAATTTAACTTCAGGAGGAGCACCTGCAACATATGATTATTACGGGAACGGCGATCTGCGGCAAATACAGGAATCCGGCATTACTTACTTATTATCATATGATGATTTTGGCAATATGACTTCATATTCTTCCGGAGGCGCTCCGGTTGCGGAATTCAACTATGACGGTGATGGAATGAGGGTGAAAAAGACTGCGTCAGGCCAAACAATAATTTATCATTATGATCAGGATGGGAAAGTCATTTCAGAGACCTATGAAAACGGTATTCCTATTGTAAATTATGTATATGCTAATGGAAAATTAGCAGCCAAAGCTATTCCCGATGTGCCATATGCCCCTTCGGGACTCAACGCCGCATCCTTTTCTTCAAGTCAAATAGACTTAACATGGGCAGACAACTCTACTGATGAAACCGGCTTTTATATTGAAAGAAAGACAGGGGCAGAAGGCACATATTCGCAGATAGCAACTATTGGAAAAGATGTTACTGCATATTCAGACACAGGTCTTGCAGGCAATACAACTTATTACTACAAAATTATTGCTTACAATTCAATCGGATTTTCAGCATATTCCAATGAGACAAGCGCAACTACTCTGATGGATACGGACAATGACGGCATTCCTGACAATTGGGAAATTTCTTTCGGTTTAAACCCTGATCTGAATGATGCAGCATATGATAATGATAACGATGGAAGCAGCAATCTCCAGGAATATCAAGCGGGGACACATCCGACAGCAATAATAGAAACAGTGGATTCAACGGTAAATAAAGATATGGGAAAATACAGCTCCATAGCCGTAGATTCCAATAATAAAGCGCATATCAGCTATTATAATGCTACTAATTATAATTTAAATTACGCAACGAATGTTTCCGGCAGTTGGATTCCTTATCTTATAGAATCAACGGATGATGCGGGTAAATTCAGTTCAATCGCCATAGATTCTAATAATAAAGCGCATATCAGCTACTATAAAGCTGCCCCAGGTTACAATCTTAAATATGCAACAAATATCTCCGGCACATGGGTTCCCGGTAGTGTTGAATCAACGGATGATGTGGGTAAATATAGCTCAATAGCTGTAGATTCCAATAATAAAGCGCATATCAGCTACTATAAAGCTACTAATACAAGACTCAAATATGCTACAAACGTCTCAGGCATCTGGGTTATGGAAGTAGTAGATTCATCTGGAAGTGTAGGCACATATACCTCCATTGCCGTAGATTCCAATAATAAAGCGCATATCAGTTACTATGATTCTGCTAATACAAATCTAAAATACGCTACGAAGACTTCAGGCAGTTGGGTTACTGCCACAGTGGATTCATCTGGAAGTGTAGGGACTTATACCTCAATAGCCATAGATTCCAACAATAAAGTGCATATCAGCTATTACGATGCTACCAACGGAAATCTCAAGTACGCCACAAATATCTCCGGCAGTTGGGCTACTGCTACTGTAGATTCATCTGCAAGTGTTGGGACTTACTCATCCATAGCTTTAGATGCCAATGATAGAGTTCATATCAGCTATTACGATGCTGCTAACGGCGACCTCAGGTACGCAACGAATATTTCCGGTAGTTGGATCAATGCTACTGTGGATTCATCTGGAAACGTAGGGACTTATACATCAATAGCTATAGCCCCCGATAATAAGATACACATCAGTTATTATGATGCTACTAACAGCCAGTTAAAGTATGTTACAAATTCTGGAAACAGTTCTCCTCCAGCCAATCCAGTCTATTGAGGGTAAATCGATAACTCTCGATACTTCATGAATGACAAGAGAGCAGCCCCCAAAGATATCGCAAAGATTTTTGTTTACAATCCCAATAATAATACAATATATTAATATCAGCGCCTCAGCGGCTCAGTTCAACAGGGCGTTATGAGTAAAATAAATACGCAAAACCGGAGGGAAAACTATGATAGTGCATGAATGGCATCAGTACCCAGTCAAGAAGTTATATTTCCTTTTTCTCCTGCTAACCGGAGTTTGTATCGCTCTTTCTGAAGGCTTGGCCCATGCAGATGATTTGCCCACCTTCCGAAGGGGCATGTGGGAATTTAACAGGACGATGGAAGGCGGCAATCAGGGAAAAGCCCAGACAATCACAAATAAGAAATGCACAAATCCAGGCGAAGACATGAAGAGACAAAACGAAATGCTCTCGAAGAGTGGCTGCAAATTCTCTCCCATTGCCAGAAGCGGGAATACTTACAGCTTTACGTCGGATTGCACTGTGCAAGGGATATCCGCCCAAGGCAAGACCGCACTCTCGGTAGAGAACGACAGCGCTTATACTGTCAACATCGAAACACGACAAGGAAAGCAGGTAACCAGGGAGACACTCAATGCCCGGCGAATTGGCGAATGTCCATAAGATGGAAAGATCAGAGATGAAGGGGCGGCCTTATGAGGCCGCCCTTAAATAAACTTGAATATCCTAATAGCCCATTCCTTTTTTCTTCATCGGCATATCATGTTTCATTCCCATGCCTAATGACTTAATATAGGCAACCATGTCTTTCATCTCTTCGGATTTCACGTCAATAGCCTTGCCTTTATTGGCCATTGTAATACACGCGTTTATTGCTTCTTCAAGGCTTTTGAATTTCCCGGCAGGATTATTCCACTCTGTTTTACCCATCATTGCCGACTTTTCCAATCCTTTTCCGTCAGGATGGCATGAGCTGCATGAGATGCTCCCCTGAAAAGCCTTCGGGTCATTGAAAAGCGCCTTCCCCTTTTCAACATTGCCTTCCATCATGCCGGCGGCAAATACCGAGGAAGTGATAAGGACTATCGCAATCATTGAAAGCATTACAACCTTAAAAATCTTCATTCTCTTTCACCTCCTTTCGCACTGATCTTACAATATGTTGTGGTCATATTCTCAAAGATTATCACGTTTTGGAGAAATGTCAACTTTTTACCTCCCCCCCGCCTCTCCAGTCATAGGCACAAAGGCAACCCCGCCCATCTGCCGGACTTCCGGTCCACCGCTTTTTTTCGTGACGAAAGTCAATGTCTGGTAATAAAGAGTGCTTCCGAGCGGGATTATCAGTCTTCCTCCTTCTTTTAATTGTTTGATCAATGGCGGAGGAATATGATTTACAGAGGCAGTTATTATAATGGCGTCGAAGGGCGCATGTTCTTCCCAGCCGAAATAACCGTCCGCATATCTGGTTTTAACATTTCCATGACGAAGTTCATTGAGAAGTTTGGAGGCCTTTGTTTTCAACCGCTCACGGATCTCGATCGTATAAACTTCTTTCACAATCTCAGCGAGAACCGCTGCCTGATAACCTGAACCTGTCCCGATCTCAAGGACCCTGTCAGTGGATTTAAGTTTCAGCGCTTCAGTCATAAGCGCCACTACATAAGGCTGTGAAATGGTTTGCCCTTCTCCGATCGGGAGAGGATGATCGCCATATGCTTTACCCCTTAGAGTTTCATCAACAAAACGATGCCGGGGGATCTTCGACATTGCATCAAGAACTCTCTTGTCCGTTATCCCCCTGCTGACAATCTGTTCCTGAACCATTCTTTGCCTTTCTGCTTTCGTCTTTTCTGTATCTGATGCATGTGTGCTTTCAACAGAAGGGTAACGCGAGAAGGCGAAGAGAAAGAGCGGCAGAATAATGAGTGACATTATTTTCGATCTTGCCATATAACAATTATCACGCATAAATTTGCCGGCGTCAATTTAAATAATACAAACATTTAAATAATACAAACGTAATAAAGTTACAAAATCCCCCTTCATCCCCCTTTTTCAAAGGGGGAATTTATCCCCCTCTTTGACAAAGAAGGGTTAGGGAAGATTTTATAAACTGTAACAAAACTTTTTAGGTTTGTATTAGATGATATAATTATTCAAAACAGGGCATAGTTATCATGGCGATATCCGTGAAAGAAAATATCTCTAACAGGGTTTACTTCACCATTTTTTCAGTCTCATGCTCTGTCCTGATGTTCGAGGTCTCTCTCACAAGACTCTTCTCAATATACTTATGGTATCATTTTGCCTTTATGGTGATAAGTATTGCCATGCTTGGAATAGGTGCGGCAGGCGCCATGCTTGCTTTATTTCCCAACCGGTTTTGTTCAGCATCAAACATAGGCGCTTATGCCATGTTTGCAGGCGTCTCCTTGCTCCTCTGCTACATCGTCTCAAACCATATACCCTTTGATCCGGTAAAGTTTTCATGGAACCGTTTACAGATTTTGTATTTAGCTTTATATTGTCTTATATTAAGTATCCCTTTCTTCTTTTCAGGCCTCCTCATTGCAATTGCATTCTTATTGTACAGCGAAAAATCAAATCTGATTTATGGTTCAGACCTGCTTGGCGCCGGAACAGGTTCTCTCGTAGTCCTCATCCTTTTAAATATTACTGCCCCTGAGTACACGGTAGCTGCTGCATCGCTTCTTTGTTTTACCGGGGCGCTCGCAACTTGCAAAAATAAATTCAGGGCCCTTTCCCTGCTGATATTAATTATTAACCTTATAGTGATCGTCATTCATCCTGATTTCATGAAAGTCAGGATGTCTCCTTACAAAAGGCTTCCTCTTTATTTAAATTTCCCTGGCGCTGAACATCTGAAAACTCTTTACAGTTCATATTCTCAGATAGACCTCTTTAAGAGTCCTGCTGTAAGATACGCTCCAGGACTAAGTCTTAACTATCCGGACCCTTTGCCGGAACAGATCGGACTTGCTATTGACGGCGACAGGATAGATGTTATAACAGATGCTCATGACAAATCCGGGTTGAGGTTTCTTGAGTTCCTCCCATCCGCTGCCGTATATCAAACAGGAAAAATAAACAATGTACTTATACTCGATCCCAAGGGGGGCCTTCATGTGCTTATGGCAGAATATTACGGGGCAAAAAAAATCCACAAAGTTGAAAGCAATCCAATGGTGATCAAGACTGTAAGAGATAATTACAATGAATTTTCCGGAAAAATTTATCAAAACAATACATGGACAGGATACGGACGCAGCTTCCTCAGGACCAGAGAGAAAGGGAGCTATGACTTAATTGATCTGTCGATGACAGGCGCTTCTGTAAGCGCTGTTTTTGGAATTTCAGAAGACTATAGGCTTACTGTTGACGCCTTCAAGCAATATCTGAACGCTCTGAAACAAGACGGGATCATAAGCGTAAGTCTTTATCTTATCCCGCCGCCAAGGATTGAGTTCAAAATTTTAGCGACTATCGCAACGGCCTTTGAACAAACAGGCATAAAAGATCCTGTATCAAGATTATTTGCGATCAGGAGTTGGGACAGCATGACAGTACTTATTAAAAACTCCCCTTTTACGGGGGAAGAAATCGAGCGCCTTAAAGACTTCTCCCGTAATAAACATTTTGATCTTGTGTACTATCCTGGAATTAAAAAGGAAGAAGCCAATCTTTTTGTAAAACTGTCTTCTGATGAATATTTTAATGGCTTTAAAAATATTATAACCCCTGAAACACGTTCATTATATATAAACAATTATCTTTTTGACATTGAGCCTGTTTACGACACAAACCCTTTCTTTCATTACTATCTTAGATTAAAAAACATAAAAGCTATCTATGAGATAATGGGGCATAAGTTCCTGTATTTTTTGGAAGAAGGATACCTGTTGCCGGTTATTTTCATGATCGTTTTTGTGTTAAGCACAATAATAACTATTGTGCCGGTTTTATTCCGCTCGATCTCATATGGACGGTTTAAAAAGTTTGAACAGTTAAAACCGGTCCTGCTTTATTTTGGAATGTTAGGACTCGGTTTTATGTTTGTTGAAATTACTATGATACAGAAGACTATCCTTTTACTCGAAAACCCTTTGTATTCAGTCGCAACTGTAGTTACTGCAATTCTTGTCAGCTCCGGGATCGGAGGCATCTCCAGTTCTAAATTATCACGATTAAGCTCGCCATTTTCGCTGCTAATACTTTCCTCTCTTATAGTAGTGTATAGTTTTATGCAGCCGGTATTGTCAGCCCTCCTGCTCTCTCTTGATTTGATACCAAGAATGATAATATGGTTTATTATGCTTCTGCCGCTCGGTTTTTTTATGGGTATACCATTTCCAACCGGAATGAAGATCCTTGGAGAAAAGAGTCAAACATTAATACCCTGGGCCTGGGCCATTAATGGATGTCTGTCTGTGCTCGCGCCAATACTGACAATTATGATAGCTCTTGCAACAGGCTTTCAGGTAATTTTAGGGTTATCTGCCCTAACGTATCTGCTTGCCTTTTTTTCATTAAAAAGCTTGCGTAAGTGATACAATAACTCCGAGTCGGAAGATGAAAAAGAAATATTTAGGAGACAAAAATGAAACTGGGAGTAAAGGGGTCAGGGCTCGACATGAGAAATTTTATTCTCTACTTTGATAATTTCTCTCCTTAGCTTCCAGCTTTTTCCAAACTCCTTCTTAAATCTCTCGTAGATCTTGGATACTGTTGTAGGATGAATTCTCCCAAATATTTTACCTATCTCCTTATTTGTAGCCGATGTATTTCTCTTTATAAGATAAATCGCTATCTTCCTGACTCTTGAATCTTTCTTTTTTTTAATGTCGTCTTTGCCAGTATTATAATGATTTGATACAATGTCAAAAATTTCTTCTATAGTACACTCTGACCTTAAAGCTCTGCTATGCGAAATTTGTTCTTTCTGTATAAAATCATCTTTTATTTTTCTTAACGTCTCCTTAATGAATCCGATACTGCCAAGAATAATGCCTCCATAAACATTCCTGAGAGGATCATCATTTTTTTTACCAATTTCCGCCTCAACAAACCTTTTATATTCCTGCTTCGCATATCCTTTTACTTCAGATATCATCTCCAGTACCTGAAGTTCATTTAATATCTTATTTTCGTTGTTTGTTATGAACGTTTTATAACTGCTGTAGAAATACTCTTCCGGATTCTGTACCATTTTAGCCCTGACAGGATTCAAATGAACATACCTGCTTAACTCCAACAAATAATTATCTCTGTCTACTATAATTGCCTTATATCGTCCCTGAAATAAATGCCCGCTTCGTTTTCTTTTGACATTAATATATGTGGTATATGATCCATTGATATAGTGCATTGCTTTGCTTAGATTTGCCTCCGGAGTCTCAATGACAAGATGATAGTGGTTGCTCATAAGAACATAGCAAATAATTTTTATGCCAAACTTCTTTTGTGCCTCAGATATGTAGTAAAGGAATCTCTCATAATCGGTTTTTGTAAAATATATTTTTTTGCGCTCGTTGCCCCTCGCTGTAACATGATACAGAGCGCCTTCATATTCTATCCTCAATGGTCTTGCCATGTCCCTTTATAAATGTAAGACTTGATGATGAAATAGAATAGCCCTTTGCGAAATTTATTGTCAATTATTCAGTCGATTTTCTCATGTCGAGCTCTGACCCCCCCCGCCTTGCTTACCGACGAATTAATTCCCTATAAGAAAATAAATAAATCGAGATCCACACTAAGGATCGCAGACTCATTGCTGCAACGGTGCGAGTTTCATATTCACCGCCTCTAAGTATGTGTAATCCAAAAATCGCAAAAACGATGATAGTTGCTATAAAAATTAAAAGAGATAACCAAACAGCCCAACGTTGGCGCATCCAAATGCCTGCTCCCGCAACCAGATAAACAAACCCTGCCAGGAAGTTAAACCAAACCACGAATAGAACATAATTGCCAGCTGCTTTCTGATATGAACTGCCTCCAAACAAAACCTGTCCGCCAGCTTTTATAGTCAGCAACCCAAATAAAACCGCAATGACTGTCAGTATCCAAACAACAATGGTTTTGTCCGATTTGATAAATGCCATAATAGCTTCGTTATATTTTTTTCTCTATATTCATCAGACTTATTAAGGCAATAACTATGGTGTCCTGTGGCACTCGTTCAACTCCACTGATGTTATGCAATTCTTTTCTGTTTTTTTATAATCTCAGTCAACGATCTCAAAGCCTGATTCACAGAATCATGATCCGGGAAAAACTTCGCAACATCAGGCTCAATAACAATAACATTTGTTCCTTCCGCATACCTTTTTGCATATTTTCCCCGAATGCCTTTGCTGAAATCATATTCTTCAAGCATGTCTGAATCTTTCCGCATTTTCTTCATATTGCTTCCTTTCATTTTTTGTTGCTTTTCTTGCACTTATTATTCTGATTTTATTTCCTCTTTCCGTATGAACAACTACCAGAAGACGATTTTTACAGGAATTCCCAATTAATATCAACCTGTCTTCTTCCTCAGAATGCAGAGGATCATAAATCGTCAATGATAATTTATCTCTGAAAGTTGAACTTGCTTCATCAAAAGATACTTTGTGAATTTTAATGTTCTTTTTTGATTTATTTTGATCCCATTCAAATAAAAGCATATTTTATTATAGCCTGTGCATAGTAGCTTGACAATGTCTCATATAAATTGTTGCCCGTTTCTGAACGAAAGCGACTCTCTGCGACTGCCTTAATAAGGATTTGAGAATTAATAGAGCGTAAAATAATTTTACTTAAGGACAGGAGAGAAAGGCAAGAATAAAATTACCCCCCCTTCCCTTTAATAATTTCCTTCATGTTAAAATATTATTGAGGCAGATAGGCAATGGATGAAATCAGATTCAATCCGAAAGAAGAAATAGGAGTAAGAGAAGAACAGGAGGTAAAATCCCCTCCTCACTATAAAGTTTTTCTCATTAATGACGACTATACAACTATGGATTTCGTGACTCACATTCTTGAGAAGGTATTTCATAAGTCGCCTGTTGCAGCAACACAGATAATGCTTCACGTTCATAAAAACGGGAGGGGACTTGCCGGTGTTTATACACGGGAAATTGCAGAGACAAAAATTGCAGCAACACATCAACTCTCACAGCAGAATGGTTTCCCGCTAAAATGTACAATGGAGAAAGAATGATTAATAAAGAACTTGAATTGTCAATTGAAGCAACTATCAGGGAGGCAGAGTCGAGACGACACGAATATCTTACGGTAGAGCATATCTTATACGCTGTCCTTCACAATGACTGGGGAGTTGAAATCATTGCCAATTGCGGCGGTAACAATGCAAGACTTAAAGCGTTACTTGAAGACTTTTTTAATAAAAATGTCCCAAGAATGACTGAGAAATCCGGGGGTTATCCTAAACCAACAATTGCATTCAGCAGAGTTTTACAGACTGCTGTCAGCCATGTCAGATCAGCAGAAAAACAGGAAACAGACGCAGGCGACATTCTTTCGGCTATTTTCCTTGAAAAAGACTCTTACGCAGTACACTTCCTTGAATCAGAAGGCATAACGCGCCTTGACGTCCTGAATTATATTTCACACGGAATACCAAAAATTGGAGATAAATTTTTTGAAGAGCAACTTCACGAAACAGAACCGGCACCGGAGAAAAAACAGGTTTCAAAAAATGACCCTTTAAAACAGTTCACCGTAGACCTTGTTCAGAAGGCTGCTGACGGCGGCATCGACCCGCTTGTGGGCCGTGAAAAAGAACTGAAAAGGACCATCCAGGTTCTGTGCAGACGCAGAAAGAACAATATTGTCTTTGTCGGAGACCCGGGGGTTGGCAAAACTGCAATTGTTGAGGGTCTGGCCCTGAAAATACATCAAGGTGAAGTTCCTGATATCCTGAAAAATGTACGCATCTTCTCTCTTGATATGGGAGGACTGCTTGCGGGAACAAAATACCGGGGCGATTTTGAAGCGCGTCTCAAAACAACCATAAAAAACCTCGAGGCAATACCTGATGCAATACTCTTTATCGATGAAATACATACCGTTGTCGGGGCAGGCGCTACGAGCGGCGGCTCCATGGATGCCTCGAATATTCTGAAACCTATTCTGAATTCCGGCAGGCTGCGCTGTATCGGGGCCAGCACTTATGAGGAATACAAGAATTATTTTGAAAAAGACCGTGCGCTTTCAAGGCGTTTCCAGAAAATAGAGATTCATGAGCCTGACGTAAGCGAGACATTCCAGATTCTGAAAGGTCTGAAGTCGTATTATGAAGACTACCACGGAGTGAAATATACAGATACTGCCTTGAGGACTGCGGCTGAACTCTCTGCAAAATTTATAAACGATAAATATCTCCCTGACAAGGCAATTGACGTTATTGACGAAGCAGGTGCGTTATTAAAACTTTCGACATCATATAAAACTAAAAAGACCGTCGGTCAGCACGAGGTCGAAGATGTTGTTGCAAAAATAGCAAAGATCCCAAAACGCAATGTTTCAACATCCGATATGGACAAACTGAAAAGGCTCGAGGATGAACTGAAAAAAACTGTCTTTGGACAGAACGAAGCCCTTCATTCTCTCGCTTCTTCAATTAAAAGAGCGCGTGCCGGTCTCGGTCAGGCTGAAAAACCGATCGGTTCTTTTCTCTTTACCGGCCCCACAGGCGTGGGCAAGACGGAGGTCTCCAAAACAATTGCATCTGTTCTGGGTATTCAGTTCATCCGGTTTGATATGAGCGAGTACATGGAGAAGCATACTGTTTCCCGGCTTATAGGAGCGCCTCCAGGCTATGTGGGTTTTGATCAGGGAGGTTTACTTACAGATACTGTCAGAAAGCATCCTCACAGTGTCCTCCTTCTCGATGAAATTGAAAAGGCGCATCCTGATATCTTCAGCATTCTGCTTCAGGTGATGGATTACGCGACCTTGACTGATAATAACGGAAAGAAGGCTGATTTCCGTAACGTCATTCTCATCATGACATCGAATGCCGGAACAACCGAAATGAACCGTGGAGTTATCGGTTTTGGAGACAGGGCGAAAGATACAAGATCAAAAAGCAGGGATGCAATCAACAGATTATTCAGCGCAGAGTTTAAAAATCGTCTGGACGCCATTATTACATTCAACTCTCTCACACCTGAAATCATGAAGAAGGTTGTGGACAAATTTATCAATGAATTACAGAAGCAGCTTCATGAGAAAAAGGTCGAAATTATCGTTTCTGATGCTGCGCGGGACTGGCTTGCAAAGAATGGATATGATTTTCAGCTTGGAGCAAGGCCGCTGGCAAGACTCATACAAAAAGAAATTAAGGACGTATTATCCGAGGAAGTTCTTTTCGGCAAACTCATCAAAGGCGGCAAGGTTATTATTGATTTCAAAAATGATAAGCTGATGTTTGATTATTCTTAATTAGTGTTTGTGTATAAATTCAAACATTGAACCGTCATTCCCGCAGTCCTTTGAGTGGGAATCCAGTTTTTTTAACAAGTTCTGGATGCCCGATTACAGACTTCGGGCATGACGAAATTGAAAACTTGCAATTTATACACAGACTCTAATTAGGAAATCAAAATTTCTCATCAAAGCATGCCCGTTTTTAAACTTGCAAAACAACTCATCTTCCCGCCTCCACATCTTGCAGAAGACAACGGTCTTCTTGCAGTTGGAGGCGACCTCAGTGAAGCGCGGCTTCTTCTTGCCTATTCAATGGGGATTTTCCCATGGTATTCTGAAGGCGATCCTGTTTTATGGTGGTCACCTGATCCCCGCCTCGTACTATTACCTGAAGACCTGAAGACATCAAGAAGCTTAAATCAAACGATAAAAAAAGGTATCTTTAAAATTACCCTCGATACGGCTTTTGAACCGGTTATCAGAAATTGCGCCTCCACTCACCTCCACGCTGATGGTGATACATGGATTACAGGCGAAATGATAGATGCGTACATCAACCTGCATCATTCCGGTTATGCCCATTCCGCTGAAAGCTGGTTTGAAGGCAAACTTGTCGGCGGACTTTACGGGATTTCAATCGGATCAGCCTTTTTCGGGGAATCCATGTTCGCAAAAAAAAGCGGTGCATCAAAAGTCGCATTTGTTGCACTCGTTCAGCAACTTATTAAATGGAATTTCACTCTTGTTGACTGTCAGACAACCACCGCCCATCTCAAAAGCTTCGGCGCACACGAAATTCCCCGCAGCAATTTTATGATAATGCTGAAATCAGCTTTGACGACGCCTACTAAGAAGGGCAACTGGAAACTTGACGATAAGAGTGATATATCTCAAAAGAGCTTGTTGAAAAAATCTTAACCTGTTGTTGTAACCCTTCAGTGAAGGGTAGCAATAATTGTTTAAAGCATGTCATCCCCGCAGTCCTTTGAGCGGGGATCCAGTTCTCTGGTTTCTGGATTCCCGCTTAACAGATCGCGGGAATGACAATCCAAATAGTTTTTTTGCCACCCGTAACTAAAGGGTTACCTGTCGCTGTTGTTTTTTTTACTTTTGCACTTCCGTGCTTCCGCACTATTGCACTATTTTCATCCGTGTATCTTTTGCAGCAGCCATGCCATGTTTTCGCCGAGGACTTTCATGGTCCTAATTCCTTCCTCGTCCTTTTCCACCTCGCCCTTTTCACGGCCAATACCGAGGTTCCAATAACTGGAACCCGGAACGATCATCTGGTTTATAAAAAAGAAATGATTGATGGAATCAAACACATGTATGCCTCCACCCCTGCGCATAGCAACAACCGCAGCGCCGACCTTGCGTTTATACATGCCGCCATTGGCCATGGAAACCAGACCTGCCCTGTCGATCAATGCCTTAAGTTCTGTAGTGACATCAGCGAAATAGGTCGGCGACCCCAGGATAATACCGTCAGATTCGAGCATCTTCCCGATGCATTCATTCACTACGTCATTTTTGACCGAGCATTGCTTATCTTTATTTTCAAAACATTTATAACACGCCTTACAGCCCCTGATCGTTTTACCTGCAAGGTTAAACAACTCGGTCTCAATCCCTGCTTTTTCCAATTCCCTGAAAACATAATTGATGAGAATACTGGTATTGCCGTCTTTGCGTGCACTGCCGTTAAAAGCTGTTACTTTCATTTTTTTGTTCTCCAATTCTGATTTAATTTTTCTTTCGCATGTTCAATGGTCATGCTTACAAGATTACCTTTTTCATCCAAGTCGATGTAGAGGTTTTCTGATATCTCTTTTGTCTCAACGACATGCACATTTGAAAACTCAATCAACGCTGTATCTGTATCTGAAAAATACCGGATTTTCATTTGAATTAACGGGCGACTATTCGCCGTCCCGTCGAATGGCTGGTTAGCTGCTTATGTGTAATTTTTGATTTCAAGGGGTATTTTTCAGGATTTTCAAGATTATCAATTTCCAGGTCAACATCCAACTCCGGCCAGTATAAATGATAACCATGAAGCAATTGAACTTTTTGTATGGAATTCAATGTCTGGTCTTTAAAATAAGGATAATCCTTATAGCTCAAAAAGTATTCCCTTTCTTTTACAAAAATCCAAATACCAAAAGGTGTTATATTTTCAACGCTTACTGAAATGCTTTTGCTATGCTTTAACGATTTCATCTTTATGTCCCTCCACAATTTTTTGAATTTCATTCAATTTTCTCGGGTTCAACCCATGAGATACCGCCAATGATATAATAGGTTCCAGCCAAAATTTAGCTTCCCCATCTTCGCAGGTAACATGGATATGGATTCTGTCCTCTTCGTTTGAGAGGAAATAAAATCTAAACCCTTTTTCTCTGAAAATTGAAGGACTCATATAAAATCATTTATATTTTACCATTTAACTGCCGAGTCAAGCCAGTTAATAGAGGCCACACATTTTAAAAGAAATGAATAACATCAATAATTAATAGAAACCTGGGAAATATCCCAATGTTTCGTATGCTAAAATATAAATAAGCGCCGATGTCCTCCCCTTTTCTTCGTCCGGTTAGAAACATGCTTTTAAAATACAGCATTGGAGGTAACCTTTAATGTATAAGTACGAAATTATTATTTACTGGGATAATCAGGACGGTGTTTATATTGCAGATGTCCCCGAACTGCCGGGATGCTCCGCACACTGTAAAACTTACAATGCGGCATTGGATAATGCAAAAGAAGCTATTCGGTTATGGATTGATACAGCTAAGGAATTTGGAGATCCGGTGCCGGAGCCTAAGGGACATCGTTTATTGTACGCATAACGAGCAGTCCGAGGGGTCAGGTCTACACATTCGTCTTTTTATGTAAAATGTGTAGACCTGACCCCTTACTATGCATTATTTTTATATTTGTGCTCATTGGTGTGATGTTGACGGCCTGTTCAACCGTTAAGCCATCTACTTCTGCGATCGTTATGTCGCAAAAGGATACTGATGAACTTGGATGTCAAATACCCACCGACTGGGTTGGAATTAATAAACAGGAAAGACAAGTAAAAATTAATGCGCTTAAAGATGTTATTAGTATTAGTGGAGAGATAACAATTAAAGAGGACCCACAAATAATTAATTTTTTATCGGAGAATACCAAGAGTCTTCAGGTAAGAGAATATTATATATGTCGCGAACAAAAAACTGCTGAGAAAGAAGGTACTCCAATATCTCAAAATCGTTTGAATTGGCTCCGCCAATTTTTTGTATTTAGTTCGAATCCAGAGCAACTGCAAAAATGGATTAAAGAGAATCCCTATCCAAATGAGCCAAAGGATGAAGAACAAAAACATATGGAGATTCGAGGTAATGTTATTAACTCTCAAATTATTCAAGTTAACTTAAGTGAAGTTGACTTTGAAAAAATCAAATCGGATGACAGACAACTTGAATCTCTTAAACAAGATTTAAAAACTACAAAAACATTAATTTTCAAAAAAGAGATTGAAACAGTCTCCAGCTATTTTCCGAGTGGTTACAAAAAAGAAAATTTCTTTATTGGGCCTACAGAGCTATCTGAAAAACTAAAAAAAGTATTTAATTTTGTTAAAGAAAATTTCGGCAAACAAATTAAAGGAAAACAATTCAATGAAATCGATTCATTAATAACTGAAATTATCAAAGATGAACATCTTCTGCCTTATTCTTGGTTTTATCGTGGTGCGATTTATTCATTCATAAGCGTAAACAATCCGAATAGTGAGGAAACTAAGAAATTTGCAATATCATATCTTGAACAAGCAGATAACCTTTTTAATTTTTTGTTAGATAAGAATCCCGAAAATTCCTACCTCCTACTATATAAAGGTATGAACCTTTCGTTTTTAAATAAAGGTAGGGAATCGGTACTCTATCTAAATGAGGCACTGCGAATTAATCCAGAATTGTTTAGCAAACACTATCTGTTAGGATTTCTTAGCTACAGGAATGATATTGAGTCAAAATATGCAGAGATGTGGGAGTTGGCTCTTAAAAAGTATGAAACAAAGGATTAGGAGTAAGATTTTGCTTGACAAGATATATTTAGTTAAATTTAGATAACCGGGATGAATGAGGTTTTGCCTCTTTACCAATTTGCACGCCTGATAACAATGCAACCCAAAAAGCGTCCTATCTGTCCTTCCAGTATGATATGATATTCGAGATAATTTATGAAGGACCAAAGGAAAATCATCATAGAAAATGCCTTGCGGTTCCTGAAGGAAACAGGAAGCCAGAAACTGTTTCTGTTTCTTAACACCATTCCTGAATGCCGCTGGTGGCTCAAATCCGGAATTGCTGAAAGAGAGCACATTATTCTTGTAATACCAAAAAACCTTAATTTAAATACACGAGGTTTTAAATGTTCATGCTCGGCAGTCATCAGGAGCTGGGCAGGTAACCAGACACGGTTTTCCCGGATTAAATACGCATTTCTTCATGGAGTCATGCAGGGGATGATCAATACGGACAGTAAAGTCGTATGTGTCCTCGGGCCTTCGGGAAAAAGCCACCTCGATACAGTCACAATTCATGACCTTTCACTTTCGTGGAGCGAGGAGTTCCCT
Source organism: Nitrospirota bacterium (assembly GCA_016215115.1). Taxonomy (GTDB): domain Bacteria; phylum Nitrospirota; class Thermodesulfovibrionia; order UBA6902; family UBA6902; genus SURF-23. The sequence continues at coordinate 20,617 of JACRLN010000030.1, forward strand.
TTTGATGTAAGAGGGATTATTAAAAACAGGGCCTTTCACACCATAATGGCGGCAGTGGATATAGCCCTCGATATCGGCGCCCTCGGAAGGGAAGGAAAATCCGTCGGCACAATATTCGTTATCGGTGATACAGAAAAGGTCCTGAGGTCTTCACACCAGGCTGTGTTCAATGCCTTCAAAGGATATCCCCGGAAGGAACGGCTGATCAGCCTCCCTGAGGTGGTAGAAAGTATAAAGGAACTTGCGAAACTTGACGGCGCCGTTATCATTTCCGAAAACGGCATTGTTGAGGCGGCAGGAAGACATCTTGACGCAGGCGGCGCTGCAACAAGAAAATTCAGGGGATTGGGAGCAAGACACAGAGCAGCCATGGGTATTACACGAATGACAAAGGCTGTAGCGATTGTAGTATCTGAAAGTACCGGCAAAGTGACAATATTTGAAAATGGAAAAATTATTTCAACTCTGGAACCATTGATAAGCAGAAGACTCGTGTGAACATAGCTGACAACTTATAGCTTATAATTCTCGTTCATCCGACATTTCTATGGGTATAACCTGTTTATATCAATCAAGATATATGCAAAGTGTCGTCTCGTCATTCCCGAAGTTTTTTATCCCCGATAAAGACCTTCGGGGACGAATCCAGTATTCTTTTAACTCAACTGCTTCTGGATTCCCGCTTAAGGACTGCGGGAATGACAGCGTTTAGCTTATCCACACTCTTCCCGGAAGAACCATAATTCTGAGACTGTAGCATAATTAGAGTTTGTCCATAAATTGCCATTTTTTATTTTTGTCATGCCCGAAGCCTGCCCCCGCACGTCGTAAGCGGGGGTCTGTAATCGGGCATCCAGAACTTATTGAAAAGACTGGATTCCCGTTTTCACGGGAATGACGACTTTTTTGCCGCACAGTAATTTATGGACAGATTCTATTTAGTCAAATCCGTCATGATATAATTTTTACAAGATTCGTTTTCAAAAATGGGCAACATTATGCAGGAATGGAATGCCGTAATTAATGTCAATGAAAGTGGTTTTAAAAAGGCCTTTGATGTGCTCGGCGAGTTTGGGCACGTCAGGAAAACAGATTTTTTTAATGTACTGGTAATAAAAGCGGACGATATACACCAAATGCTGGAGACATTACGTAACAGGTCCCTAAAAGATCCTGAGTATTTATCTTTTCTATCCAGATTAATACCTGTTACCAGCGCCTTTACCTTTCAGTCACCTGAAGAATTTGAAATCAAGGCAAGAGTTGTTGTTCTGACATATGTACCTGAATTGGCAGGAAAGGGTTTTCATGTAAGGATGCGCCGCCGTGGATTCAAGGGAAAACTTTCCGGTCTCGAAGAAGAACAGTTTCTTGATAAGGCCCTGATGGAATCATTGGAAAAAAGTGGACATTCCGGTCATATTACCTTTGAGAATCCGGATGCCGTCATTGCAGTTGAAACTGTTGCACAATGGGCAGGCTTTTCGCTCTGGAAACGTGAGGATTTGGAGCGTTATCCTTTTATAAAACTGAATTGACAAACAGTACAGTCAGTCATGTTTAAACCTTTACACTTTTTCATCAATCAGATGTCTTTTTTCTTCGAGATAATCTTCAAGTTTGCGTAATTTTCTATGTGTAAAATCCCGGATTTTTATCAGGTTGCCTTTTACATCATGTACCCGTCTTTGAGAATGGATTACCTTCCCTTTTAATTCTGACAAGAGTTTTATATGAGGAGGAATATAGAAATGCATTACAACTTCTGAACCTTTCGGTAAAGGTGAATCCGTTTCTATAAACACCTTCCCTTTTTTCGTACTGAGAAGAAAATCAGGACATTCCATCGGAACCTCATCTCCATATTTAACAGCCAGACAAAGTGGAAAATTAACCTGTTTTGTTTTATTTGTATCCTGAAAATATTCCTCTGCCCTGCCCTTTTTATCAATGAAATACTTTTCCATAGATCCTCTTTGATACTTCAGGAATTACTTGTGCTTTATATAATAAGTATATTTCATTAATAAGATACGGTCAAGACTTATATTAACAACATTAAAGAATGCTAAGAGCGTCCCGTTTGACTCTTTGAAGTACCCTTCCTCCCGTGGTAACGGTGACCATCCTTCTCTGATCTACGAAAAGTATTCCCTGTTTGCGAGGGTTTTCCTTTCGGACTCATTCCCCGAGATTCTTTTCCTTGTAAGTGGCTACCCTTTTTCTTGGCATGCCCCGGCATCCTGCGATACCCGGTGACAATCATTTCGTCTGTCACCGGTATGACCGGTATCTTAAGCCTGATGAAGTCCTCGATCTCCGGTAGAGAATGAACGTATTCCTCGCAGACAAGGCTTATGGCCCTGCCAGAGGCGCCGGCGCGCGCGGTCCTTCCAATCCGGTGCACATAATCTTCCGTTTTCTGTGGCAGATCATAGTTAATCACATGTGTAACCCCGTCAATATGCAGACCCCGGCCTGCCACATCTGTGGCTACAAGAATCGGTAATGTGCCATTCTTGAAACGGGAGAGAACTTTCTGCCGTTTCCTCTGATCCAGTTCCCCGGTGATGGCGGCACTTGCAAAACCGTTTGCATTTATAATAACCTCAAGCCGCTCGACTGCGGCCCTTGTGTTACAAAAGATGAGATAGCGGCCGTCAGGCTCTCGTTTAAGAATTCCGAGGAGCAGGCCTATCTTCTCTGACTTGCCGACATGATAGATCTCCTGTTCGATCTGTTCAACTGTTATTGTCTCCGGCGTCACTGAAAATCGCACAGGATTGTTCATATGTTCATAGCAGAGTTCAAGCACGCGGTTGGACAGCGTAGCAGAAAAGAGCATGGACTGTCGCTTGTTGTAAGGAGACATCCTCCTGAGAAGAAACCTGAGATCACTGATGAAGCCCATGTCAAAAAGCCGGTCTGCCTCATCAATCACGAGAAACTGGGTCTGCTTCAGGCTGTAGACCCTCTGTTTGAGATAATCAATAAGCCTGCCCGGTGTGCCTATAAGCACGTCAATACCTTCTGCAATCTCCTCACGCTGTTTCAGGTAGTCGATGCCTCCATAGACAGGGAGAATCCTGAAGCCGGCCGGGCCTCCAAGCAGTTTTGCCTCAGCGTCTATTTGAATCACCAGTTCCCGGGTTGGTGCGATGATGAGCGCCCGTGGTGAAGGCCCGCGTCCCGGCGACGGCTTAGAGAGCATACGTGAAAATACCGCAATCAGAAAGGCTGCTGTCTTGCCGGTGCCTGTCTGTGCCTGTGCCGCAATATCATTGCCGTTCAGGGCATCCGGCAGAGTCTGTTCCTGCACCGGTGTACACTCGGTAAATCCTGCGGCTTTGATTCCCTCAAGGACCTTTTTGTGGATATTCAGTTCGTCAAATCTCATCTATTGGTAATATACTATACATTAACAGAAGAGCCTCTTGCAAAAGTTTTTATGCGTCATTCCCGAGGTCTTTATCGGGAATCCAGTATTTTTTAAAACCAAAGACGTCAAAAGCGATTTCTTCGATGCAGCTGCAAGTGGTTCAGAGCAAAATCTATAAAGATTCTTCTTTTTAAAGCTTCACACCATATGCCATGATTTCTACATGTATCTTCATCTGTTCGTAACCCTTCAGTGAAAGGTGGAAGCAACACGCCTCAGATGTTATTTTTTGAATCAGGGCGGTTTCTTCTTTTTAAGGAGGTGGGGTATCTTTATGGAACAAGAGGGGGGAAGGATCAAGGGTAATGTCCTTGGATAG
>JACRLN010000034.1 GCA_016215115.1 Nitrospirota bacterium
ACGTCGCACTTGACGGTTTACCCGTCCCGGTGATACCCTTTCTCATGGTGGTGTCTCCTTTCGTTAAATTGTTGATTGATTCTCAACTTGAAAGGATACACCGCCTTTTATCTATTTACACACTTTTTGATTTTACTCCTCTTCCCTTTGAATTTGAGTTAGCTATAACGGAGGCAGCTCAGGGCACGCCTGTTTCCATAGCGAGGAGGGCCTTGATGTATTGCATGAGTTACGATACCCGCGGGAAGAAATACGTCTTTAATACTCTCAGAGTGGTGGCGACTTTGATGATTATTACTTTAGTTTCTTTCTTTATCTATCTCGTTGTAACAGGCAGAAAATACAGAAGGGAAATAAAGTGATGACAACAGGCGACAGAGAGAAGAGTTTTTACGAAACTCAGGGCAGGCATACGGGAATACTTTCATGGGTCCTCTCCACGGATCATAAAAGAATAGGGATCCTCTATTTAACGGCTATGTTCAGCTTCTTTTTTGTCGCCGTAATACTGGGCGTACTTATGAGGCTTGAACTCATTGCGCCCGGCAGGACAATAATGTCCGCCACGACTTACAATGCCATCTTCACGGTCCACGGCGTGATCATGATCTTCCTCTTTATAATACCTGGTATTCCCTCCGGTCTTGGAAATTTTCTGCTTCCTCTTCTGATAGGGGCAAGGGATGTGGCATTTCCCAGGATAAACCTTATGTCATGGTGGTTCTATATCACAGGCGCCATTGTAATACTCGTGTCTCTTTTTACAGGCGGAGGCCCCCCTGATACGGGTTGGACCTTCTATGTGCCGTATAGTATAAAGACCGGGACGAATGTTACACTTGCGGTCTTCGGAGTTTTCCTGCTTGGCATTTCATCAACTCTTACCGGTATCAATTTTGTTACTACCATACACCGCTTAAGAGCCCCGGGCATGAAGTGGTTCAGGATGCCTCTTTTTGTCTGGTCGCTTTATGCGACCGGATGGGTTCAGATACTTGCAACGCCTGTACTCGGGCTGACGCTTTTACTCCTGATGTCGGAAAGGCTTTTCGGTTTTGGTCTCTTTGACCCCGCTAAGGGCGGGGACCCTTTGCTTTTTGAGCATCTTTTCTGGATATATTCACACCCTGCCGTCTATATAATGATCCTTCCTGCGATGGGTGCAGTGACCGAGATAATCCCTGTTTTTGCGAGAAGGACGATATTTGGATATAAAGCCATTGCCTTCTCAAGTCTCGCTATAGCCTCGGCCGGTTACCTTGTATGGGGACATCATATGTTCACAAGCGGGATGAGCGACATAGCCAGGATGGTTTTTTCATTCCTTACATTCATCGTCGCTATACCAAGCGGCATTAAGGTCTTTAACTGGGTGGCCAGCCTTTATAAAGGTTCAATAGAATTGGTCTCCCCGCTTCTATTTACCATCTCTTTTATATTTCTTTTTTCCATCGGCGGTCTTACGGGACTTGTCAACGGGGCGCTCGCAACAAATATTTTTGTTCACGGCACTTATTTTATTGTGGCCCATTTCCACTATACGATGTTCGGTGGAACGGCATTTGCTTTTTTTGCAGCGCTTCATTACTGGTTTCCAAAAATCACCGGCAGGATGTACAGGGAAGCGCTTGCAAAAAGAGCCTGGGTTATCCTCTTTACCGGTTTTAACGTCCTCTATTTCCCGATGTTCATCCTCGGGCTGGAAGGCATGCCGAGAAGATACTATGATTATTTGCCCCGGTTCCAGACAGGCCACTTCATATCAACAATAGGCTCCTGGATACTGGCAACAGGGTTGGCAATCATGTTTTATAACCTGATCAGGTCGATCTTTAAAGGGGAGGCTGCGGGAAGCAATCCATGGGGTGGAACCACCCTTGAGTGGACGACATCATCGCCCCCTCCGCGTGAAAATTTTAAAGAGATCCCCGTGGTCACCGGAGGCCCGTACAGGTTTGGGAAGGATTAAACTAAAGTTATTAATAGTCTCAAAATAGTATTTACAAGCTGTTTGCCGTTGTCTGTCATGCCCGAGGACTTTTATCGGGCATCCAGAGACTAAGAACTACTGGATTCCCGCTAAAGACATGCGGGAATGACGGCTTGTATGTATTTATCATTAAATTATAATCATTGGAACAAAGTTCACCATGAATAAAGACAATATCCTCGAAGAAAAAGAAGATTACGAGGGGTCCAAGATGGGAATGTGGCTTTTCCTCTTTACCGAGCTTCTCCTGTTTACGGGGTTGTTCCTTTTATATTCGGCGTTCAGGTCGAGATATTCCGACGAGTTCCACACTGGCGCCGCTGAATTAAACAAGACAATGGGAACCCTGAATACAGTCCTGCTCCTGACGAGCAGTCTTACAATGGCGCTTTCAATCAACGTCATAAAAAAAGGTCAGAAGAAATTGTCGGTTTTATTGCAGGGCCTCACCGTCTCGTTAGGTCTTTTGTTCCTGGTTGACAAATATTTTGAATGGAGTGAAAAGATACGTCATGGGATATATCCGAATTCTGCAGAGCTTCTGCAGCGCGGCAAAGGAGAGACGATATTTTACGGGCTCTATTATCTTATGACAGGCCTTCACGGCCTTCACGTTATTGCAGGTATAATTCTTATAAGCATTATGATTATCATGACAATAAATGAAAGGATTCACAGAGAGAAGTTTGTGAAGCTTGAAAACGCCGGACTTTACTGGCATCTTGTTGATGTGGTCTGGGTTTTCCTTTTTCCGGTTTTTTATTTGATAAGTTGAGAAAAGATTTAAAAATGAAACTGGAGCATGAAAACGTTCCGTCATTCCCGCAAGCCCCGAACAAGTCGGGACAGGCTCCGCGCGTCGGGAATCATTTAACCCCCTCTTTCCCCCTTAATTTAAGGGGGATGAAAGGGGGTTACCGGACAAGCCGGAATGACATTTTCGGATCAATGACAAAAGGCGGTCATTCCCGTGTAAACGGGAATCCAGAAGAATGTAATAATAAATGAATGATAACAATAAAAGCATAACCGGTTACAGAATATATTTTATAGTATGGATTTGCCTTTTAATCCTGACTGCGACGACTGTTGCAATTTCAAACCTGAAGTTGGGAAAGTATGGGGCGCTCATTTCTCTTTTTATTGCCTCAATCAAGGCGAGTCTTATACTCCTGTTCTTCATGCACCTGAAATATGAGGGATTTCTGATAAAGGCAATGCTCCTGTTAACTATTATGACTATTGCTATTATCGTTGGGCTGACATTCTCTGATGTATGGTACAGGCATTAAGGAGTAAATAATGTTTATGAAATTTCTGTATAAATCGGCAAGTGTTGACAATGTGATGTTTTTCATAGTCGGAATATCGGTGTTCATGCTTGTACTCGTCACATCTCTGATGATCTTTTTCCTCATAAGATACAGAAGAAAGAAAAACCCTGATGCTGAAAATATCGAAGGCAACCTGATGCTCGAGATCATCTGGACGGTTATTCCGACGATTCTGGTCCTTGCAATGTTCTATTACGGATGGATCGGTTTCAGGATCATGAGAAACCCTCCCAAGGATGCCATGCTGGTAAAAGTTACCGCCCGCATGTGGTCGTGGTCTTTCATGTATGAAAATGGACAAAAGAGCGGTGAACTGAATGTACCGCTTAACAGGCCTGTAAAGCTTATCATAAATTCGGAGGATGTCCTGCACAGTCTTTTTATTCCCGCCTTCCGCATTAAGGAGGATGCGGTGCCGGGAATGGAGACATACCTCTGGTTTCTTCCGGACAAGACAGGGACATATGACCTGTTCTGCACGGAATACTGCGGATCAGGACATCACTCCATGATTTCAAAAGTTATCGTCATGGCACAAGAGGATTTCTCAAAATGGTACGGGGAAAAAGAAGGAGCCGGAAAGGCGCAGGACTCATTGAAGATCATGGAAAATAACGGCTGTCTTGGATGTCACACCGTAGATGGAACAAAGAGAGTCGGCCCGGGTTTCAAAGGGATTTTCGGTAAAGAGGCAGAGGTTATCACAAATGGCAGGGAACGTAAAATTGTCATAGATAAAGAATATCTGAGGAGGTCGATGCTTGATCCGGGCGCTGATGTGGTAAAAGGGTTCCCGGATATAATGCCTTCACAGAAAGGCATTCTCAAGGATGAAGAAATAAATGCGATTATAGAGTATATAAAAAAATTAAAGTAACATGAAAAAACTTAAACCATATCCTGAACTTTGCAAAATAAATCTTTCGCTCTTTTCTTCACTCTCCGCGGCAACCGGTTTTATGCTCGCACGCTCTGTGTTAACAACAGAGATTATTGGCACAGCAGCAGGCGTTTTTTTGCTTGCATGCGGCTCCTGCGCCCTTAATCAATATCAGGAGAGAAGAACTGACGCATTGATGGACAGGACAAAAAAACGGCCGATACCGTCAGGTAAGATCAAGCCTCTTCATGCATTATATTTTTCGTTTAACCTTTTGATTTCGGGTTTCCTCATACTTTTTTTCACGGGAAGTCTTACTGCTTTCCTGCTTGGCATATGTGCAGTCATACTGTACAACGGCGTTTATACATACCTTAAAAAGAAAACTGCCTTTGCATCAGTCCCATGCGCTGTTATCGGGGCGATACCCCCTGCCATCGGATGGGCTGCCGGAGGAGGAAGATTTCCTGACCATCAAATATCAGCTGTTTGTTTTTTGTTTTATCTATGGCAGATCACACATTTCTGGCTTCTGTTTTTATCTCATGGCGATGATTACAAGAAAGCAGGCCTTCCTTCCTTAACAGACTTATTTTCACAAAGACAGCTTGTGAGAATCGTTTTTATCTGGATTCTGGCAACGGCGGTGGCCTGCATATTAACGCCGCTTTATGGATTAATGACATCCCGCATCGCGGACCTTTTACTCATTCTTGTCACGGTATGGCTTTTATGGAACGGGGTAAAACTGATCAGGGAGACAGGAAATAAATTTACTTATCAGTTTACTTTTAATAGAATGAATATTTATATATTGCTTGTCATGTCCCTCTTAAGCATAGACAGGGTGATTTAATTCTTTCCGCCCCGCGCTTTCTTTAAATTTCGTTCGTCCGACATTTCTGTGGGTATAAACTGTTTATATCAATCAAGATATATGCAAAGTGTCGTCTCGTCATTCCCGAAGTTTTTTATCCCCGATAAAGACCTTCGGGGACGAAGTCAGTATTCTTTTAAATCAACTGCTTCTGGATTCCCGCTTAAGGACTGCGGGAATGACAGCGTTTAGCTTGTCCACACTCTTCCCGGAAGACCCAAATTTCAAGGGGCTTTATTGCTGCCTTCGGAAGCGAATCCTCTTTTTATTTCTTTCGCTCAAACATAATCCCAGCCAGTATAACAAATACAACTGAAGAAACTATCAAGACGCTTAAATCAATAAACAGGGGAAAATCAAATATCACAGTATCTTTAAGTATGGCATGTTTTAAAGCATCGATGCCGAACGTTAACGGATTTAATTTTGATATCCATTTTAATATATCAGGCAGATTTTTCACAGGGTACATGGCGCCGGACAGAAAGAACATCGGCATCACTATAAAATTCATGATAGCGCTGAAACTTTCCATGCTTTCAAAGAATGTTGCAAAAATAATCCCCAGTGAGGATATACAGAAAGCAAGAATAAAAGAAACTGATAGGGCATAAGGTATTGACATGACGCTCAACTTGATGCCGAGAAACGGAAAAAGCAAAAGTATTATAGTGGCCTGAATGACGGAGATAATAGTTCCGCTCAAGGCCTTGCCGACTACTATGGAAAATCTCGATACAGGCGCTACGAGTATCTCCTTCATTAAACCAAATTCTTTATCCCAGATAATGGATATTGAGGAAAAGATCGAACTGAACAGTATTGTCATACCGAGTATTCCCGGGAATATGAACTGTATGTAGGATATTCCTATGCCCGGCGAGACCAGCCTTGACATTCCGCCGCCAACGAGAAACAGCCAGATAAGCGGTCGCGCAAGTGTAGAGATCAGACGGCTCTTCTCCCTGATAAACTTCTTGAAATCCCGTGCAATTAAAACATAAACAGCATTGGCCTCTACCAAAGAATATGTCTCCTCTTTCTTTTTGTTTTCAGTTTTCGTTTTTTAAATTATAGCAGATTATGAACTTAAGAACTTTAACAACTTGATTTTTCATGTTATATGTTGAAATATTAAGCTAATTATTTTAAGATAATATTAAGGGAAAAATTTAAGGCATTATGCGTAACTTCATTAGTACACCTTTCCATTCTATTTATTCATTATCGAGTATTATCACGGTTAGGACATTAGAAATGCCTGTCAGTTATATTTATTTCAAAACAACTCGGAAGGATTTGAGGGCTACAAATAAACTGTCCAAAAGCAAAGCTTAAAAAATCCTTTTTAATTAAAGAAATAACTTGAAGTTTCCGATATATCAAGCAACAGGGCTTTGATTGAAGGGTCGCAAGTTTCTACCGATAGATCATAGGAAAGATTAAGGAATACATATGAAGAGACTCCCTCAAAAGCTGAATATGTACACTGAACATTTTGGCCTTAAGATATTACCCTTTGAGAATGTGCCTGATCCATTGTTCTTTTTTGATCAGGGTGATCATGCCCGGGTCCACAACAGCATAAAAGAATCTTTAAAGGTTGGCAGGGGATTAATGATAGTAACGGGGCCGATAGGGTCAGGAAAGACCACCCTGAGCCAAAAGATAAAATCCGGGTTTTCCCGTAATATAAAACTAATATGGATGGCCGTGCCCCCGGATAATGATACAGATCTTTTCCTTTTCATTGCACAGGAGCTTGGACTGAAACCAGCGACATCTGAAAAGGTATTTGTTATCAGGGAGATAAAGGATGCTCTTTTAAAGAGCAATTCAGAAGGCAGCAAATGTCTGTTGATAATAGATGAATTACGTCTGATGACAAATGATGTGCTTAATGGCATTAACCTGCTCAATGAGCTTAAGGATGGTTCGACTAAACTTATCCAGATACTTCTTCTTTGTCAGGAAGAATTTATGGGATCGATCAACACGCCGGAGATGGAGCCATTCAAACAACGGATTTCAACGCTTGAAATTTTGGGAAAGATGTACCCCGATATTATATATGATTATATCTTACATCGTATTCATGTGGCCGGAGGCCATCCTTCCATATTTACAGATACGGGCTGGGAGGCAGTTGTTTTAGCCTCTGATGCTGGAGGTGGTACACCCCGTATGATCAATTTATTATGCGACAGGGCGCTTCAAGTGGCATTTGAAAGAGATAAAAAAGCGGTAGATGTCGATGATGTTTATGAAGCTGCAAAAGGAATGGGATTAGAAAAAGAGGAGTTCTTTTATAAGATTGCCCTCAAACAGGTAGAGAGAATGAAAGAAGTTTCCTTTCATAATGGAAATGGTTGTCGGGATGATTTTGAGATACATGATAAAGAATCTATTGAGTTATTTAACAAAAAATCTGATGAGACGGATATAAAGAATATTAATAGAACGTCAAAGATATCTCAATCGATAATGAAGAAACCAGAAACCGGCTTTCCCATATTTGGAATAGATCAGAATAGTCTTAAGGATCTCTGCAGATCATTTTTACGCAGGATGTTCAGAAGCAATAATGGAAAGCCGGCAGAGATAAACGAAACGGTTATATCACTCAAAGAAAGCAAAACAGCTGCAAAAGAGGAAGCAGATATCTCTTATATGGATCAAAAAAGTTCAATTAATGAAAAGAAAACCCCTCATTCTTCTGAAGTCATAACAAGTAACACAGAGGGGGAAAGATTATTCAAGCCAGATGATGTTAGAGAAGAAAAGCTAAAAAAGGAAGAAAAGTCTGCTTCAAAAATTGATGATTGGGTGACAGCGGATACAAAGAATCCGGGAGAGTTTAAAATTAATGATGTCGAGGATAAAAAATCCCGGGAGGCACAGGAAACTGCGACCGCTTCGGTATGGGTAACGATAGACAAAAAGGGGACAAGGACTTTCAATCCCGATAATGGTACAGGTAAAAAACCGGCAGAAAACAAGGAAACAGCTGCAAAGCTTGATGAATGGATTACAACTGGCACTAAAAAAAATTGACTATCTCGCCGATAATAATGGAAAACCACTATGCCTTGAAGCCACAAGGTATGGCTTAACAACAAATCCTTTCAACAGATGAAAGGCAAAGGAGGGAAAGATGGAAGATATCAAGGAAGTTCTAAGCATATTTACAAGGCTTGAGGGGGTAAATGCGGTCTGCCTTGTCGGTCGTGATGGATTTTTAGTTGACAGCATAGTTAAAAAAGGTATGGATGCTGAGATGATAGGCGCCATTGCATCAGGTGGTTTTGGATCATCTGAATCTATGGGCAAGCAGCTCGATAAAGGTAATCTGACTATGACCATGCTTGAGTTTAAGGAAGGGCCTGTGATGCTTGCGCCGGTTGGGGATGATACGTTTCTGGTCGTTGCTGCTGATGAAGGAGCAAATCTTGCTTTGATACGTCTTGCTATCAGAAGGCACAAAAATAAGCTCGCAATGGCGACAGCAGGTCTTTAATATTTTTTTTTGTGCACAGCCTTTATGATTAAGCGTCTAACAATAGTCTGTACATTTTAGCCGTCATTCCCGCGAAGGCGGGAATCCATTTTGAGAAGCATGGATGCCCGACTTAAGGACTTCGGGCATGACGGACAAAGACTGAAAGTCTGTCGAAATTATTTTGAGAACATTAATATATCAGCCTGAATTCATGCATGGTGAGAGCGAAAAACGATAATTAACAAAGAGGAGGATGGTCCGATGTCAGAGGAAGGAAAGATTCAGGATATTGCACATATCAGTTTTATAGATATGATCAAGACCATGATCACGCTTGTCGGTGCAGCCAGCGCAAAAGGGATACTTATGAGAAATGCTTTGATGACAGCAGATAGGATAAGCGAGATTGATTATCCAACCTTTAATGATTATCTGAAAGCAATAGAAAACTCTACGAATCCCATAACACGGATTGAAGGGAAAGCTTCGCATAAGGGGGAAAGCGTTTTTGGACTTGAAAAATGTCCATTTGCTGACTCAATTAAAAATTACAATGAGGTCTTTCAGGGACTTCCTGCCAGTTATGCAGAATTTACTGCGGAGTATAACAAGCCAGGGCAGATTTCTCAGAAATACCGTGTTGGCGGAGGCGCAGGTGTAAGCCCGTTCTGCTCGGTACATCAGCCTATGAGAAGCGCCTTTGCAGATAAAATTACAATAGGCGGGGAAAAAATAGAGATATATCAGCTTGGCTGCAAATCAGGTTCAGGAAAAAAGGGTTTTGCGGATGAATGGATTAGAGCAGCCAATGTGCCAAAGGATGTTGTTGACAAAGTGCTTGACAACCATATGTGCTGCTATTATATAAAAGTTCTGGATTAGATCTATGCAAACATTATTACGTCAACTTTGAAAGTGACCATAATATACATCAGCGGAATGAGAGAACCTGAATGAAAAAAAGGATAGTCTATCTGGCCATCCCGCTGATAATATTTATTGCAATAGGCCTAATCGGTGTTCGTAATTTCTTCTCTTCCTTTCCACCAGCCAAAACTGTAATTGAAAAATTCACATCTTCAGAAAAGGTCCCTGCTGCTATTGATCTTACAGAATCATATTTTGATGATTCAGGTTCAATAAAGGGTTATTACAGCAAACAATATATTCAATTTCTCCGGATATTAAAATCACATATAAGAGAAAAAGGGAAATATCAATATCATGCCTTCTCAAATCCTGATAACAGCATTGAAGGTGATGTGTGGGAGGCGGTAGAAAATATCGGTTTTTATCACCAGAACAATACTTATTTTGACAGGGTTCTGGATTCTGTATATGGGAAAGTAATAAGTGGAAGTCAGAAAGCAAAGAATTTTTTAATAATCACAGATGGAATTCAGGATGTCTCCAAAATACAGGACTACAGCCGTATTGTGAATAAAGTCTCAAACCTGATAGACGCCGGATTATTTTTTCAGATCATTGCCGTTAAACTCCCGTTCAGCGGGCGCAAATATCCGGAGAGGGGAGATAGTATCCAGTATAAGGGCGGCTCGCCGCTTTTTTGCTATATTTTTTCTTATCAGTATGATTTTGGAAGGGACATATATAAAAAACTGAGTGAGTTAAATCTGCCTGTCAAATTCCTGGTATTTGGCAACAGGAACATTAATGCTTCAATAAAGCAGTTCCGTGATACCGCTAAAAACCGGGACCTTTCGAAAAATACCTTTAAAAGATTCAAGGACGAGCTCCCTGTTACATATCTTATGAGCGGATCCGGCTCAGATGGTACATTATCAGCAAATATTACTCTCAACTTAAAGGACGTCAATTTAGACAAGGCTGACTTTCGACAAAAAACACCTGAATTTTGTGGAAAATGTTTACCTGTAGGTGATAGCGGAGATCTGTTAATACGTACACCAAAAGTAATAGTAACTCCTGCAGGGGGTGAAACTTTATCTGATGCTGAAGGCAATATTGAAATTGAATACTCTCTGCAGTTCAAGAACTGGGTCAAGAATCCAAAAACAGTTGCCTGTGACCTTACTCTCTGTAACTGGCTTTCAGTAAATCCGCCTGACTGGGTCGATACATGGTCGTCTGATTGTGACAACAGGAGGGAATGTTTTGATGGCAAAACGCCATTTTTGAAGAATATAATAAACCCTCTATTGAATAGATCGATGAGGAAATATACCCTTGGATATGTGGTGATAAGAAACTGATGAACCGGCAGAGGAAGAATAAATTCCAATGACAATACAGGCGATGATCTATTACATGATTGCAGGAGTATTGGCAATAATATTTTTCAGTGCTTCAGGATTCTATCTTTATTGGCAGCATTCTAAAAAAATAACTGTTGAATCACCAAAGCTGTGGGGATTGGCCTACACTGTATTTTTTCATTTCCTTTGCCTGACGGTAGTTAGTCTTTTATTATTTGAAGGGAACGTCTTAAATAAATGGAAACCTTCTTTACTTTTCTCAGCAGCAATGACTGTTTTGGCGGCAGGGGCTTACTGGCTGCTTACTCTTTATTTGCCTTTTACTCATAATATACCCTCTCTCGAAACAAAAGACAGGATCGCGCTTAAGATGAAGGATGTTTTAAAGAAGTTTTCAAAGATCACCGGAGTAAGAGCTGTATGCCTTGCAGGACGTGACGGATTTTTAGTTGACTCTATTGTAAAGTCAGATGAAGATGCCGAGATGATAAGCGCTTTTGCATCAGGCGGATTCAGGATAATCGAGACCATGGGTAAAGAGCTTGAAATGGGAACCCTGAATATAAGTATCATTGAATACGAAAAAGGACCTGTTATATTAGCGCATGTAGGAGATGATACATTCCTGGTTATCGTCGCCAAGAAAGGCTCGAATCTTGGTATGATAAGACTTGCGATCTTAAAACACCAGATCAGACTTGCAATTACAGCAACTGTTTGAATAGATACTGCTTTCTTGAGATCCTTCAACTTATAAAAAGCATTTGGCCACAGATTTACACAGATTAACGCGGATTATAAATGAGTTAATAAAATAAACAAGTTTCATTGGTTGAATTAGTTAACAAATAAAACTAATAGAACCAATAAAACTAATAAAACACTCTTGGTCAGAGTCGCTTTAGACCACTCATGGCCTATAAGTTCATCCTTAATCTATTGTAATATTACATTAAATCCTTTAATATAATTAAATGGTTAATAAAACAGTTTTTCTATTAGCTCATCATGCGTAAATTTTTCGTCAGCCTTTCCATTCTATTTTTCACATTATCAGGTATTATCACAGTTAAAGCATTAGTAATGCCTGTCAGGAATACTCATTATCAAAACAACCCGGAAGGATTGAGGGCAAAGGACATTTCGCATGAATCAACAGATATATCAGAACAAGCTTCCCAAAAAGAGGCCGCCAATCCGGTTTTAATTGAAGGGTCTCAAGTCACTAATGAAAGATCAGGGGAAAAGCTGCCAAATACAAATGAAGAGACCCCAATGAAAGCTGAAACAGAAGGGACTGAAAATAAGGCAAGGGTTTTAGCTGTGGTAGGTGGAGGAATGTTTAGCGCCGGACAGGATGTAATAAACGAAAATCTGATAACTTCCGTAAAAGGATTGGTCCGGGAGATTGCGGCATCTCCTGATAATCGAGTAATTATTCAGGGACATACTGACAACCTCCCGATCAAGTCAAATACTGGAAAGCGATATATGGATAATATGGAACTATCTATCCTCAGGGCAAAGGCTGTTTCCCAAATATTAGTTGACAATGGAATATCCATTGAGCGTATCTCTGTAGCAGGTTATGGCGATACGCAGCCGATAGCCACCAATGATACAGATGAGGGAAGGGCTAAAAACCGCAGGGTTGAGATAAAACTCATCTCTGAAAATAAGGAATTTTAAAATACTATGTACATAGAGCATTTTGGCCTTAAGATACTACCCTTTGAGAATGTGCCTGATCCATTGTTCTTTTTTGATCAGGGGGATCATGCCCGGGTCCACAACAGGATAAAAGAATCTTTAAAGGCGGGCCGGGGATTAATGATAGTAACAGGGCCGATAGGGTCAGGCAAAACAACCCTTAGTCAAATGATAAAATCTGAATTTTCCCGTGATATAAAACTCATATGGATGGCTGTGCCGCCGGAAAACAGCGGTGATCTTTTTCTTTTTATTGCACAGGAGCTTGGTCTGAAACCAGCGACATCCGAAAAGATATTTGTTATAAGGGATATTAAGGAGTCTCTTTTAAAGCTTAATTCTGAAGGCAGTAAATGTCTGTTGATAATAGATGAATCACATCTGATGTCAGATGACACAATTAATGGCATCCGCTTATTAAACAATCTTGAGGAGGGCTCGACTAAACTCATTCAGATACTTCTGCTCGGGCAAGAGGAGTTGACGAAAATAATCAACAAGCCGGAGATGGAGCCCTTCAAACAGCGTATTGCAACGCTCGAAATTATCGGAAAAATGAATGCCGAAAGGAGTCGTCAGTATATCTCGCATCGTATTCATGTGGCAGGAGGTGATCCTTCCATATTTGCAGATACTGGTTGGGAAGCATTAGATTTAGCCTTTGGCTCTCAAGGTATTCCCCGTCTGATAAATTCATTATGTGATAAATCCCTTAACGGGGCCTTTGAAAGGGGAAAGACAGCAGTAGACGTATATGATGTCTATGAAGCTGCCCAGGGAATGGGATTAAGTAAAGAGATATTTCATTATATAGTTGCACTCAAGAGCAGTGAAAGAAACAAGCAGGCCACATTTGACAGGGAAAATGTTTCAAAAAAAGAACATGAAACACTCAATAAAGAGCCTGTACATTCGTTCAGCAATAAATCAGATGAGACTAATAAAAAAATACAAGAAGATACTGGTCAACCGGTTCGGAAGATTTTCAGAACCAGCTTTTTAGAATCTGAGATAGCTCAAAGAATACTAAAAAAACCTATCCTGCTTTTCTTCATATCTGCAGCAGTTCTGATCTTAAGTGTTTTTTTCTATTGTGAAAGATCCGGCTCCACCGATTTAATATCCTGTCTATTTAAATTGATAGGGTTTTAGCCCGGGTAATTAATGGCGAAACCTCTTCCTGAAGCATAAATATTTATCATGATTAAGGATTAAAATGGAGAGTAAGAGAATAAAGATTGAAGTCCCTGAAGAAGTTCTTCAAAAAACGACAAAATGCAATAAAAACTTCAAGTGTCTTTTAGAAGATGCGAATCTTTGCAGGATTATATGTTGTCTCGGACAGGATATTAATTTTGTGAAATGCCTTGGCGACAAAGCTTGTCCTTACCTGGAACCTCATAAGAAGACCGAGCTATGCACATGTCCCGTAAGGAATGAAATATACCGGCGTTATCAGATATGAGCGTGTTATATTTAAACAGATAGCCGGTTTTCTAAGCAATTGAAGTGAAAAACTTTTCGAGTGAGCGTTTAGAGTCCTCATTTATTTCAGTGAATTTAATGCCTATTTCATAGTTGTGCGAGCCGGCCGGGGATTGTGTTGAGGACAGCCATGCGACCGTGCCTGTAAGATGGATCTCTTTTTTTATTGATGGAAAAATCTTTACTATGTGAACGCTGTCTGCAGGCAAAGGACGGTCACTGTTCAGGCGGATTCCGCCGAGGCTTATATCCTTCAGCGTGACCATCTCTGATTCATTTATCTCCACTAAACATGTTCTGTTAATATTGAAACGTTTTTGATTACGCCTTTCTGCATCGTTGAATACCGCAGACTGAAATTGCGCTTCAATTTTTCTATTTCTTAGACGCCAATCGAGGATGATCTCCTTAAGAAACATACGGAAGTAATCCAGTCCCACCGGTACTATTTCATAGGGCAGGTTAAGATATTTGGAAAATTGCTGAAGGTTTTTTACGGTGTTCTTACCCGTTCCAGTATCGAGCAATACCAGCCTGGTATAGGATAGACTGAAAAATTTCCTGGCTGATTTCTGATCCAACTCCATTTCTTTAATACATTTACGCCACTTTTCCAGAAAACCGGGGGTCAGCAGGTAGGTCCTTTCTTTAAAATACCTGTCAATAATTTTTTTGTTGATGAACATATAAAAACACTGTTCAGGCTGTTTCAGTCTTAATAGGACCTTTTTATCGGAAAGAGGTTTGAAACGCTTGGCGCATTTACTTCCTATGAAGGCAGCGTGTCCGCACTTATTCCTGCCGGCAGGTATAAATTCGGAAAGTTCTTTCTTCTTCTCCCGGGAGCTGTAACAAACGGCTGGAAAGGTGAGCAACGTTACATCCGTAAACCCCCTCCCTTTAATAATAGCCGCAGCCTCTCGTTTATAATTTTCACATATCAATAAACAGAGATTGTTTTTCACAATAGAAAATCATACTACAATAAAACAGTTATTGTACAGAGGCTGCTGAAAAAAACGCACGCTATTTCCCTTTTGAAGAAATTAGATAAAATGATTGACAGAGAATATTTATATATATAGACTACAAATTGAATTATTCCTGAGCAATAACAATATCCTGAATTTAAAAATGGATCATACGAATCTTATTAACGGTTGTATTCAGATGGAGCAAATAGTTGCCTCTATTTACAACATGTTTATGCAGTTTTTCCCTGAAGAAAAAATATTCTGGGAAGACCTTTTCAGGGATGAGACAGATCATGCTTCATGGTTGACTGATGCCGATTATATTGAGTCCATTGACTTGCTGCCTTCAACTGATATTTTACCGTCGATAAAACAGATCGGAAATAGTTTGAGATTTGCAGAAAACAGAAGGCTGCAAATTAAGTCAAATCCTGTTACTTTGGAAGAGGCTCTCAGGACAGCTTTGAAACTTGAGGAAACGATGGTAGAGACTTTCGCAAATGAGTTAAAAGCTAATTTGTTTGCATCAGATTACAGATCATTGAGTGAAAAATTATTAATAGCGGAAAAGTTGCATATCGATAAAATAGAGGATATGATGTTGCAAAAAGGGTTCCTTCAGCTGACATAATTACATTTTAGGGTTTTCCGGGAGTTGTGTGGATAAGAGCTGTCATTCCCGCAATCCGTTGAGCGGGAATCCAGAATTCAAAGGAACTGGATTCCCGATAAAAACCTCGGTAATGACACGCTTTTGAACATTAAAAATATTTAATGCCTCCTCCTGTATGCGCGAACAGCTTCTTTTACAGTATCTTCTGAAGACCCGTTCTGTTCCCTGATCTGCTTGCCGGTCATTTTAAGGAAGACGTCATTAAGGGTCGGCCGCTGGAGCCTCACAGAAAGAACTTTCTCCCCAATGGTTTTTATGATTTCAGGGATACAGGCGTCACCCTTTAGAGACGTCAGGAACAGTTCGTTATCTTTTTCGGAAACTTCAACGTTAAACAATTTTTCTATTTCAAGTTTTGCATTTGCATTGTCAGAGGTCCTGATATATATAACATCTCCTCCGATGGTCTTCTTTAGTTCTTCAGGCGTTCCGCTGGCGATTATTTCCCCTCTGTCTATGATGGCTATTTTATTGCAGACCTCAGCTTCCTCCATATAGTGAGTTGTCATAAAAATAGTAACATTATGCTTTTTGGGAAGTTCGACGATAAATTCCCATAGGTTAGCCCTTGACTGCGGGTCCAGTCCAAGCGTTGGTTCATCGAGAAATAAGACTTTGGGCCTGTGGATCATTCCCCGCGCAACCTCGAGTCTTCTTTTCATTCCACCGGAAAACAGTTTCACAAGATCATTGCGTCTCTCATGCAGGCCGACAAAATGCAGGGCGTCATCAATACGATCATTAATTTCACTCTTTTTAACATCATACAAATAAGCATGGAACATCAGGTTTTCATATGCGGTCAAATCCTTGTCGAGGGTTGTATCCTGAAAAACAATTCCGATGTTTTTTCTTACTTCTGAAGGTTCCTTTAAGCAATCATGTCCTGCAATAAATGTTTTTCCGGATGTCGGAGCAAGTAAAGTGCAGAGGATATTGATAGTAGTGGTTTTTCCTGCGCCGTTAGGTCCGAGAAAACCGAAGATCGATCCTTCAGCAACTTCAAATGAGATATTATTTACAGCCGTTAACTCTCCGAATTGTTTAGAAAGATTTTCGACCTTAATAATAGGCATGACAGAAGTTTAACAAAAAAACAATAATGAGGGAAGAAGAGAGTGATTTATACACATACTTGACATAAACAGATTTTATGATAAAATTATTTTTTTAGGCATAAATAACGAGGGGCTGGTGAATACTCTCAATCTTATAGAAAATTCAATAAATAATTATACGCCTGAAAAGATACATGAACCGTTTGATTACGTAAAGAAAATGCGCAGCATTGATTTCAGCTCTTACAGGAAAAATATAATATCATTTTTTGCAGAAATGTCCTCATTGATATTCAGAAAGGAGGGTGCATCGCAATGAAGGGATGGCTCCTGGAAAAACGCTGGAGGATCATCCTTGCAGGGATATTCATTGTAACAATACCGCTTCTTGCTCTTTCTGCATATATTTATTTCGAGGTGACATCCGTCATTGAAGAAAGGCTGTTAGAAGAAAACCGGCGTCTTGTCCAATACACGGCGCACACCCTCGAGGAGAAGCTGAGAAGCGAGATAGCGTTCGGCAAATCGTATGCGGCAAGGCCTTATTTTCTGGAAGGCATATTGAGAGGGGATAAGAAGGAGATGCACAGACATTTGGTAAACCTTATTGAAAATTCCAATACAATTGAGCGGGTATTCATAGCAGATCCCGCCGGCGTCCAGATCGACAATTATCCCTTAACCCCTGAAACCATCGGCAAAGACTTTTCGAATAGAGACTGGTATAAAGGCATTTCAAAAAACTGGTCGCCATATGTGTCCGGGTTTTACATGAGAACAGCCAGGCCGCAGAGGTATCTTTTTGCCATTGCGGTCCCCATGATATATAACGGGAATATTGTGGGGTGCCTCGTGATGCAGCCCCGGGATGATTTTATCAAAAATGCTGTCGGCGACATGGACGTTGCCGGGGACCTCCAAAGTTATATACATAAAGGTCATATCTATGTAGTGGATGCAAAGGGGAATCTTGTCTATCACCCTGATTATGTAATAGACAGGCTGATAGATTTCTCAAAGGTCCCTCCAGTACGGAACGTGTTAAAGGGCATGGATGGCATTGAAAAGATGATAGGACCGGCACACAAACTCCCGGTCCTCTCAGCCTACCATCCTGTTGCAGGGTGGGGATGGGGCGTGGTCGTGGAGCAAAGAGTTGATGTAGTCCTTGCCCCTGCAAGAAGGATACAATGGGCGCTCTTTGCGGTTACCGTATTTATGCTCCTGGTTGGAGGTTATTTTGCCTGCAGGTGGTCAGAGATGATGTTTGCACTCAAGAAGCTTTCAGGAGAACTGGAAAAAAGGGTCGGGGAACGAACTACAGAATTAGCCAAAACCAACCGGGTGTTAAAAACTCTAAGTGAATGCAACCAGATGCTGGTGCGGGCCCAAGACGAAGAATCCCTGATCAAGGAGATTTGCCGTATTATCACCGAATTCGGAGGGTACCGTATGGCACTGGTCGGTTATCCTGGACAGGATGAGGAAAAGACAGTGCGGGCAGTGGCGCAGGCAGGTTATGAAAAAGATTTTCTTGAAAAGGCAGCCCTGACATGGGCTGATACGGAACCCGGCAACGGTCCAATCTGCACGGCGGTGAGGAGCCGTAATGTTTCCGTCTTTAAGAATATTACATCCGATCAATATCCTGCCGCATGGCGTGAGGCGGCGCTCAAACGGGGATATGGCTCTGCAATAGGATTGCCCTTACTATCAGGACGGGAATTATTTGGAGCGCTTGCCATTTATTCATCTGAAGCTGAAGCATTTGACGAGAAGGAAATTGAGCTTCTGAAAGAACTGGCCAATGATATGGCATATGGGATTATGGCCCATCGTACAAATATTGCTCATCAGCGGGCAGAGGAGGCGTTGCATAAGAGCCATGAGCTCTACCACAGCACTCTCGACAATATGATGGAAGGCTGCCAGATTATTGGGTTCGATTGGCGCTATCTCTATTTGAACAACGCTGCTGTCAGGCAGAGCCGCTACAGACGGGATGAGTTGCTGCAGCACACTATGATGGAAGTGTACCCTGACATTGAAGACAGCTCCCTGTTTGCTGTTCTTCGGCGGTGCATGGAAGAACGGATTGCACATCATATGGAGAATGAGTTTGCCTTTCCGGACGGCTCGGCGGGTTGGTTCAATCTGAGCATCCAGCCGGTGCCGGAGGGAATTTTCATCCTCTCGATGGATATCACTGAACATAAAAAAGCAGAAGAACTGCTGCGGCAGAGCGAGGAACGCTACCGACTGTTACTTCAGTCAGTGACCAATTACATTTACAGTGTCAAGGTAGAAAAAGGCAGGGCTGTTGAGACATGCCACAGCTCTGCGTGCTTGAACGTGACAGGGTACGGTAATGACGAGTTTAGCGCAGATCCCTATCTCTGGTACCGGATAATCCATGAGGAAGACCGGGAGACAGTGACGGGGCAGATTAAAATGGTGCTTGAGGGAAAATCTGCCTCGCCAATTGAGCACAGGATCATCCATAAGGACGGGTCTGTCAAATGGATTCAAAATACTATTGTTCATAGGTTTGACACGAGTGGAACATTTATCGGATATGATGGTCTCGTAGCTGATATTACAGAGCGAAAAAAGCTTGAAGAAGCCGAGGTCGTGAGGCGATCCGCCGAGGCCGCTAATAAGGCCAAATCGGATTTCCTTGCCAACATAAGCCATGAATTCAGGACGCCTCTTAATTCCATACTCGGTTTTTCAGAAGTGCTTCGGGACGAAATGTATGGAAAGCTCAATGAAAAGCAGAAAGAATATATCGGAGACATTCATGGCAGCGGTAAGCACCTGCTGAGCCTTATAAATGACATTCTTGATCTGTCGAAGGTGGAAGCAGGACGGATGGAACTCGAAGCAGGAAGCTTCCTTTTGAGCAATGTGCTTAATGCATCTTTGATAATGTTTAAAGAAAAGGCGATCAAGCACGGGATAAAGCTGGATATCAGGATGGAGACTGAAGCTGATATCATGATGGAGGCGGATGAACGGAAATTAAAACAGATAATGTTTAACCTGCTGGGCAATGCCGTAAAATTTACGCCTGACGGAGGCTATGTGAGTGTCGCTGCGCGATTGGAAGTAGGGGCAGGGCTTGTCCGTGCCCAGGAACAAGAAGGGCAACCACAAGGGTTGCCCCTACAGGATTTTATCGAGATATCTGTCGAAGACACGGGTATAGGCATAAAGCCGGAGGATATTCAAAAACTCTTTAAGGAATTCACACAACTTGAATCCGCATATGCCAAGAAACATGAAGGAACAGGACTTGGACTTGCATTAACAAAAAGGCTTGTTGAACTTCACGGCGGGAGGATATGGGTCGAGAGTGAATATGGCAAGGGAAGCAGGTTTACCTTCACAATACCTCTAAAGCGCTCTATTGATACGAGGGAGCAGTCAGAATGAAATGACTGCCGGCTATTCTGAATTCCGGTTCCTGACTTCTGAATTTTATTTAAGGAGGACATATGATGATTGACAGCAATAAACCGCGTATTTTATGCGTTGACGATGAACCTTCAAATTTAAAACTCCTTGAAGCCATGCTCGAGCCGAGAGGTTACAAAGTAATCAGGGCGGAAAGCGGAGAGCAGGCGGTCCAGAAAATCAAAGAAGAGAAGATAGACCTTGTTCTTCTGGACGTGATGATGCCGGGAATCAACGGTGTTGAAGTGTGCCGGAGGATAAAGGATGATGAAAGGTACAGGAGCATTCCGGTTGTCATGATTACGGCCTTAACGGAAAAGGAGGCCCGCATCAGGAGTATTGAAGCAGGCGCTGAAGATTTCATATCAAAACCTTTTGATTCTGGAGAAGTCCTTACAAGGATAAATATGCTCCTCAGGGTGAAGAACCTCAATGAGGCTCTCAACTCAGCATACGGCAAGATTACAAACTTAATATCTTTCGGAGAAAAAGTCATAGAGACCTTTGACCCGTTGAACTTTGAATTTATGTCAAGCGTTGACAGCATAGTGAGTCAGATCATCAAGAAAAAGAGCGATATGCTGGAAAGACCTCACAAAGTATTGGTCGGAATTCTTGATGAAAATATCGGGTGGCAGTGGTATCAATACGAGATTATCATGAATAATCTGCACAGAACAGCGCTTGATCTTAATATTCGAAATGCCCTCGAATTCCCCCCGAAAGGGAGATCGGAAATAGCATTTTATAATGAGTCAAATATCGACAAATCAAACTTCAAGCCCTTCATTAACCGGCTTGAGTCCGCCAATATATTGGTATGGAACATGGTCAGTTATCTGCATAATGACTTCTGTATCTTCGCAATTAATTACGGCAAGGAAGTTACCGAATATGATACTGCTGTGCTGAACAGCATCGTCATGCAGAGTCTGTTTTTAAAGTCTCTTGCAGCACAGGTAAAAGAGACTGAGGATGCTTTTGATTATATAGTCTATGCCCTTGCAAGGGCGGCAGAGGCAAACGATGAAGATACCGGGAACCATATTCAGAGGGTCGGAGAGTATTGCGCATTGATAGGAAAGAAGATAGGGATGTCCGGGAAGTTTATTGATATCATCCGCTTTCAGGCTATGCTTCACGATGTAGGAAAGATCCATATACATCCCGATATTCTAAGAAAGCCGGGAAAGTTCACTCCTGAAGAGTTTGAAGAGATGAAGAAACACACGATTTATGGAGCAAAGATATTAGGGGAACACGTCAGACTTACATTAGCAAGAAACGCGTCTTTATCACATCATGAAAGGTGGGACGGCAGCGGCTATCCGCACGGGCTAAGCGGGGAACAGATACCTCTGGAAGGAAGGATATTGAACATTGCCGACCAGTACGACGCCCTGAGAAATCAGAGGGTGTATAAACCCGCCTTTGATCACGATACTACATACAGAATAATTACAGAAGGTGACGGAAGGACCATGCCCCGCCACTTTGATCCGCTGATGTTAAACGCATTCAGGGAAACAGCCCCGCAATTTGAAGAAATATATGAAAGCTTAAAGGGTTAAAATTGTTAGAAACTTGATACCTTTTTAATATGCGTTTTACCATCTTCTGGTGTATAATTTTACTGATATGATAGATCAACGGCAAGATGGAAAATCTCCAAAGGTCCGCAACCGGCGGGTACATATGGCAAACGAGAGGACCTTCCTCGCGTGGATACGGACCAGTATAGCGATTATGGCGTTTGGCTTTGTAGTGGAGAAGTTTGCTCTTTTCGTTAAACAAATATCATATTTTTTAAGGAAGGAGACTGTTCTTCCATCCCGCGGCTACTCATCAATCTTTGGAATATTTCTTGTTGCTCTCGGTGCATTGATGGGAATACTTGCATTTATCAGATATAAAAAAGTAGAAAGACAGATAGACGAAGATGCCTATCAGCCCTCATTAATACTTGATATCTTACTTGCGATATCCATTCTTGCAATCGGGATTTTCCTTATAATTTATTTGATTCATAGTGTATAAGATAAAGCAGAATAATAATGGAATATAGTTAACAGGGATTTATACAGAGCGACATATTTTATTGCGAATAGAGTCTCTTATATCTGAGTTGTCATTCCCGAAGTTTTTTATCGGGAATCCAGTATTCTTTCAAATCAACTGCTTCTGGATTCCCGCTTAAGCCTGTCCCCGAAGGTAGTAATCGGGGAGACTGCGGGAATGACGATTTATGCGCAATTATTTATGACGCTATGTATAGAATGACGTGGAGGCGGTAATGCGGGTTCTTATTGTAGAGGATGAAAGAAAGATTTCAGATTTCATAAAGCGCGGTTTAAAGGAAGATGGGTATTCAGTAGATGCAGCATATGACGGCAAAGAAGGGCATTTATTAGCCACAACTGGAGAGTACGATTTGGTTGTGCTGGATATCATGCTTCCCAAAATTGACGGAATCAGTTTATGCCGGAAATTAAGGGAAGAAAAGATCGTTACCCCCATAATAATGCTTACCGCTAAAGATTCGGTAAAGGACAAAGTTAAAGGGTTGGATTCCGGAGCAGATGATTATCTGATCAAGCCTTTTGCGTTTGAAGAGTTTTTGGCAAGGATACGGGCACTATTAAGGAAAAGGGATAGTAACGCAGTAACGAAAATGCAGATTAGTGATCTCGTGCTTGATTTAATGACACATAAGGTTACCCGTTCGGGCCAGGAAATTGAATTGACCACCAAAGAATATGCTTTACTGGAATATCTTATGCGCAACGCAGGATCTGTTGTTACAAGGACCATGATTTCCGAACACGTCTGGGATGTTAACTTCGATACATACACGAATGTTATTGATGTGTATATTAATTACCTGCGCAACAAGATTGACCGGGATCATAAAAACAGGCTTATACATACGCTTCGTGGAAGGGGATACGTTCTGAAGGAATAAACCTCGTTAGAGACCTTCATCCTTTAACGATATGCGCTGACGGTGGAATTATTCCGCCGTCAGCTCTAATAAAGTAATTACCATCAATTTTTGTTGGAGGTTTTTTCTAACCGGGTAAACTGAATATGTTTGTACAATCTGTAAGGTTCAAAATAATTCTCTGGTACATGCTGATATTGGCGCTGACACTTGCCATTTTCAGCATAATTCTCTATCGCAACTTCAGTCAGGCACTATATGGAGATAAGGATGATCTTTTGCTGTCGAGAGTGGGGGGGATTGTCAACTCCATTGATACTTACTGGGAGGCTGAACGACTGGAAGCAGTAACAATGGGAATCAAAGAGGATTTATTCAGTAAGATAAACAATATAAATTTTGCCAAGATTGCCCAGCGGTGGGTTGAGGAAAAATCAGATGATCCGGATCTGCTCAATATTATTGTGCAGATATTCGATGTTAAAGGTGTACTTATTGCATCTTCAAAGAATGTACCTAACATATCGATCTTTTCGATGAAAGCTATGACTTCCGAATTACAGAAAGAAAAGCGCTTCGATAATGTTTCAATAGAATTTTCCCCGGGTAATCAGACCATCTTCAGGGTACTCACAATGCCTGTGATTGAGAATAAAAAGATTGTATATATTGTACAGGTCGCCAGCCCGCTTAGTTCAATCCAAACGGCTTTAAAGAATCTGAAATGGGCTTTGTTTGTGCTTTTGCCATTGACCGTGTTTTTGACGGGTGTTATCGGTGTTTTTCTCGCAAAGATCGCATTAAATCCTGTTGACAGGATGATTGATACAATTCATCAAATCACTGCAGAGAATCTGAAATTAAAAGTAAACATCCCTGATACAAAAGACGAAATCAAGAGGCTTGCCGATACATTTAACGAGATGCTCGAAAGACTCGAACATGCCTTTTCTTCACAGCGGCAGTTTATTGAAGACTTTGCTCACGAACTCAAGACCCCCCTGGCTGTTTTAAAAGGTGAGATGGAAGTGTCATTAAAGAAAATCCGTTCGATAGAAGAATACGAATCGGTTCTGCTCAGTAATTTGGAAGAGGTAAACAGGATCAACAGAATTGTAGAAGATTTATTGATGCTCGCCAGATTTGACAGCAGTGCAATTATTCTTGAAAAAAAGCCTTTAGAAATAAGCGGGTTGGTAAATGTTATTGTGAATGATATAAAAGTACTGGCAGACCAGAAAGATATCAGAATAAATTTCTCAGCGCAGGATAAAATAACTATTTATGGAGATGAAAATCAGATGAAGCGTCTTTTTATTAATCTGCTGGATAATGCGATTAAGTATACGCAAAGAAATGGCAAGGTAATTGTCAGCGTAGAACCGTTAGAAGATTATGCCAGGATTGAAATAAGCGACACGGGAGCTGGAATACCGGCTAACGAAATCAAACACGTCTTTGACCGCTTTTACCGTCTGGATAAATCCCGCTATAAACCGGGTTTTGGTATAGGATTAAGCATTGCCAAATCTATCGTTGACGCCCACAAAGGGAAGATTGAGGTTGAAAGTAAAATTAATCAGGGGACGAAGTTTACAGTGCTCCTTCCAAGGCAATGAAACCAGTAGTTAATAATCTTGACATCAACAGTATCACGGGTCTTTCAGAAGCAGAGGCAATTCAAAGGCTGAAGCGGGAAGGCTATAATGAACTTCCTTCATCAAAGAGACGCAATGTTTTTGCCATTGCATTTGAAGTAGTCCGGGAACCTATGTTCCTGCTTTTGATAGCAGGCGGAGTGATTTATCTGCTTCTGGGTGATATCAGGGAGGCGGTAATGCTCCTGAGCTTTGTCTTTATTGTTATGGGTATAACGCTTTATCAGGAACGTAAGACCGAGAGGGCTCTGGAGGCGCTCAGGGATTTATCAAGCCCGCGTGCTTTAGTAATCAGAGACAAAACTCAAAAGAGAATTCCAGGTCGTGAAGTAGTAAGGGAAGATATTATGGTTCTGGCTGAGGGCGACCGCGTATCTGCAGATGCGGTTCTGATTTCGTGTACAAACTTGTCAGTTGATGAATCTTTACTGACAGGAGAGTCTGTTCCTGTACGGAAATCTTTTTGTAGAGGGACAGCGGAAATGAGTCGTCCCGGAGGTGATGACCTGCCTTTTGTTTTTTCCGGAACATTGATAGTACAGGGTTTCGCTATCGCACAGGTGAAGGCAACCGGCATCAAGACAGAACTCGGCAAAATTGGCAAGGCCCTCCAGACCATCGAACCTGAAGAAACTCTCCTGCAAAAAGAGACGGGACGGCTGGTCCGCAATCTCGCAATCATAGGATTATCTCTTTGCAGCCTGATAGTTATTATATATGGATTAACAAGAAACAACTGGCTGAATGGCTTTTTGGCCGGAATAACCCTTGCAATGGCAATGTTGCCCGAGGAGTTCCCTGTTGTACTCACAGTCTTTCTTGCCTTAGGAGCATGGCGCATTTCCCAAAAACGGGTGCTCACTCGCAGGGTCCCGGCAGTGGAAACCCTGGGGTCTGCATCTGTTTTATGTGTGGATAAAACCGGTACGCTTACTTTAAATAAAATGACTGTGCAAAAGATTTTTGCAGGCGGAAAGTTCCACGATATAAATTACTCTCATAAATTCATCCCCGAAGATTTCCACGAGGTCGTGGAATTCGGCATACTTGCAAGCCGGATGAAACCCTTCGATCCAATGGAAAGGGCTTTAAGCGAACTCGGGAAGCAAGTCCTGTCTGATACAGAACACCTTCATGAAAACTGGACCCTGGTACAGGAATATCCACTGTCGCAGAATCTGCTGGCAATGTCGAGAGTCTGGAAATCGCCTGACAATATAAACTATGTCATTGCCTCCAAGGGTGCGCCTGAAGCCATTGCTGATATATGTCACCTGTCTAAAGAGCAACTTCAGGGACTGTCAGAAAAGATTAACTCTATGGCAAAAGAAGGTTTAAGAATAATCGGTGTGGCTAAAGCTGAGTTCAAACAAACAGACCTTCCCGGTGAACAGCATGACTTTAAATTTAAGTTCCTGGGTCTTATCGGCCTGGCAGATCCGGTACGTCCTGGTGTTGCGGAAGCAATCAGAGAATGCTACGATGCCGGGATAAGAGTTGTGATGATTACCGGCGACTATCCTGTTACCGCCCAGAACATAGCAAAACAGATAGGACTGAAACAGACGGACGGAATTATTACCGGGACGGAACTCGAAAAAATGGATACATCAGAGCTTCAGGAACGAATCAAAACAATTAATATTTTCGCGCGAGTTGTTCCGGAACAAAAGCTGCATATAGTTAACGCACTTAAGGCTAATGGCGAGGTTGTAGCCATGACAGGCGATGGCGTTAATGATGCAGCAGCGCTTAAATCCGCACATATCGGCATAGCTATGGGAGAGCGGGGTACTGACGTAGCCCGCGAGGCCTCGTCTATTGTGCTGCTTGACGACGACTTTTCTTCCATAGTTAAGGCCATAAGGATGGGACGGAGGATTTTCGATAATCTGAAAAAAGCAATGACATATATTTTGGCAATTCATGTGCCTATTGCAGGAATGTCGTTGCTGCCTGTACTTTTCAATTGGCCCCTTGTACTTTTACCTTTCCACATAGTATTCCTTGAATTGATCATAGATCCTGCCTGTTCAATTGTCTTTGAAGCTGAACCTGAGGAAGCTCATATAATGGAGAAGCCCCCGCGTAATTTACAGGAGCCGCTTTTTAACAAACGGAACATTACCTTTAGCCTGTTGCAGGGAATAAGTGTATTGTGTATTGTTTGGGCTGTTTTCATTACAGCGATGCAGAGGGGACAGGGTGAGTCGGATGCCAGGGCGCTGAGTTTTACCACGCTTATTATCGCAAATCTCGGATTGATATTAACGAACCGTTCACGGTCACGCACCATATTGAGCACCTTGCGCTCGCCTAATGCAGCTCTATGGTGGGTAATGGCAGGGGCAATTTTTTTCTTGTGCATGGTTCTTTATATCCCGGTTCTAAGGGATATGTTTCACTTCAGTACCTTACACCCTATCGATCTTGCTATCAGTTTAGCTGCCGGTGTCATCAGCATCATTTGGTTTGAAGGATTCAAGATCATCAACAGGAAGCGCAAGATTAGAATATTTTAATCTTCTCCTAATGTGAATTTAATCATTGATTTTGTATCTTATATGTGATAAAAAAATATGAAAATTAGAAACATGTGTAAGAAGATAACAACAATTATTTTTACATTATTTCTTCTGTCTGGTATTACCACACAGGTTTTTGCACAGAAGGCAGAAGGTAAAACCGGGGAAAAAACTGAAACCAAGACTTTTACAGGCACAGTTGACTCTATCTCATTGGCTGATCCCGCGAAGGGCACAAAGTCGGAAATCATTGTAAGTGACGAGAAAAACAAAAAATTAAATTTCCTTATAATCTCTACCACTACCATGTATGGAGCCAAGTCGGTCCCAATAACTCTGGAAAAGATCAAAAAAGGCGACAAAGTCAAAGTGAAGTATGCCACGACAACAGAAGGAATTGATAAGGCAATTTCGGTGAGAATAGTGCCTTGATAATTATCGGGCGTGGAAAAAGCAGTAAATACAAAACAAGAAAGGAGGTGATTCAGATGAAAAAGATATTAGTAGTTGCACTTTCCTTAATCTTTATCTTAGCTGTTACAAGTGTGACTTTTGCAGCAGAAAAGCAGGCAGCTCCAGCCGAGAAGAAGGAAGCTGCCCCGGAAAAGAAAACCGAGACAGCGCCTGCAGCAAAGGCTGCAAAGGCAGTGGAGAAACATGTAAAAGGCGATATTACCGCAGTTGATGCAAAGGCCATGACAGTTACTGTAAAAGGTAAAAAAGGAGATGTTACAGTTACGGTTGATGATAAAACCGAAATAAAGGTCGGAAAAGACAAAAAGACTATCGCGGACTTGAAAGCCGGTGATAAAGTTAAAATTAAGTATCACGAGGCTGACGGCAAGAACACTGCAAAAAGTATAGAGAAGTAAGATGCTTCTGCAGCAGAGAAGAAAGAATCATCTACAAGGTAAGTAGATGCATTCTCCAATTAATGAGGATGCCTCTTCAGGCAGATGAATTTTTGCCTGAAGAGGCATTCTTGTCTTTGCCTTATATTGCATGTATTAAAATCAGCTTTATAACAGACCTGATCTTTCCTCCATGTCGCTCAACAATCTTTTTGCAACCAGAGGTGTTATTATAAATTTATGCCAGCGATAACAAATTAAGGAGGATTCTAAAATGACTCAAAATCCCAATGAAGGAAAGAATGTATCAAAACATATCCTGCCCACATCGTCAAA
This sequence comes from Nitrospirota bacterium, assembly GCA_016215115.1. Lineage (GTDB taxonomy): Bacteria > Nitrospirota > Thermodesulfovibrionia > UBA6902 > UBA6902 > SURF-23. The sequence continues at coordinate 28,485 of JACRLN010000034.1, forward strand.
CCTTCTCGGATTATGCTTTATATTGATCAACTTCATGAAATTATGGAAGATGAATAAGAAAGTTGATGTTATTATTGATAGATTCGTTGGAATATCGATATTGCTATTTCTTGTAGCCAGTGTATTTTCCTATATGTCAATGAGGAGTGTTAAGAAAGCAGTATTTTATGAAAAGATTGCAGACGTTGTTTTTCTTGTCGGTTTATTTTTTATAACTATTATTTCTTTGATGATAACTTTTGAAATGTTGTAGAAAGAATCTGGTTGTTTATTGAAAGACTGGAGAAATGAAGAAGGCAGGGGTTGTCAGGAATTCGTACCTGAAATCTGATATTATGCTAAGAAAAAAATAAATATTCCTGAAATTTAATACGATATGCCTGATATTTCAGCGCTCATAGAACATTTTCCGTACATAGGTATTTTCAGCCTCCTCATCCTCGGAGGCATCGGGCTCCCTTTTCCTGAAGATGCAACGCTCATATTATGTGGTTTCCTGATCTCTCATGATGTAGTAAAATTAATACCTGCTCTCACAGTTGTGTACCCCGGGCTTTTGTTAGCTGATTATTTTCTTTATTATGTTGGTAGAAAATATGGCCGCATGATCGTCACCAATAAGAGGTTCCACAGGATCATATCTCCTGAAAGACTATTATCAATTGAAGAAGAATTTAACAAAAGAGGCTCTCTCATCATATTGTTTGGAAGGCATCTGTGGGGATTAAGAGCCCAGTTGTTCATAGTATCGGGAGTTATGAGGATGCCCGCATTGAAATTTATTCTTGTGGATGCTTTCACGTCAATATTTACAATGGCGATAATGATAGGGGCCGGCTACGTCGGAGGCAACAGTCTGCAGATTTTGAGAAAAAACATATCAAGGATTGAACATGCCGCGATCTTCCTGGCGATAGTTTTATTATTCGGTTATCTGATTTTCAGGTACGTTAAACCAGGACGGAACAAATGAAGATGGTGTCAGGTCTACATAATTCAGAAATTTAGTTTTTCTCGTATTAATTCGATTTTTTTTTGTAGTTTCCTGTTCTTTTTTAAGATTATATCAAATTGTCTGCTTGCTTCAGATACGGCAGATTCGCCAATTCCAAAATATGTGCCAATTTCTTTTAACGGCTTATCAGTGTATTTATGGAATAAATATAGCGTAAATTTTTTTGAAAGAGAAGCTTTATTGTTAAAAATTGCTTCAACTTCTTTATGCGTCTTTGCAATATCTTTACTCTTTATTAACTCCTTCAAGGCGGGCAAATTCCGGTCTCTCTTTTTAGGATCCAGATACGTATCTTTTATTAATTCAATGAAATTGTCACTTCCTAATATCGTTGACGCTACCGTTTCTTCTAAAGGAGATTCATATTGAACATTAATCCTGGCATTCACAAATTCTTGATACCTCTTCCGGGCATGCAAATGACCGTTATCAAAATAGCACAGGATAAAATCTATTGTGAGCCAGTCCAGTTTCTTTTTCATCCCTATGTAGTACTGGTAACTTGACCAACTGAATTTTTCGGGTATATCTACAATACCGGCTCTTACAGGATTGAGGTGTATATATCAAGAAAGTTCTCCCGCATATGAATCAGCTTCTACAATAATTGCTTTATATCTGCCCTGAAATAAATGACCTATTCTTTTATGCCTGATATTAAAGTAATTAGTGTAAGCGCCATTTATATGACGCATAATTTGAGAAAGATTTCCCTTTGGCGTCTCTAAAAATAGATGATAGTGATTGTTCATAAGGCAAAATGCATGAATTACTGCCCCATAACGCTGGTGCGCTGATTTCAGGTATGCAAGAAAGCGTTCTCTATCTCCTTTGTTTATGTATATATTTTTTCTCTCATTACCTCTTGATGTAATATGATAGTAAGCGCCCGGATATTCAATGCGTAAAGGTCTCGTCATACCATGTCCCCCGACAATTTGTTTTTAATTATAAAGATATGAGTTGAAAATTAACAGAGAAAATTTATTGTTTTACTGAATTCTGTAGACCTGACACCACCCATCCTGAACCATCTTCATTTCTCAAACCCAGTTTGATATTCTTTTCTTTGACGATTTTCGGATCTACCTTGTCATGCACTAAAGCAAGCTCTTCAACTTTCCTGAGAACACTCTCCATATATCTCTACCTCCGAAATTATTTG
>JACRLN010000021.1:0-6403 GCA_016215115.1 Nitrospirota bacterium
CTATCCAAGGACATTACCCTTGATCCTTCCCCCCTCTTGTTCCATAAAGATACCCCACCTCCTTAAAAAGAAGAAACCGCCCTGATTCAAAAAATAACATCTGAGGCGTGTTGCTTCCACCTTTCACTGAAGGGTTACCATGTAACAAGATTTTGTTTGACAGTACAATATTCTCTATGCTACGATTTTAGACCTTCATTTTTCATATGCGTTTTTAAAGCCTCAAACGCATATGGCAATTTTATGAAATTAAGTAATTGAGGTAAAACGTAAAACCCTGAACTTCAAATTCTAAGTCGGGGGATTTATCCTCAAATTACATAATAAATCAATATAAGGAGGATTTAAAAATGCCGCTTGATCCAACGAAACACGCAGACTGGGAAATAGCAGAAGCTGCAGAGCCTAACATGAAGACTGTTTATCAATTGGGAGAGGAACTGGGACTTAAAAAAGAAGAGCTCCTGCCTCACGGTCATTATGTAGCAAAACTTGATTTCAACAAGATATTAAAACGCCTTTCTAAAAGGCCTGATGCTAAATATATTGACGTTACAGCAATAACTCCGACGCCTCTGGGTGAAGGTAAATCAACCACCACGATGGGATTAACTCAGGGGCTCGGTAAACGCAAAAAGAACGTTATCGCCGCTATCCGTCAGCCTTCCGGCGGACCTACAATGAATATCAAAGGTTCTGCTGCGGGCGGAGGATTGTCACAATGCATTCCTTTAACGCCATTTTCTCTGGGGTTGACCGGCGACATTAATGCAATCATGAACGCACATAACCTCGCAATGGTGGCGCTCACATCACGCATACAGCATGAGTTCAATTACAATGACGAACAGCTTGCAAAACGCAAATTAAAAAGACTCAACATTGACCCGCGCAACGTTGAGATGAAATGGATAATGGATTTCTGCGCTCAGGCGCTGAGAGAGATAACAATAGGACTCGGCGGCAAAAGCGACGGCTTCATGATGAACTCCGGATTTGCAATAGCGGTTTCATCGGAAATTATGGCTATACTCGCTGTTGCAACCGACCTGAAGGATATGAGAGAGAGAATGGGCAAAGTTGTCGTTGCTTATGACAAGAGCGGCAAGCCAGTAACAACAGAGGACCTCAATGTCGCAGGCGCAATGACTGCATGGATGGTTGAGGCATTAAATCCAAACCTCATGCAGACTACCGAGGGACAGCCGGTCCTTGTACATGCAGGACCTTTTGCAAATATCGCAATCGGCCAGTCCTCGATTATTGCAGACAGGGTTGGTCTGAAACTTAGCGATTATCATGTCACCGAGTCAGGATTTGCCGCTGATATCGGGTTTGAAAAATTCTGGAATCTGAAATGCAGGTTCTCGGGTCTGAAGCCACATGCAGCAGTTCTTGTTGCAACAATCCGCGCTTTAAAATGCCACGGCGGAGCTCCAATCCCTGTTCCCGGAAGACCGATTCCCGAAGAATACAAGGGTGAAAACGTGGGATGGGTGGAAAAGGGCTGCGAAAATCTTGTACATCTCCTTAATGTAATAAAGAAAGCAGGAATTAATCCTGTTGTTTGTATCAACGCCTTCTACACCGATACTGACAATGAGATCAAAGCAGTCAGGAAAATTGCTGAGGCAGCAGGAGCGAGGGTTGCGCTTTCAAAGCACTGGCAGTTCGGCGGTGAAGGAGCTCTTGAGCTTGCAGACGCTGTAGTTGATGCCTGCAATGAGCCTAACGACTTCAAATTTCTATATGAATTATCAATGCCTCTCAGAACAAGGATTGAAATGATTGCCGAGCAGGTCTACGGCGCCGACGGCGTTGAATATACGCCGGACGCACTTGCAAAGGCCAAGAGGATGGAGGAAGACCCTGAGATACAAAAACTTGGAACCTGTATGGTTAAGACACATCTAAGCCTTACCGACAATCCGAACCTCAAGGGAGTTCCAAAGGGATGGAAACTCCTTATACGCGACATACTCACATATAAAGGAGCAGGGTTTGTCGTTCCTGTTGCAGGAGCAATCAAATTGATGCCGGGAACAGCATCTGACCCTGCTTACCGCAGAGTTGACGTGGATGTAACCACAGGCAAGGTAAAAGGTTTATTCTAATTTAAAACAAAGAGCCCCTGTCGATGAAAAGTACAGGGGCTTTTATACATAGCGTCATAAATAATTGCGCATAAATCGTCATTCCCGCAGTCTCCCCGATTACTACCTTCGGGGACAGGCTTAAGCGGGAATCCAGAAGCAGTTGATTTGAAAGAATACTGGATTCGTCCCCGAAGGTCTTTATCGGGGATAAAAAACTTCGGGAATGACAACTCAGATATAAGAGACTCTATTCGCAATAAAATATGTCCCTCTGTTTAATTTGTATTTACATCAAAAAACATGTTTTGAATTTTAGATTTGAAATTGCAAATTTAAAATTTAAAGTGGAGCTATTTTCTTATGAACGGGAATCTCCCCAATATTTTAACTCTTGCCAGAATATTGCTTTTACCGTTTTTTGCTGTTACGATTATATATAGAGAATTTGAAATAGCTTTGTTAGTGTTTATCCTGGCATCTGTGACAGATCTCCTTGACGGACTAATTGCAAGAATAAAAAAACAGGTAACATACTTTGGCCGTATCCTTGATCCCGTTGCTGACAAGTTTTTTTTGATAACCTCCTTCGTACTTATGAGCGCTTACGGGTTTACGCCAAAATGGCTTACAATAATTGTAATCAGTAAAGATGTTATTGTTTTGACTGGAAGCATAATTCTTTATTTTGTGACCCATAGTTTAAAGATCGAACCAAGTTTTATGGGAAAAGTTACAAGTGCCTGTCAATTTATCTTAATAGGGTTGATACTTCTTTCTCTTAATATAGATGAAACCACGCATATTCATATATCACTTTTTATTTTGGTAGCTGTAGTGACTGTCATATCCGGTCTCCATTACATATATAAAGGATTAAAAATAGCAAACGCTGAAACTTCTTAAAATCTCTAAAAGAATCTATGTATACAACAATAAACAATATAACCGAAGGCAGTATCGCACATGAAAATGGTCTTGAAAAAGGGGATATTATTTTAAGTGTTAATGGAAAACCTGTAAGAGATGTTATAGATTACATGTTTTACTTAAAAGATGACTCCCTCAACCTTAAAATACAGCGGGACAAAAAAACATCTGTAGTTAAATTAAAGAAAAAAGAAAATGACGACATTGGCATAGAACTGAAACCTTTTAAGATAAAATCCTGCAGGAATAAGTGCATCTTCTGTTTTGTGGACCAGATGCCGAAGGGTTTGAGAAAATCACTCTATCTGAAAGATGATGATTACCGCATGTCGTTTCTTTATGGTAATTACATAACTCTTACAAATCTTTCCGCCTCAGATAAAAAACGCATCATAGAGCAGAAACTGAGTCCTCTTTATGTATCTGTACATACTACAAATAATGACTTACGAAAGAAAATTATCGGGAATGCAAAGGCTCCCAATATACTTACAGAACTACTTCAACTAACAGCTTATAAGATTCGAATACATGTACAAATAGTTTTATGTCACGGATTAAACGATGGGGAAGAACTCTTAAGAACTATTAAAGATCTCCAGAAATTTTATCCTTACGTTGCATCGATAGCGGTAGTACCGGTTGGATTAACAAAGTATAGAAAAACTCAAATTAAACCTTTTGAAAAATCCGACGCGGTAAAAGTTGTAGACACCGTAAAACAGGCCCGGGACAGATTCAAAAAACGCCACGGGGACCCGATAGTATATCTTGCAGACGAATTTTATATTAAGGCGGAACACCCCTTCCCGCCCCTGAAAGATTATAGTGATTTACCGCAAATGGAAAACGGCGTTGGACTGGTGCCGGCTTTCCTCCATGCTTCCAAAAAAATAAAACTTCCCAGAAAAATTGAACCTAAAAAAGTAGCCGTTTTCACAGGAGTTTCATTTATGCCTTTTCTTGAAGAGTTTTCCAAAAAACTAAATACAATTGATGGCCTTAGCCTGGATGTGTTTAAAGTTGAAAATAAATTTTTTGGGCCGACTGTGACAGTCGCCGGATTACTTACCGGCAAAGATATTGTAAAAACCCTCGCTGGTAAAACAAGGGCTGACTGCCTCCTCGTGCCCAATATAGCCCTCAGATATGGATCGGATGTCTTCCTGGATAATATCACACTCAAAGATATTGAAGAGTGTCTCGGCACATATGTTAAGGCAATAGATCCAACACCTGAAGGGCTTTTAAAAGGGATTACAGATGGAATTAAGTGGGAAAACTAAAATAGTAGGAATTATTGGAAATCCGATTGAACATACACTTTCTCCGTCAATGCATAATTCCGCATTTAAAACATTAGGACTTGATATATGCTATATCGCTTTCAGAGTTCTTCCTGAAGACCTGTCACACGCAGTTAAAGCCATTTCGTGTTTAAACCTTCTTGGCGTTAATATTACAGTGCCGCATAAGGAGAACATTATTCCCTTGCTTGATGAAGTTGATAAGGAAGCGGCCTTTATCGGCGCTGTCAATACAGTAGTTAATTCTAACGGGAAATTAAAAGGATACAATACCGATGGAAGAGGATTTATGAGCTCCCTGTCAGAAACCGGTATAGGAACAGAAGGCAAAAATATTTTAATAATCGGCGCCGGAGGGGCTTCACGCGCGATCAGTTATTATCTTAGTGAAAAGGCGTCAAAACTTTTCTTATATGACATTGACATGCAAAAAGCAAAAAAATTAACAAGCGATCTTCAGAAAATCCGCGGCAATGTCTTCCTTTCTGAAATAATCGATGTAATCGATAAACCTCATATAATAATTAACGCTACACCCCTTGGTCTGAAACCTCATGATCCGTTGCCTTTAAACCCGGATAACATTACATCTGACATGACTGTATGTGATCTGATCTACAAAAAAACAAAGTTTCTTCAGGAAGCTGTGAATAAGGGGGCAAAAACACTTGATGGCTCCGGCATGCTTTTATGGCAGGGGGTACTGGCCTTTGAACTCTGGACGGGTATAAAACCGCCGGTTGATATTATGCGCCAGGAGTTGTTGTCACGAATTAAATAGGGTCTGTTTATAAACTCAAACATTGAACTGTCATTCCCGCAGTCCTTTGAACGGGAATCCAGTTTTTCAACAAGTTCTGGATGCCTGATTACAGACCCCCGATTACGACATTCGAGGGCAGGCTTCGGGTATGACGAAATTGAAAACTTGCAATTTATACACAGACACTAAATAGAGTCCGTATAATACCATTTCGGATACGATTTATATTTTCCCATCCGAAATATTTTTTATGTTTACGCTCGGGTATACACAGTTTCTGCCTGCCGACTTTGCCCTATAGAGCTCATCGTCAGCCTGTTTAATGACGCTTTCCCATGAAAAATATTTAACATTATCGGCAAGATTGCAAGTTACCCCAACACTTACAGTTATAACTTTAGAAGGAGAACCCGCATGTGCAATCCCGAGCATCTCAACCCCGGCCCTTAGATTTTCCGCAACTTTTATGGCAGCCATCAGGGTCTGCTCCGGCAAAATAACAATAAATTCCTCTCCGCCCCACCTGAATATCTCATCTGTTCTTCTTATGGAAGTTTTCATCGCATTGGCTATGGAGACAAGCGCATAGTCGCCTTTTTGATGTCCATACGTATCATTATATGATTTAAAACAATCTACATCGCAGATAATGATGCTGTAAGGATGGTTATACCTGAGCGAGAGCAGATGAATGCTCTCCATCCTTTTCTGGAAACTCCTGCGGTTCCCTGTTTCAGTCAAAGGGTCGGTATCAATAAGTACATTCAGCTTTTCGTTCAGTTTTTCGAGTTCCTGATGTTTGTTCTCCAGAAGCACCATCATGTTGTTGAAGCTTTCACCGATCATGGTGATCCTGCTTTTAAATGCATTCTGATATACTTCACATTTCCTGCAATCGCCGAATTTATTGGCAAAAAAACCTTGCACCTTGCCCCCGCAAAACGTGCCCGACACCTGCCAGCATCTCAGGTTTTCAGATTTATAACTGGGACATCCAACTTGTGTGCAATGTTTGACTTCCCAGCATTTCAGGAGATTATCAGAATGAAGCCTTACATGAAAGCTCTTGTTCTCGATAACATTGTCGATGGCTACCTTTATCCTCTGCTGCGCTTCTTTAAGTTCAATAATGAATAAGTTTATCTTTTCATTTTGTTTATTAATTATGTCGCTCGCTTTTTTAATGACGATCTGCAAAAACAGATAAAGCATCCCCATGGAAAAGAACAATAATAAAGGAACCTTATAAAACTCTTTGCCCGTTAAGTTATAAACTGCACTTACATCTTTATAAATTTCAAAAGCCCCGA
>JACRLN010000021.1:6423-114195 GCA_016215115.1 Nitrospirota bacterium
TCCAGATTCCTGCTGGTGCTTATAAGCCCAACGTCATCCATATTTGATGAATAAACAATTTTCCCGCTGCGATTAAAAATCTTAATCTTCTTGACGTCGCCAAATTCCTTCAGAAAAGTTTCCGCAACACTGTCAAGCTGTAAAAGCAAGAGAGAGTCCCGGTCTATCTCCAGGGCATCCCCCTTTAATAAACCTGAATTGATAAACTTTTTATTAATACTGATATTTATTTGTTTTGCAAACATCATGGCTGATGATATCGAATATTCAATTAATACTTTTTTCTGATTCCAATAAACTATACTACTTAGTATTATTGTTAAAATTATTATTACCACAAAACTAAGAATGGAAAAATAGCGACGAAGATTAAATCCGTCATCCGTTTTCTTGATTTCATTTTTCAATCCTGAATATATATTCATCTCTAATTATTCGTCTTTTTCTAATAACATCTTAAATCTATTATAGAAATTCTGGTCAGTTTAAGGCAAGAAAATAAAACGTTTTTTTGACAAATTTTCCTATTTAATGGTAGTATGTTTACTCTTTAACAGGATGTTTAAAAGCAATAAAACAGTCATACTCGAAGCCTGCCCCCGCACGTCGTAAGCGGGGGTCTGTAATCGGGCATCCATGGAAAAATAATTCCACATGAAAATAGCTATTACTGGCAAAGGCGGTGTAGGCAAAACCACTTTATCTGCGCTTTTAAGCCATCTATACTCCAGGGAAGGGAAAAAAGTAATTGCGGTTGACGCAGACCCTGACGCTAATCTTGCATCAGCGCTCGGCATTCTAAAAAATGAGATAGAGAAGATAAAACCTATTGCCGAGATGGGGGAACTGATTGAAGAAAGGACCGGCGCAAAACCCGGAACAAGCGGCGGCATATTCAAGATTAATCCGAGGGTAGACGACATACCTGAAGGGTTTGGCTATAAACTTAATAACGTCATTTTACTTGTTATGGGCAAATCAAAGTTTGCAGCCTCGGGTTGTTATTGCCCTGAGCACGCATTATTGAGAAGGCTTTTAAAGCATCTTATTGTGGAAAGAGACGAAATTGTTATTGTTGACATGGAAGCGGGGATAGAACACCTCACAAGGGGCACAGCGGAGGGAGTGGATGCATTTATCGTTGTCGTTGAACCGGGACAGAGAAGCATCCAAACGGCAATTGCAGTTAAAAGTCTTGCAAAAGACCTCGGCGTCAAAAGGGTTTTTGTTGTAGCCAACAAGGTAAGGAAAGAACAGGATGTGCAATTTATTAAAAACAGTATTGAAGATATTGAGTTTTTGGGGCAAATGAATTTTAACGAAGATATCATGGAATCGGACATTAAAGGGTTACCTGCTTATGAGGCGTCAGAACAAACACTGGAAGAAGCAAAAAAGATTAAGAATAATTTAGAGAAATTCACTATTCATTAAAGTGAAAAAAACTCTTAGAGAAAATCTTTTAAGAAAAAGAGACCGCATTAAGCCGGAAAAAAAGCACGCCAAAGAGGCGTCTATAAGAAAACGGCTTTATGCATCGGTTGACTTCAGGAAGGCAAAAAGCATAATGTTTTACGCTTCATTCAGAAGCGAGGCAGCAACAATGCCGTGCATAATTCACGCATTGAAATTAAAGAAGATAGTCATGTTACCTCTGGTTGACAGAAAAAAAGACACATTAAGGATTTTTCAGATATGCGATGTATCGGACCTCGAAGCCGGTTTTATGGGTATCCCGGAGCCGAAAGTTAATAGAATGCAGGAAAGACATCTGAACGACCTCGATGTCGTAATAGTCCCTGGTTCCGGTTTCGATTCAGATGGGAATCGTCTTGGATACGGCGCCGGATATTACGATAAGCTTCTGTCAAAATCGAAAAGGAACATTACAAAAATTGCGCTTGCATTTGAAGAACAGATTGTTCAAAAGATACCGGGTGAGAAGCATGATGTAAGAATGGATAAGATAATAACGGAGAAGAGGACGATTGATTGCAGAAAACAGAGATTAACCACAGAGAACACAGAGGTCACAGAGTAAAAGAAACAAATAATTTTTTCTTTTATTCTTTTTCTCTCTGTGTTCTCTGCGCACTCTGTGGTTATAACTGAAATGAACAACAAGAAAATTGAAAAAGGCGTGAGACTGATCCTTGAGGGTATCGGTGAAGACCCTGAAAGGGCTGGATTAAAAGATACCCCTCAACGCATAGCAAAGTTATACGAGGAGATTTTTGCCGGTCTCGAAACACCTGCAGAGGAGCTGTTAAAACCCATAGAGGGTGAAAGCCATGATGAACTGGTTCTTCTCAAGGACATACCGTTCTATTCTGTATGCGAACACCATCTCCTGCCTTTTATCGGCAAGGCGCATGTTGCATATATCCCTTCGGGTGGAAAGATTGTCGGGCTAAGCGAACTTGCAAAAGCCGTTGAGATGTTCGCAAAGAGACCGCAGGTTCAGGAACGCCTGACCACCCAGCTCGCTGATATGATAATGGACAAATTAAAACCAAAAGGCGCAATGGTTATCATAGATGCCGAACATCTATGCCTGTCGATGAGAGGAATCAAGAAACCAAATGCACGTACTATCACATCAGCGGTCAGAGGAATCTTCCGTACAAAGGAATCAACAAGGATGGAACTGCTTGAACTTATAAAAAAGAGGGATTAATAGTTGTAGTGGCGAGGCAGTGCCTCGCCCTTAATTGAAAATAAAGGAGGAAGAATATGTCAGCAAAGATCATAAGCGGCACGGAAATCGCTGCACAGATAAGGGAAGAGCTCAAGAAAGAAGTCGCTGAGCTGAAAAGTACGCATGGAATCGTGCCCGGACTTGTTACTATTCTTGTGGGTAAGAATCCTGCTTCGGTCAGTTATGTTACAGGCAAACAAAAGACTGCACACGAGCTCGGTTTCAATTCAATACAGGATGATCAGTCCGAGGACCTTTCCGAAGCTGACCTGCTGAAACTCATTGATAAATACAATAAGGATCAGAAGATACACGGCATCCTCGTCCAGCTCCCGTTGCCAAAGCACATTGACGAGAAGAATGTGCTCAATGCTATCGACCCTGACAAAGACGTAGACGGCTTCCATCCGGTTAATGTCGGCAGGTTAATGATCGGCGGCAAAGAAGCAAAATTTCTTCCCTGCACACCCGCAGGAATACAAGAACTGATCGTAAGGGCAGGTTTTGAAACTTCCGGAGCTGAAGTCGTGGTTGTGGGACGTTCTAATATTGTCGGTAAACCTATAGCTAATATTATGCTCCAGAAAGGCAGGGGTGCAAATTCCACTGTCACCATAGTGCATACCGGCACAAAAAACCTCGAGGCACATTGTAAACGCGCTGACATACTCATCGTCGCCGCCGGCGTACCCGGCCTTGTGAAACCTGAATGGATTAAGCCCGGCGCCTGCGTAATAGACGTTGGCGTTAACCGAGTTGGCGAGAAGAAAAGTGAAAAGACCGGCAAGATGGTGCCTATTCTGAAGGGAGACGTTGACTTCGAGGCGGCCAAGGAGATAGCCGGAGCCATTACGCCTGTGCCAGGCGGTGTAGGGCCGATGACCATTACCATGCTCATGAAGAACACCGTTAAGTCGGCGAAGATGCATGCAGGGGTGAAGAGTTGAAATTAGCCACGAATAAACACGAATTAACACATATATTAACTAAAGTCTGTTTATAAACTGACTTTTTTTCGTCATGCCCGAAGTCAGTAATCGGGCATCCAGAAGTTATTAAAAAGACTGGATTCCCGCTCAACAGACTGCGGGAATGACAGTTTGATGTTTAAGTTTACAGGCACTAAATAAAAGGAGAACAACATGATTGCAACAAAGAAAAGAGAATTCAAAGAACTACTGGAGAACATAAAGGACTATAACAGTTTCTTTCTTGTCGGATGCTCTGAATGCGCGTCTCTATGCGGTACTGGCGGAGAACCTGAGCTTGCTGAACTCAAAGAGGCCCTTGAGAAGGAAGGCAAGAGCGTGACAGGAACATTCAGGGCCAAGACAGGTTGTCAGGTACTCGGCACAAAGGTAGAACTTAAGCCGTTTAAGGAGCATCTCGAAAAAACAGATGTTGTCATAGTAATGTCCTGCGGCGCAGGCACACAGGCCGCTGTTGAGATATTCCCTGACAAGCCTGTGTATCAATCCAATGACACTTTGTTTCTTGCAAATATGACCCGCTATCAGATATTCGATGAAAGATGTTCTTTATGCGGTGAATGCATACTCGATGAGACAGGAGGCATATGTCCTGTGACAGCGTGTCCCAAAGGGCTGCTTAACGGACCGTGCGGCGGGACCAACGACGGCAACTGTGAAGTCAGCCCGGATATAAAGTGTTGCTGGGTGAAGATTTATGAGAGGCTGAATAAAATTAACCGGCTCGATGATATGAAAAAGACTATGGAGGCAAAAGACTGGTCCAGGAGCCAGAAGCCCCGCTCTTTAAGCGTCAGGGTAAAGGAGGAAAAGAAAAAATGAACTTTAGGGATATTCTTAACTCGGGCAAATTTACCGTTACTGCAGAAATAGGCCCTCCAAAGGGAACTGACATAAAAGAGATGCTCCACCACATGGAAGTTTTACGCGGCAAGATCGATGCGGCGAATATTACGGATAACCAGTCGGCTGTCATGAGGATCTGCTCCCTTGCGGTTTGCAAGCTGGCAATGGAGAACGGACTTGAACCAATCCTGCAGATGACATGTCGTGACAGAAACAGAATAGGTCTTCAGGCTGACCTGCTTGGCGCAAGCGTGCTGGGAATAAAAAATGTCCTCTGCATGACCGGAGACCATGTCTCGGCCGGAGACCACAAACAGGCAAAGCCTGTATATGATGTCGAATCTGTTCAACTCCTCAAGATTGTAGACGGGCTCAATAACGGAAAGGATATGTCCGGTAATGATTTAAAAGGAGCGACCGATTATTTTCAGGGGGCAGTTGTGACACCGGAGTCAAACCCGATAGAACCGCAACTTATGAAATTTGAGAAGAAGGTGAAGGCCGGAGCAAAATTCTTCCAGACACAGGCGATCTACGATATAGAAAAATTCAAGACTTTTATGGCGCATGCAAGGCAGTTCCCGGTAAAGATCATGGCCGGCATTGTTGTTCTGAAGAGCGCCGGCATGGCCAACTTCATGAACAACTTTGTCCCGGGGATTAAGGTTCCTCAGAATCTGATTGATGAACTCAAGGCCGCCGGAAAGGAAAAGGCTCTGGATGCAGGGCTTAATATAGCGGCCCGCCATATAAAGCAGTTGAAGGATGAGAAAATCTGTGACGGGGTACATATAATGGCGATAGGGATGGAAGACAAAGTGCCTGTAATTATGGAGAGGGCGGGATTGCTGTAAAGTAAGATAGCTGTAGAAATGTGAGGGTCAGGAAAACCTCATATACGAAAAACTAAGATTCTTTAGTGCTTAGCTGATAAAGAATTAAACATTTTATAACTCGGTTTGACTCATCCAACTTCCATGGGCAGTGCAATTGCTTATAACTGTAAGTTTGGCTGAAGTCACATCATTTAAATAAAACGTTACCGAAGGCTGGATTTTATCACATCTTAAAATCACTCTTCCAAGACATCTTTTCTTGATATCTAAAGATTGAAGATAGTAATCAATAAAAGTAATATGGTCTTCAATCTTCATGGTGTGACCAATCTGTCCAACTTTAACATTAACATCATAGCCACTGTCAGCGGCAGAATCATTTGCTTTTGAAATATTTATTACAGGAATATGTTTCTTTTCAAATTCGGTGAGGTTCTCAGGATCCTGTGGTCTCTTTATTACATCGGGATTATTTTCAAAATTCTCAATTGAAGCCCTGCATATAGGGCATTCTGTCGGCATTTGTTCAAATGAAATATGCCCACAAATTTTACAAGTATATATACATACTTCCTGATTTGTCTTTTTTGAAAGTATTACAGAGGACTCCCATTTTAAATCTCTTACAAATTCTAAATATTTCATGGATGGATTCAAAAGCTCAACACCCATGGCATCGACTAAATCATGTCGCTTTACCAATCTTTTAACTTTGGCCGGAAGCATAATATGGGGGGCAGTTGTTAGCATTAATATGCATACCATTTTCTGAAAGATTAGTTACATTGCCAGAATAAACTGAATTGTTATACGAAAAACTCAACTGAAGACATGAGTTGACTCTTTCAAAGGCTCTTTTTTTCATAGTCCTTCCCTATCCTTTCCTACTTTGTACCATAATTATTCCAAATAGTCAATCAATTTTACTTATAAATTGCATAGTTGCGCAACTATGCAAGCGATAATTGCCGTTTGAAATTATTTGTGAGAAGAGAGTAAAAAACAACATTGCAGAAAGAAATGCTGCCTTTTAAAGAAAAACTAAAAAAACGATAATAACGAAAAAATAAGAATATCCAGACTAAAGCAAAATCATTGATATGCGAAATATCGATATTTCCGGTTTCAATAAATTCTGACGATATTTGGATGTAATCCACAACTTCAGAAGTTCATTTTCGCTGAAGATTCGTTCGTGCATTAGCTCTTTAATATGATTTACATCATATGTGACTTTTCAGAAAAGAGATAATCTTTAAAATGGAATCGTAAAACAATTCCCTGCCAAAGTTAAGAAATAGTTTATAATTAATTAAAGAGCCGGCTTATCAACAGGAAGGAGGGCTCCTTATGAAAATAATGATCGTTTACTATTCGATGTACGGACATGTTCACCGTCTCGCAGAGGCAATAGCTGAAGGTGTGAAGGAAGTGATAGGGGCAGAACCTGTCCTGAGACGAGTGCCGGAAACATTGCCGCAAGAGGTCCTGAAGAATATGGGGGCGATGGAAGCACAGAAGGCATTAGCTCACATTCCTGTCTGCACCGTTGATGAACTTGCCTCTGCAGATGCGATAATCTTCGGCACGCCTACGCGTTTCGGGAACATGTGCGGCCAGATGCGGCAATTCCTTGATGCAACGGGACAATTGTGGATGCAGGGCGCGCTTGTCGGCAAACCTGGAAGTGTCTTCGCAAGCACTGCGACACAGCACGGGGGGCAGGAATCGACTATTCTCAGCTTTCACACAACTCTTCTTCATCAAGGTATGGTTATCATTGGACTTCCATATACATTTCAGGGACAGATGCGGAATGACGAGATAACCGGCTGCTCTCCTTACGGGGCATCGACTATTGCGGGCACAAAGGGTGAACGTATGCCGAGCGAAAATGAACTTGCAGGGGCGCGTTTTCAGGGAAAACATGTGGCAACAATCGCTTCAAAACTTGTACGGTAAGGAGTTTTCTCCGTGCACTTGAGAAACTGGAAAGCAATTCATCAAAGAATTGAATATTAAGGAGGGAAGATGAGAACAATAAAGTACTTGATAATCTTTTTAATTTTTACAGGGATTGCATATGCCGAAGACACAGCCGGTAAACAAAAAGTTTTCACTGCAACTGTTGATAAAGACGGTGTGCAAAGGGTAGAACTTGTAGGTGGCGAATATTATTTTGATCCTAACTATATCATTATAAAAAAAGACATCCCGGTCGAATTCATCGTTAGAAAAATATCCGGCATAATTCCACATAACATTGTGGTAGAATCACCGGAGGCCGGTATTAATATCAGGGAGGCAATGAGCACCGACCCGAAAGTCATACGCTTTACCCCTACTAAAGCCGGTAAATATCCTGTTTTTTGTGACAGGAAACTCTTGTTTTTCCCGAGCCACAGAAAAAAGGGCATGGAAGGGATTATTGAAGTCGTGGAATAGCAATGCCGGTCGAGGTTAAATGAGTAAGGAATTAATATCATATCTTAGACTGCTGCATGGAGCATATAACACGGTTGTGATATCACTTTTCGTTTATCAGGGTATTCTTGGATTGAGGATAAGAAAATCAGAGAAAAAACCCTTTCATATAATCAGGAGGCACAGGAAAATCGGGCCTGTTATAGCCATTTTGGGCCCTGCAGGATTTATTGCAGGGATGACGGTTGCTTTCCTTGAATGGGGACGCCTTTTAAAATATCCCTATCACTTCATTACAGGGTTGACCCTCGTATCTTTAATAATAACCACCTTTATCATTTCGAGAAAAATAAAAGGTCCGGACCCATACTGGAGAAACAGGCATTATGCCCTCGGCATATTGATAATTTGTTTATACTCTGTCCAGGCCTTTCTGGGTTTAGGGATATTGCTGTAAATTCATTAGTCCCCCTTCCCTCCCCTGAACAGAAACGGCTCTCTGTTTTCCAGTTCATATTTAAGACGTATTTTTGTAATCACCTTATTGTCTTTCATTGTGTAATCGATATAGAGGATATCGGAGATACCGAATTCCGTCAGGTGATATAACGGCCTCAGTTCATAGCCAATGACATTCCCTTCTGTGTCAAGAATTCTGCTCAACCTCGACCGAAAGAAAAAACGATGTGATCCGACATGTTTCTTTGCTTCTTCCAGCGCCTCTTTACCCTGGACTTCTTTCTTCACGGTATAATCGTATCCGGGAGCAAATATCTCAAAGGAATACCTGTCTCCCTCTTTGTCGAGAATCGCCACGTTTTCTACGTCTTCACTGTATCTGCCTCCATAGAGAAGCAGGGTGTAAGTTCCGGTAATTTCCGAAGGCCCCGCCCGGTCTGTTTTCATATAACTTACACTTACACAGGAATACGTGACTATGAAGATTAAAATAAGCATCAGCGCTGCCGTTAAAGATTTTATGGTATTCATAGTGTCCTCCTTTTCGTTATACGTGTCCGGTAACCGTGTTCCGTGAAGGAAGGAATGAATTACGGATGACGGATCACGGATGCGTAACACGGCAGTTCAGGGTATATCGTCTATTCCCTGAAAATTTTCCCGAGGAATTTCTTGAGTTCACCCCATGACTTCCTGTCCGCATTTGCGTTGTACGCCAGCGGCAGGTTGAATTTCTTTGCATAGGTGTCAGCGTCGGAGTTTGTAAAGCTGTGTATGGCCCCCGGATAAGAGATGAAACTTAAATCGGCTCCCGCTGTCTTCATCTCCTCCTTGAAGGCTTCGATCTGTTCAGGAGTAACGAATTTGTCATCAGCGCCGTGGAGCACCAGTATTTTTGCCTTTACATCGCCATGCTGTGCAGGCATGACTGCTGCCAACCCTCCGTGGAAACTTGCAACACCTTTAATATCTATTCCTTGTCGCGCCATATTCAGCACAACACCTCCGCCGAAGCAATAGCCGATAGCTGCGATGCGGCCGGGATCAACGTTGGGCTGCTGTTTCAGAAAGTTCATAGCTGCCGTGAAACGCGACGTGGCAACATCAAAATTCTTCATCAGTTCCGAGGAAAACTTCCCTGCATCATCTGGATGCATCGCCTGTTTGCCGTCACCGTACAGGTCCACGGCAAGGGCCGCATACCCGAGTTCCGCAAGCATCCGGGCGCGCCTGCGTGCATATTCATTATGCCCCCACCATTCATGAACAACCAGCACCCCCGGCCTTTTCCCTTTGATATTTTCATCATATGCCATGTATCCTTTCATCACAACACCGCTGTCGCTGTAATCAACAGCTTCTCCCCGGATATTCGTGCATGCTGAAACCTGACCTGTTAACATGAATATTAATGCTATGACAACCAGATTCAATGTTATACGATACATGGCGCCCTCCTTGCATAATGGTTTCCCTTTTCTCTTTCATAACAATCTTATCAAATTTTCTGTCTCATGGAAATACCGCACCGCAAAAAATATAACATCTAACAGGAGGGGGGGGACATCAAAAAACTTGTGTCAGAGCGGCAGATAAAGAATGGCATCACGGAGGCGGAAGATGTGGCGCTCAGCACAAAACGGTTTCTTGCCGATAGTATCTGAAATTAGTTTCTCTTACCAACCAATGTTTCCCCTAACGTAGCTGATGGGAATAATGGTCCTTCCTGGTACAGCGTTGGGAATATTTTCTCAAAAATTTCCACTATGGCCGGGTCAAAATGAGTGCCTGAGTTTTTAACTATATCCCTTCTTGCTTCAGAGGGTGTAAGTGCCTTACGATAGGGCCGATCAGCTGTTAAAGCCTCGTATACATCTGCAACAGCAACGATTCTTGCCCCAAGTGGGATGTCACTCCCTGACAGTTTGTTTTGGCCGCTTCCATCATATCTTTCATGATGGTGCAGGATAATTGGAAGAAGATCAAGGACTTTGCTGCTCGAAGAGCCAAGCACATCTGTACCAATCCTGGGATGGTTATTTATTTCATTCCGCTCATCTATAGATAATTTCCCGATCTTGTTAAGTGTTTCTGCACTAACCCCTAATTTCCCAATATCATGAAGCAGGGCGCCAATTCTTACATTGTCAATCTCCTCTTGAGAAAGTTGCATCGTACTTGCTATCATTTCCGATATTACTGAAACTCTAAATGAGTGGCTCTGAGTATATTTATCTGCATTATCAATAATAACGGATAGCATTTCGATGATACCTCTGTATGTTCTATTGACTTCCCTCGATTTCTCCTCCTTTTTTTCGTAAAGTAATCCCATCGCATATCCTGTGATAAGGAGAAACCCTCCCCACGTTACTATATCTAACCATTTGTATAACTCGCTTGTTTCGCTGAAATCAAAGGTCAAGGGATAAAAATAAGCTATCAAGAAAATCATAATAGCTGATAATAATGCTGCCTGGGTTGCATAGCGTTTTCCAAAATAATATGCTCCAAATAGCACCGGTATATAAAAGAAATTAAGAAAAGCCCGTTGATTTGCTACAAAAAAGAAAATCATTCCTGATATTGCAACAAGAAGAAAAGTAATAATCAGGTCTTTATTTATCTTATGAAAGTTCATTGTCATTTAAAATTAAAATTTAATAACTAAGCAATATTTTTACTCTTTTCGGATTTGCGCCATTAAATCTTTAATTTTAATTCAGTAGTGTCCGGTAAATCTTGTAGACATATTGATTGTTCATGTTTGTAACTGGTGTCAGTTATTTCGTACAATAACCTCATGCCTATCACAAACTCAATGAATCAGTTCATCAACTTCTGGCAGCATATACCTGAGCATATTAAGCCTGATATTTTCCGGATAGGGCAATTCCAGGTCCGTTATTACGGGTTGATGTATATTGCCGCGTTCACGACCCTCTATCTGTTGTCGCTGCACAGGCTGAAAAACGAAAAATTCAACTACTCCAAAACCGATATAGAAAACTATCTTGTCTGGGCTATCGCGGGACTTTTGCTCGGGGCCCGATTAGGATATGTGTTCTTTTATAACTTCAGTTACTATATATCAAACCCTCTGGAAATAATCCTGCCCTTCAGCTTTTCCAACGGATTTCATTTTACAGGTCTTGCGGGTATGTCCTATCACGGCGGACTGATCGGCGTCATCCTTTCCAGCAGTATATTCTGTCATAAATATAAAATAAACTTCTGGCAATTGGCCGACTTTCTGATCCCTTCAATTCCGATGGGATACAGTTTTGGCAGAATTGGTAATTTCATAAACGGTGAGCTTTACGGAAGGATTACCGACGCACCATGGGGAATGTATTTTCCTCTTGATATGTCTAATAAACTAAGACACCCTTCTCAACTCTATGAGGCATTTTTTGAAGGCCTTCTCCTTTTCCTTATACTCTGGGGGGTTAGAAAAAAGAGGTTGTTCGATGGTATCTTTCTTTCAATATATCTTATTGGTTACGGATCCGTGAGATTTTGTATTGAATTCTTTCGTGATCCTGACCCGCAGATTGGACTTTTTCTTGGCGTTATTACGATGGGACAGATACTCTGTCTGTGTATGATGTTAACCGGAGCAGGAATTTATTTTTGGAGGAAGGGAAAAAACCGGTAGCTATCAGGTATGGTATAATTATACGGCATTTTGAATATTTCGTTATGCGTTACGCTTAACCTATCACAAAACAAAAGGAGAAAGAACGTGCAGGCAAAGCAGGGAGACAGGATTAAAGTACATTATACCCTCAAAGATGCAAATGGCCAGGTGATTGAATCCTCAAAAGAATCGGCTCCGATAGAGTTTACTATTGGCGAAGGGAAAGTGATTCCGGGTTTTGAAAAGGGAATTGCCGGTATGAAACCGAACGAGTCAAAGACAATCGCCATTTCCCCCGAAGACGCTTACGGGTTGCGTGACGAGAGAAAGGTTTTTGAATTTGAAAGGAAAAATGCGCCGGGGGATTTTGATCCGGGAGTTGGAGATACAATAATAATGCACAGGCCTGATGGAAAATCAATTCCGGTAACAGTTGTGAGTATAACTGAAAAAGGCTTTTTAATGGACGCGAACCATCCGTTGGCCGGAAAAGAGCTTACCTTTGAACTGGAGTTGGTGGAGATAGTAAAGAATTGAAGAAGCGAGGAAGTCAGGAAGTGAAGGAGTGAAGACATGCCGAACTTTACGATTCACGATTTTTTAAGAAAGAAAAAAGAAGGCAAAAAAATCATCATGCTCACCGCCTATGATTACCCCTTTGCCCGCATTGTGGATGAGGCAGGCGTTGACGCCATTCTTGTCGGCGATTCATTAGGCATGGTTGTTCAGGGACTGGAGAATACTCTGCCGGTAACCATGGATGAAATGATTTATCACACAAAGATGGTTACAAGGGCCGTGAAAGATGCAATGGTCCTTGGAGATATGCCGTTTATGTCATATCAGACAGGCATTTCAGAGGCAGTAAAAAATGCCGGAAGGTTTTTGAAAGAGGCAGGCGCTTCTGCAGTTAAAATCGAAGGCGGCGCGGAAATTGCGGAGCATATCAGGGCCTTAACAAAATCAGACATTCCAGTAATGGCTCATATAGGCCTTACGCCCCAGTCAGTTCACAGGATGGGCGGATACAAGGTTCAGGGTAAAACAGAAGTTGCTGCAAAAAAGCTTATTGAAGAAGCGCATATTGTTGAAGACGCAGGGGCCTTCTCTCTGTTGCTTGAGGCTATACCAATTAGTCTTGCAAAGAAAATCACCGAGGAACTTTCTATCCCAACAATTGGTATTGGAGCAGGTCCTCATTGTGATGGTCAGATACTCGTCCTCCATGACGTAATCGGATTATTTGAGAGATTTGTCCCTAAATTTGTGAAGCAGTATGCAAACCTGAAAGAAGAGTCTTTAAAGGCTATCAAGATCTACCGCGAAGAAATCGAAAAAGGTATATTCCCTTCCAGGGATCAGAGTTTTAAATAGGGTTCAGCATGACATTTTTTGTTTTTATTTCCCTGCAAAAACAGATGTGGAAACCTTATTATTTTGAGAATTACTTACAGGACGCATTTTATTAAACTTGCCTATATTTGATTCCATCTTAAACCACGATACGAGATCTCTCAATTCACCGGCAATACGTGCAAGTTCATTAGTGGAAGTATTGATTTGTGTGACTGAATCCCTTGAAGAGCCGAATACATTTGCGACATTTTCCATTGTTGAAGATACTTCCTCAATCGCTGAAGACTGTTCTTCAGTTGCAGCAGCTATTGAATGTACCATTTCAAGACATGTTTCCGATGCACGTACAATCTTATCAAGCGATTCTTTGGCCTGATTTGCCATTGTAACACCTTCTTCAGCCTCTTCTTTATTTTGCATCATACCCTTAACGGACATTTCTGTTTCTCTTTGTATCTTTTTAATCATCTCCGTTATTTCATCCGTTGCTTTGGCAGTTTTTTCTGCAAGTTTTCTCACCTCATCAGCAACTACTGCAAAGCCCCTTCCCTGTTCACCTGCCCTTGCAGCCTCTATGGCCGCATTCAGGGCCAAAAGGTTCGTTTGCCCGGCAATATCATTAATTACATTAATAATGGCCCCAATCTGCTTACTGCTTTCTCCCAATTCTCCTATTGTTTGCGAAGACTTTTCGACATTTTCAGCAATGTTAAGCATACTTGTTACAGTCTTCTCAACAACCGTTTTGCCTTCGCCGGCAATATTGACCGATTCCTTCGCAGCATCCGATGCATTTGCAGCATTTCTTGCAACTTCCACTATGCTCTGAGAAACTTCCGTTATGGCTGCTGCAGATTGCTCTATCTGTTTTGCCTGATCATCTATACCGGTAGTTATTTGCGCCGTTGTTGCTGATACTTCTTCAGAACTGCTTGCAACTGTAGATGAAACGTCCTTTATCTGGCCTACTATCCTGCTCAAATTTACGGACAACTCTTTCAAAGCTGCTTGCAGACGCCCCAGCTCGTCATTCGCTCCTTCCTCAATTTCTATATTAATTTCGCCATCAGCCAATTTGTTTGTTATGCTAATTCCTTCATTTAAAGGGTTAACAATCTTATTAATCAAAATCCAGCTAACTAATACGCCGCCTGCAATCAGTAATGCGCTTATAATCGCAATTCCCCAAATGATTTTTCCTGTAACAGAGCCGGCTCCCCCCGCGTCTATAAAAATCAACAGCCAAACGTTAAATAGTGCGATTAATGTCAGAGGAGAATAAATACAAATCATAATGAGATTTTTAATTTTAATGTTTTTTAATATGCCTTTCGAATCCATATTGTCTCCCGTATTGTTTTATTTAGATTTTATCTATCATTAGTTAACAATCAAGTTTCCCGTTATTCTTTTCGGCAACACAAAAATAAAACTTTAGTTCATCAAAAGAAATCAAATAAATATTTCGAATTATGTACAGGACTGAACGCAGGATTGAATATTATTTCTGGCTCTTCGTGGAAAAGTGTGGGTAAAATCTATGAATCAGGCTATACTTAATGTTGTCCCCCCCTCTGGCAAAGGGGGGCAAGGGGGGAATTTTCAAATCCACCCTTTACTGAAGGGTTACATAGAAAGGACCTGATGATGGATTTCATAAAATATTTTGTTTCCCTGTTTACGTTATTATTTCTTCCTGTTCTCAGTTTTGCCGATTCTGACAGGGTCTTCAGGGAAAACCGAAAGTCCATTGTAGTTGTTACGGCATATAACATAAAAGGGCAGCCGCTAACTGAGGGGACAGGATTCATCGCAAGCTCAGACGGTGTAATCATTACAAACTACCATGTTATTGGCATTGCAAAAGATATAAAAGTAAAGGCAGACGGCAGGGTGTTAAATGTTGAAGGAGTGATTTATGCCGACAGAGAAAACGATTTTGCCGTTCTCAGAGTAAAAGTGAAAGATATGCCGGCAGTAAAACTCGGGGATGCCGGGAAATTAAATCCCGGCTCGAAGGTTTATATCATAAGCAGTTCGCAAGATTCAGGAGATATGATTTATGAAGGAATATTCAAAAAGAAAAAAACAATCTCCCCGATAAGTAAAGTTATCGAAATTACAGCCCCTCTCTCTCAGGGCAGCAGCGGCAGCCCCTTATTCAACAGTGATGGCGAGGTTATCGGAATTGTAACATTTCTCTCAAAAAGAGCTGAGAACATAATCTTCGCAATACCCTCTGAACTATTTAGAGACAAGTGGAAGAGCGGGAAACTTGTTGCCGTAAAAAATATAATTAAAGATTACAAAAATACAGCAGAGTACTGGTTTTATCTTGGGTATTACCTCTCCGAGGCCGGCGCATACAAAGAGGCTGCGGATGTTTTCAGAGAAGCAATACGGATTAAGCCCGGTTTTGCAGATGCATACTATTATTGCGGAGCCGCATATGAAAAGTCGGGAAAGTATAAAGAGGCGGCAAAATTTTACAGGGAAGCGATAAAATTAAAAACTGATTTTGCCGATGCGTATTTCAGTCTCGGTGTTATATATGGAAAGCTCGGTATGTATAAGGAGGCGCTAAATGTTTTAAAGCAGGCTGTAAGTATTGAGCCCGATTTTGCGGATGCGTATTTCAATATGGGTGTTGCCTATGAGAAGACCGGCATGTACAAAGAAGACATCGAAGCCAATAAACAGGCTGTCAGTCTGAAACCGGATTTTGCAGACGCATATTATAATCTCGGTATCGCCTATGAAAAATCAGGAAACTACACAGATGCAGCAGCCGCTTTTCAAAAGGTCCTGACACTCAGGCCCGGCTATGCGAATGCGCATTACAATCTCGGTATTGTCTATTTACTATTAAGAGATAAAGGCTCCGCAATGGAAATATATAAAACATTGAAAACCCTTGATACTGTATCGGCGAATAAATTATTAACTCTGATTAACAAATGAATAGGTAATTCTGCTAAATTTTCCTTGTCGTTTTTGCATTTTTTACTAAAACAACCTCTTGCGCCTGGGGCCCTTCTTTACCTTCTACAACTGTGAATTCCACAGGATCTCCTTCTTCCAGACAGCATTTACCTTCATCACAGAGAATAGCGCTGTAATGAACATAAATTTCTTCCCCCTGCTTACGGGCAATAAAACCGCAACCTTCATCACTGTCATACCATCTTACAATTCCGATTTCCCGTTTTGGCATAATTCCCTGATCCGCTCTTGTTAAAAAATCTTTCGGTATATTTTAAGCCCCATATTTTTTAAAAACACACCCCATATAGAACATCAGCCACTTAATTTATTATTCGGTATAAGAAGAAGATTTCTTAAACTTTGGTTCTTCCGGGAATTGTGTGGATAAGCGCTGTCATTCCCGCAATCCGTTGAGCGGGAATCCAGACGTCGTCCCCGCGAAGGCGGGGAACCAGAAAACAAAAACCTCTGGATTCCCGATAAAGACCTCGGGAATGACGTCTTAAGGTTGAGTTTATAAACAGATTGGTAATCATTTACTGAAGAGAAAGAGACAGAGTTGTAGATGGAGAAGTTTGACCTTTAATCGTCTAAAGGCACTGACTGGTTATAATTCTTGTTTATCAGAGCGCTCCAATAAAATAGCGCCAAAGGCTTCGAGCCACCATCGACGGGATAACATGATTGGATATTATAATAATTATATTTCCTTGCGTAAAGGTAATAATCCCGAAAAATAATCCTATTTGTATATGAAATATTGCATCTTAAACCTATAAATTGATAATAGAAAAATAAAAAGGTCTTGCTCTTTTCCACCACAAAAAACATACTTACAGCATGAAAGTGGTGGAAAAAGATAAGGTCATAAGCGGGATGCTCCGTGATAAACTTAAGCGTTACAAGAGACTCATTTATATTCACTGGATTCCCGCTCAACAGACTACGGGAATGACACTGTTTCAGGCTGGAATCAACCCACACGATTACGCGATGACTCTAAAAATTGTTCTTTTCGGTTCCAAAATACAGGATTATGATTTCTCAACTTTTCTGGCTTTTTTTAGCACTTCAGACGCCATTCTCTTCCTGTATTCCTTTAGAGACCTCGCAATGACAGGATCTTTTATACTCATGACCTGCGCAGCAAATATGGCAGCATTTTTTGCCCCGGCCTTGCCGATCGCCATTGTAGCTACAGGTATGCCAGGCGGCATCTGGACTGTTGAAAAGAGGGCATCAATCCCTTTAAGAGGAGATGAATCAATCGGCACTCCAATTACAGGGAGGATCGTGTGAGAAGCTATTACTCCTGCAAGATGTGCGGCAGCGCCGGCGCCCGCAATGATAACTTTAACGCCGTTTTTTTCAGCATTCCTTACAAGCGTTACAGTCCTTTTAGGGGTCCTGTGAGCTGATGAAACGGTCATCTCGTAAGATATATTAAACTGTTCCAGAACTTTTCCCGTCTCCTCCATTACCGGCAAATCAGAATCACTGCCCATAACTATTAAAACCTTTGGTTTCATGGTTCACCTCAACTTTTTTGTTAAGTAACGAGTTACGAGTAACGGGTAACGAGTTTAGGACCAACTACTTGTCACTCGTCACTCGTTACTCGTCACTGTCTTCTTTATCGCTTTATCCGCAATATCCTTCCTGTAATGCATACCTTCAAAATGGATTTTTTCTATTGCCTTGTAGGCATTTTTCCTGGCAGTCTGAATGTCTTTACCGAGCGAAGTTACACCCAGTACCCTTCCACCGGAGGTAACGAGCTTACCTTTATTAAGGCTGGTCCCTGAATGAAAAATCATTGTAGTGCGTTTACCTTTAAATTCATCAAGCCCTATAATCTCTTTACCCTTTTCATACGTCCCCGGATATCCCTTTGATGAAATAACAACACAGACAGCCGTGTCATCTTTCCACGAAACCTGGACGTCTTTGAGCTTTCCTTCAGCAGTTGCCTTCAACATGTCAAAAAGGTCGCTTTCAAGCCTCATTAAAATTGGCTGCGCCTCGGGATCGCCGAACCGGCAGTTGAATTCAAGTACATATGGTTTCCCCTCACAAATCATTAGACCGGCATAGATCACGCCCCTGTAATTTATTCCTTCTCTCTTGAGACCTTTCATCATCGGGGCCACCACAGCCTTCATAATTTTTGAATGTAAACTTTTCGTTATCACCGTCGCAGGGCTGTAAGCGCCCATCCCGCCGGTATTAGGGCCTTTATCTCCGTCAAAAATTGTTTTATGATCCTGTGATGTTGCAAGAGGAATAACAGTTTTGCTATCCGTCAGGATCATAAAAGATGCCTCTTCTCCTTTTAGACATTGTTCAATTAACACCCTGCTGCCGGCATCTCCGAATGCCTTTTCTCTCATTATTAATCTAAGGGAATCTATAGCTTCATCCGCATTTTCACATACGAATACCCCCTTCCCTGCTGCAAGACCGTCCGCTTTTATCACAACAGGCGCTCCTTTGAGTCTGATATATTCCTCAGCGTGGAGGCAGGATGCAAAAGTTTTGTATTCGGCAGTCGGCAGGCCGTACTTGCGCATAAAATCCTTCGCAAACACCTTGCTTCCCTCAAGTCTCGCTCCTGATTTGTCAGGGCCGAAAATCCTGCGTTCCGCTTTCACAAACGTATCAACAATTCCTGCAGTAAGCGGAGCCTCAGGACCAACGACCGTTAAATCAATCCCCTCATATTTTGCGAAATTCAATAATGCGTCTATATCATCTGCCTTTATATCAAGGCATTCTGCAATCTCCGCAATGCCTGTATTACCGGGCGCACAAAATATCTTGTCAACCTTCGGGCTCTGAATGAGCTTCCACACAAGGGCATGTTCCCTTCCGCCGCTTCCGATAACAAGAACTTTCAATCGATAACCTCCGTTTCCGATTTTTTCATCAGTAGGGGCAATTCATGAATTGCCCCTACAAAAGCATTTAATGCTTAAAATGTCTCATCCCTGTGAACACCATTGCTATGTTATTTTCATCTGCTGCAGCAATTACATCGTTATCCTTAATTGAGCCGCCCGGCTGAACAACAGCTGATGCTCCTGCTTTAGCAATAAAGTCTATGCCATCCCTGTTTGGAAAAAATGCGTCTGAGCCGACAACCGAGCCTTTAAGTGAGTTGAGCGCCTTCATGGCGCCAAGTTTTGCAGAGTCTACCCTGCTCGTCTGACCCACGCCGATTCCAAGTGCACAGTCTTTTGAGGAAAATATTATCGCATTTGACTTCATATGCTTGCAAACCTTCCATGCAAATTCCATAGCGGCATACTCATAATCAGTCGGCTTCCTTTTTGTAACAACTTTCAGGGACTTAATGTCATCTATTCTGCCTGTATCTCTTTCCTGGGCCAGGAGCCCTCCCTGGATCTTCCTGATGTCAAAACCCGACGGTGACTGCGAAATATCCAGTACAAGCAGCCTTATATTCGGCTTCTCGCTCAAGAGCTTCAGAGCTTCAGGGTCAAATCCCGGAGCAATGATTATTTCAACAAAGAGTTTCAGTATCTCTTTTGCAGTTGCGGCGTTAACATCCCTGCTTAATGCAATAACTCCGCCAAAAGCAGACAGAGGGTCTATTTCATAAGCCTTTACATACGCTGATTCAATGGCATCAGCTATTGCAACACCGCAAGGGTTATTGTGTTTAACAATAACGGCTGCAGGCTCTTTAAATTCCCTTAAAAGATCAAGTGCAGCGCTTGAATCAAGATAATTATTGTATGACATCTCCTTACCCTGTAAAATTTTTGCGTCAACAAGAGAAAGCCCGTTATAAAGCGGCTCCTTATATAATGCTGCCTTCTGATGAGGGTTTTCTCCATACCGCAAATCACTTATCTTGAGAAAGCTCTGGTTAAAATATTTGGGGAATAACTCACCTGCTTCGCCATATCTGCTGAGGTAATTGGAAATCAGCGTATCGTACCGCGCGGTATGCGAAAAAACCTTTTTAGCTAAATAAAATTTAGTATCATAGCCTGCTTCTCCATCCCTTGTTTTAAGTTCATTGATAATTTTGACGTAATCGGCAGGATCGACAATAACAATGACGTCTCTGAAATTTTTT
Source organism: Nitrospirota bacterium (assembly GCA_016215115.1). Lineage (GTDB taxonomy): Bacteria > Nitrospirota > Thermodesulfovibrionia > UBA6902 > UBA6902 > SURF-23. The sequence continues at coordinate 26,762 of JACRLN010000021.1, forward strand.
GACGCGGCCCTGAGCATCGTGGGCCCGCCGATATCAATATTTTCTATAGCTTCATCAAATGTAACATCAGGCTTCGATACTGTCTGTTCAAAAGGATAGAGATTGACCACAACCATATCTATCGATTCAATCTTGTTGGCTCTTATCTCCTGTTCATCCTTCGGATCATCCCTTCTCCAGAGCAACCCGCCGTGAATTTTCGGATGAAGCGTCTTGAGCCTGCCTCCCAGCATTTCCGGAAACTTGGTATAATCTGAAACGTCTTTCACACGAACCCCGGCATCCTTTAAAGTCTTTGCAGTTCCTCCCGTAGAAAGTATTTCAATACCGAGACTTTTAAGCTCCTTTGCGAATTCCACAATACCCGTCTTGTCAGAAACGCTTATAAGCGCCCTTTTAACTCTTGCCATTTTGCCTCCTTTTACAAATCAAACCACTGAGTTCACAGAGATAAATTTTAAATTAACAGATTCTCTTGTTTTAAAATAATTCTCAGTGACCTCGCAATATTTTTGAAAATAGTTTAATTCATTTCTGTATAAAAAAGTGCACAGAGAAAATAACAAGAATGTTTTTCCTTCTTTTATTATCAATGTATTTCTCTGTGCTCTCTGTGGTTAACTGCATTTTCTGATTAAACATACCCTTTCTCCATAAGGCTCACATATTCCCCATCGGAAACAACCACATGATCCAGGACCTTAATACCGATTATTTTACCTGTCTCAATCAGTCTTTTTGTAATATCTATATCGTCCCTGCTCGGGCTCGGGTCGCCGCTTGGATGATTATGTACAAACAGCACAGACACTGCCGCTTCCTTGATAGCATATCGAAACACTTCTCTGGGATGCACCAGGGAAGATGTAAGGGTACCGTCTGAAACCGTAGTTTCTTTAAAAACCCTGTTTTTTATATCAAGCAATGCGCAAAGGAACTTCTCCTTCTTTAATCCATAAAATCTCGGTCTATAGTATTCATAAACCTCCTGGCTGTTCCTGAAAGACGGGATCTTTACCGCATCACCTGCTTCATTCTGCAAGAGCCTTCTGCCAAGCTCAAAGGCTGCCTTCAATTGGGCGACCTTGGCATTTCCCATTCCTTTTGTGTTTGAAAATTCAGCCACAGAGGCATCCTCTATACTTTTTAAACCGTTAAACTGCACAAGCAGCTCCCGCGCAAGTCCCAGAGCGCTTTTATCTTTCCCGCCCGTTCTCAGAATTATCGCAAGAAGCTGGGCCGTGCTGAGATTGCCTGCTCCAGCGTTGAGAAGTCTCTCTCTCGGCCTCTCTGATTCAGGCCAGTCTTTAATGCTCCTGTATTCCATATCCCCGTTAAAGAATACATGATTAATCATGAAGGATTCAAGTTGACGAATGCTTTCTCACTTTTCAACTTCCCCGCTTCCTAACTTCAATCATTCACACTTCCGCACTTATCATTATTCCCCCAGTGCTTCCTTCTGAATAGCTATAATCTTACTTATCCCTGATTCAGCGAGATCAAGCATTGCGTGCAGACGGGACCTGTCAAACGGCTCTGTCTCCGCAGTGCCCTGAACTTCTATGAACTTCCCCGAACCTGTCATAACAATATTCATATCAACTTCTGCTGTTGAATCCTCAATATAAGAAAGATCCAGTCTCGGCTCCCCCCCAACAATGCCGACACTCACGGCAGCAATATAATCTCTTATGGCCTGTTTCTCAATGATTTTATTTTTCAGCGCATATCTCACTGCAAGCTTCAAAGCCACAAAAGCCCCGGTTATCGCAGCAGTCCTGGTTCCTCCATCAGCCTGAATGACATCACAATCAAGCCATATGGTTCTTTCACCCAGCGCCGTTAGATCCACAACAGAGCGCATGGCCCTGCCGATAAGCCTTTGTATTTCATGGGTCCTGCCTCCAATTCTTCCGCTTGAAGCTTCCCGTATTGTCCTGATTTGCGTGGCCCGGGGCAGCATGGAGTATTCAGCGGTGATCCATCCCCTGGCCTGGTCTTTCAGAAAAGGCGGCACCTTGTTCTCTATTGTAGCCGTACATATTACTTTGGTCCCTCCCATTTCTATCAACACAGAGCCTTCAGCGGTGTTTAAAAAATTTCTTACAATATTAATCTTTCTCAATTCATCTGCGCTTCTATGATCAGGACGCATCAGTTACCCTCCTATATTTATTATCTCTATATGATCTATCTTCTTACCCATAAAGCGTTCGCCGACTTTTATAAATCTTTCAGGGGAGTCAGTGACATAGAATTTCTGTTGCAGATAAGAAGGAGAAATGCTTTCCAAACCGTATCGAAGCAAGGTCTCCTTTATTTCCTTGACCGTCTCTTGGGCGGAATCTATGAGTACTATATTATCACCGACAACCCTGGAAATAACACCCTTTAACAGAGGGTAATGAGTGCAGCCAAGCACAAGGGTGTCAATGGGCTCCTTTTTAAGCCCTTCGAGGTAATGTTCAGCGGTGAGGACCGTAACGTCATTAGACACCCAGCCTTCTTCAGCGAGAGGAACGAAAAGCGGACATGCCTTTGTGAAAATGGTGATGTCGTCAAGGTTAATCTCAAAATATCTGTCAAAATGTATGACCCCATGTTCTTTAACGACTACGGGTCTGTTGCCATACAACGCGTTTATTGCATGCACATAAGAGTTACTTTTTATCGTCCCCTCTGTGCCTATTATGCCGATCTTTTTTGACCTTGTCGCCTCTATCGCTTTCTTTGCACCCGGCTCAATGACCCCTACTACCGGTATGTCGAACCTCTCTTTTATAGCATTCAGAGCAAAGGCTGATGCAGTATTGCAGGCAACAACTAAAAGCTTTATACCCTTTCCAACAAGGAAATCAGCCATTTCCAAAGAATACCTGATAACCGTTTCTGCCGACCTTGTTCCGTAGGGAACACGCGCCGTATCGCCGATATAGATCATATTTTCTTCAGGCAACTGCAACATGATCTCTCTCATAACGGTCAGGCCGCCAACACCTGAATCGAAAACCCCTATAGGCCTGTCAGATATTTTCTGCAATTTCTTTCCCTATCGGTTTTGAAATGTCAATATGTCCCCCGAGGGTTTCAGACTCATGACCTTCCATTAAAATCTTCAAGGCTGTAAAGCCGGGGACAGCCTGTTCTATACCTTTATATAATCCTGCAATAATATTTAACTCCTCTGAGGCATCTCCTTTAAAGTTTTTCTTCAGTTCATCTCCCAGATCGACATAAATTACACCATCCTTATCCATATATATATCCAGAAGCCTCACTTCGTAAGCCTTCATATATTTTCTTATTATGTCTTCCGCAGCAGCAAGCGATGAATTTTCCCCGGCCCCTGTCTCATCACCGGTTTGAGAAGCAGTTTCTTTTGACTCATATAACCTGCGTAAATCTTCCTTTTGCTCTTTCTGCCCTTTTGTATCCTGTCTCGATGTAATTTCTTCGATAAAGGAGGAATCAAATTCAAACTTTCCTTTCAGATAAAAATAACTCATCCCCATGCTGACAACAAAAACTGCAATTAAGACGAGGATAAAAACTCCGCTCATCTTATTATTTCGTTTCGTTCTCTTCATACAAGTAGAGTCCTTTATTAAGAAAATTTGCTATTGCTGTTTTAAATTCTTCAGAATAGTTTGCGTATTCAAAAGAAGGAAGTTCTATCATAAGAGCAGCCGCTTCTACTTTTGAAAGAACACTGTAAGGAAGCGGTCTTACCATTACTGCTTCACTTCCTAAATTAGTTGTTGCAGCCTCTTTTAAGCTATTCAGTAAGATTACTGTCTTTTTTAAATATTCTTCCTGTCCTTTATTGTATAAATATGGCTTCACTGTATCAGAAACCTGTTCTGTAATTACAGGGATATAAATCACGATATCTTTATGATGGCCGATATGAAGGCTGATGAAAATATCCGCATCTTTACCGTTTGTATACTTTACCCTCTCGCTCTGAGACATAAAAAGATCACCGCTTCTGGTCAGGAAACTCTTAAAAGATCCCTGTTCTGCAAGCGCACTGAGCTTTCTGGCAATGTCCAGGACTATGTTTTTCTCTGCATAATCATCCTTAACAATACCGCTTTCAAAACCGCCGTGTCCGGAGTCAATCACAATTATTCTATCAGAAGCTGGTTTTAAGTCCGCCCCGTTTTTCTTCTCGCCTTTCTTCACATCCTGATACACATCTATAACAAGCCTGTTCGGATTTTTAAGGGTTAAGACTTTTAATCCACTGAAGTCACCCGGAGAAAACATAACCTTATCTTTATCTGTCTTCTTGTAAGTAACTGTCGCCTTCTCTTTCTGTATTGTAAAATTGATGCCGGAAAAAGTAACCAGTACATTTGGTCCCTTCTGGTTTACCATAGCCTTGTTTATTATCTCCTCATTTCCCTCTAAAACAATCCGAAGGTAACCGGGATTGTAGCTTGTTCTCAATTTAAGGGAATATTCTTCCGCCCTTGAAATTTGAGGCAGAAAAAAAAAGATAATTGACAAAATGGCAATTTTTTTCATATGGAAATATTAGCATTTCCAACGCCTGTTATGCCACAAACGGCAGTAGCCTGTCATTTCGCACAAATGCAGTGTCCCTAATAGTTCTGTACATTCATTTTTCCGCTGTCATTCCCGCGAAAGCAGGAATCCATGGTTAGGCAGGCTCACCATGACAAATGTTACCCTGAGCCTGTCGAAGGGTGGATTCCGGGTCAAGCCCGGAATGACAAAAATCGTAAAGCTATTTATGGGACTTTACAATAGAGTGTCTGACAGTTGACTTTTCTATAGTTTGATGTAAGATTCGATTATATAAATATTTCAAAGGAGGACTGCTATGGCAAGGGCAAGAAAATTAAAACAAATCAGTTTTGGCATGCCGGACAAACCCGGACTGCTTGCACAGGTCACATCTGCAATTTCAGATGCAAAAGTCAATATCAACTCAATATGTGCCTACGGAATGGAAGACAAGGCATTCTTTATGCTCATAACTGATAGTAATGCAAAGGCTAAAAAGACGCTTGCTAAACTGAGTGTTAAGGTTAAAGAAGAAGACGTATGTGCAGTGGAGATGCCGAATAAGGCGGGTGCACTGCAGAAGATTGCAAAAAGGATTACGGATGCAGGAATCAATATCAACTACCTGTATGGAACAACAGGCACTGGTAAATCATCAATCTGCATCTTCTCGTCCTCAGATGATAAAAAAGCATTGAAGGCAATCAACGAGTAGCATTAATCTTCTACTTCTTCCTATGGCTTTCAAGAAGTATTTCCTCTACCATCTGACAGATGACATGTCCAAGAGTAATGTGGGTTTCCTGTATCCTCGGGGTACTACCGGACTGAACAGCGAAAACATAATCAGTCTTTGAAGCAAGTTTATCTCCTTTAGCGCCTGTAAAAGCGATTGTCTTTAATTTCTTCTTTTTTGCAACATCTACAGCTTTTAAAACGTTCGGAGAGTTTCCGCTCGTGCTTATGGCAATGACCACGTCGCCCTCCTGGGCCAGCGCTTTTAATTGACGTGCAAATATTTCCGAATAATCAGAATCATTTGCAATTGAAGTGACAACTGCCATATCGGTATTAAGCGCAAGGGCCGGAAAAGGCGGACGGTCTTTTGTAAAGCGGTTAACGAACTCCGCCACAATGTGCGATGCATCAGTGGCGCTGCCGCCGTTACCAAAAAGCAGGAGTTTGCCTCCTTTATTAAAAGTATCGGCAATCATCTTTGCCACCTCAATAATAGTGTCAATATTTTCCTTAACAAATTGCTGTTTGACAGATACGCTTTCTTCGAACGCCTTAATTATTTTTTCTCTCATTATCAATGGACCTCCGTTATGATCTGGATTTCTTTTGAGAGCAGGCCCTCTGTTACGCCGACAGCGCTGACTTTGTAATAATATTTTGTATTGGGTTCTACGTTTTTATCAGTAAACGCAGGGGTAACAGTCTCTCCTGCCAGTATATAGCCATCTCCTTTGAAGCGATAAATTCTATATAATTTGATTTCCTGCCCTGCAACCTCATCCCAGGTAAGTACAATGCTTTGCTGGGTATAAACACCAACCAGTCCTGTGGGTGAATCAGGAGGAGTTACCTGTATCGTCTGCTGTTCACTACTTTTCTGCTCCGGCAAAGTTTCCGGTTTCTCACTCTCTTTCTGGCTTTGATCCTTTCCCCTTTGAACAGCCCTTTCATCACGAGATTCAACTAAAACCGGCTCACCTCTCCTGCCGCAAGCAGTAAGTAAAGTGAGAAGTAAGAAGTGAGAAGTAAGAAGTAAAAAAATAAGAGCAACTCGCATCAAGTTGTTTGTTCTTTTGTATTGTTTATCTTTCATTGACTATTTCCGGTGTTGTGGGCGAAGCATTGCCGGGCGAGGCAACGCCTCGCCCCTACCCCTTACTCCTTACCTCTTATTTGTTTGATCCGCGCAAGTACCATCTTTTTCGATGTACCTCCGAAGGATTTTTTCCCTTCAATTGAAGTTTTAACCGTAATATAATAAGCGATATCCTTACCTATCAGTTTTGAAAACTGCCGGAATTCCTTCAGACTCAAAGCGCTCATTGCCTTCTTATTGTCAATGCAATGCTTCACGACTTCGCCTGTAACCCTGTGGGCCTCCCTGAAAGGCATACCTTTCCTGACAAGATATTCTGCAAGGTCTGTCGCTGTTAAAAATCCCTCCTCTGCAGATTTTGCCATTGCCTTCTTATTGAACCGGACCTTTGGCATCATCTCTGTTAAAACCTGCAGGCTTGATTTCACCGTATCAACTGTGTCAAATACCGGCTCTTTATCCTCCTGCAGGTCCCTGTTATATGCAAGCGGCAACCCCTTCATGACAGTAAGTATTGCCATGAGATGCCCAAAGACCCTTCCTGTTTTGCCCCTTATCAATTCAAGAACATCAGGGTTCTTCTTCTGCGGCATGATACTGGAACCGGTTGTGAATGCATCAGGCAATTCAATAAATCCGAACTGATCATTATTCCATATAATTATTTCTTCTGAAAACCTCGACAGATGGACCATCAGTATGCTTGAAACCGAGACAAATTCAATAACAAAGTCCCTGTCAGACACGGCATCCATGCTGTTTTCAGATATCTCAGGGAACTTTAAAAGCCGCGCCACATACCTTCTGTCAATAGGCAGTGTTGTTCCTGCCAATGCCGCAGAGCCAAGCGGCAAGACATTTATCCTCTTAAAACAATCTTCAAACCTTTCCCTGTCACGGTCCAGCATTTCAAAATATGCAAGCAGGTGATGTGCAAGCAGCACAGGCTGCGCCTTTTGTAAATGAGTAAATCCAGGCATAACTGTATCAACGTGTTTCTCCGCAGCAGAGACAATGGCTTTTTGAAAGTTCTTGATCAATTTCAGAATATCGGTAACTTCATCCCTTAGAAAAAGTCTGAGATCAAGAGCTACCTGGTCATTACGGCTCCTTGCAGTGTGGAGCTTCCCGCCGACAGAACCTATTTTATTGATAAGTGCATGTTCTATGTTCATGTGTACATCTTCAAGATTGTCAAGAAATGTAAATCTGCCTGCTTGTATCTCTTCTCTTATTTTTTCGAGACCGAGAAGTATTAATTCAACGTCTTTTTTGGGAATGATCTTCTGTTTTCCTAACATTTTGACATGGGCAACGCTCCCCTCTATGTCATACTTCCATAGACGTACATCAAAAGACAATGAAGAAGTAAACTTTTCCACTACCTTTTCTGTCTTCTCTTTAAACCTTCCTGCCCAGAGTTTTTCCATAAAAGTAAGAATAAAATTTAACCATATTGATAGTCAAGCTTATATTGATAATCATTATGTAGTTACTTTAAACTATGACAACTTTTTTAATCGAAAGGATTTAAAAAATCCCCCTTCATCCCCCTTTTTCAAAGGGGGACTTCTAATCCCCTCTTTGTCAAAGAGGGGTTAGGGGAGATTTTTAAACTGTAACAATACCCTTTGCGTTTGTATTGGATAAATAAGCTATGGACGATAAAGTTGTCATCACAGGAATGGGAGTTGTCTCTTCACTGGGGCACAGCACATCAGAGACATGGAATGCTTTGCTTTCCGGCGGGTGCGGCATACGCCCGATTGAAGACTTTGATGTACAAGGTTTCAAGTGCAAAGTAGCGGCTCAGGTGCACGGTCTAAGTCCTTTAGAACTCGGAATACATCATAGAGATGCACGTATTATGGATAAACATTCTCTTATGCTCATGAAATGCAGTCAGGATGCCTTTAAGAATTCAATGGTGACTGCCGCTTCTATCCCCGGAGAAGACATAGGTTTCTTTGCTGCTATGGGAATGGTTGACTATAATATCGAGGACCTCCTGTCAGCAGTTTTAAAATCATTAGATTCACACAGCAATTTAAATTATACCGCCTTTTATTCCAGTGGATATCAGGATATCTATCCGCTCTGGCCGCTTTCCATGCTGAATAATATAAGTTTCTGTCAGGTTGTTGTCAGCCTTGGCATAAAAGGGGAAAACACTGTTTTCTCTCCACATGCCGATTCAGGCACACAGGCAATTATTGAGGGAGCAAATACGATTATTGAGAAAAGGGCACAGTTAGTGCTTGCAGGCGGTGTCAGCGAAAAAGTATCTCCTTTAAGTCTTGCACGCACTTCCTGGGCCGGTATATTAAATACATCAAATCCCCCCACACCCCCTTTTGCTAAAGGGGGGAACACACCCCTAACCCCTCTTGATAGAGGGGAATCTCCCCCTTTGAAAAAGGGGGAAAAAGGGGGATTTTCAGATGAAATGTTGTGCCGTCCATTTGGTAAAGATAGAAAAGGAACCATTATAGGGGAAGGATGTGGAATTGTTACCCTGGAATCTTTATCATCTGCAAAGAAAAGACAGGCTCCATATTTTGCAGCGATTACAGGATATGCCTGTGCTTTTGGGAAAAGCGAGAGTTGCAATTGTCCCACTTCAAGGGCGCTTTCAAATGCAATGGAGCAGGCGCTCTTTAAGGCTGATCTTAAACCTTCAGACATCGATTTAATTATTGCACATGGAGATGGGACCCACATGGGTGATAAAAATGAAATAGAGGCAATTCATCATACTTTTTCAAATTGCATAAGCAAAATAAACGTATTCTCATCAAAAGGAGCAGTTGGAAATTTACTTGCGGGCGCTCCTGCTGTTGATATCATTCTGGGAATTTGCATGCTTCGGGATGGTATAATTCCTGCGGTCAGTAATGCATTGCCCTTAGACGAAGACATAAGGTTTAAAGTCATCAGCAAAGAGCCGCTGAAAAAGGATTTAAAACGTATATTAATTAACGCGAGCAGTTGCGAAGGGCAATGTGCGAGCTTGATAATAGAAGCGGTAAATTGATAACATGCGTTTCTTATTTTACGACAAAATAACAAGCATAGAAAAAGATAAATCAATAACCGGCGTCAAGACTTTTACGCTTTCGGAAGAATTTCTGAGAGGGCATTTCAAAAAAAAGGCTCTTGTACCTGGGGTCATATATGTTGAAGCAATGGCCCAGTTACTCGGCTGGCTGGTTATTTATTCCTATGATTTCAAAATCTCCGCTATCATGTCGCTTGTGGAAGATGTAAGTATTTCCTCTCAGTTACGGCCTGGATTTAAAGCTGAAATACACGGAGAGATTATCTCCACATCCCGGAGGGATTCTCTCGGAAAAGCATGGATTACAGTTGACGGAGAAACAATCGCCTCAATGAACCGCATTATTTACAGCCATATTCATAAAGTTAATTCAGAGGCCCTTGCGAACCTGTTTTATTATTACAGCGGGATCAGGGTATAATGAGCAGAGTTTTTCGAAAAACGGCAAGTATTTTTGCCACGAACAAACACGAATTTTCACGAAAGTGTAGTCTCGTCATTCCCGAAGTTTTTTATCGGGAATCCAGTATTCTTTTAAATCAACTGCTTCTGGATTCCCGCTTAAGGACTGCGGGAATGACAGCGTTTATCTTATCCACACTCTTCCCGGAAGAATCATTTTTTTCTATTTCTAAGGTAAATAATGAATAAACGAAGGGTCGTTGTTACAGGACTTGGAATGGCAACTTCACTGGGTCTTGAAGTTGAAGAAAACTGGCAAAAGGCGCTTGCCGGGATATCAGGCATCCGCAGACTTACATATCCGCAAGCTGAGAAATCTCCTGTTCAGGCTGTTGGCGAGGTAAACGTGGCAGACTGGAATAAAATCCAGGAAGAATTTCCAGAAGATGCACAGAATGAAGGCGAAAGGAGAACCTTGTTTGCATTGTGGACGGCAAAAAAAGCATTGAAGGATGCCTTCCCAACTTCCCAACTTCTCAACTTCCTGTCTCACTCCGAACTTGACCGTTACGGCGTAATTCTCGCCTCCGGTCTTGGGATAGTCAGATTAGAAGATATTCAGAAATGGATTGATAAAAATGGAAAGTTTGATTATGTGAAATTCGGCAGAGAATATAAAGATATTCACAAAGAGTCTATTATGAAAAATAATTCAAACAGACCTTCTGCACTTATTGCAAACAGATTTGGATTGTCCGGATATAACGCAACAATAACCACTGCCTGCGCTTCGGCATCTCAAGCCATAGGCACCGCTTATCGCACTATCAAAAGGGGATATGCAAACGTGATATTAGCAGGCGGAGCTGATTCAATGATTAATCCTGTGGGACTTGTTTTCTTTGTTCTCCTTGGCGCTGCCGCCGCCTCATCGAATAATCCTGAAGAGACTTGCAGACCCTTTGACAGAAAAAGAAGCGGACTTGTGATGGGTGAAGGCTCCGGAGTTGTTGTTCTTGAGGAAGAATCACATGCAACAGAAAGAGGAGCCAGGATTTACGCAGAAATTGCAGGGTACGGAACAACCATCGACGCATATCAGATTACAGCGCCGCATCCAAAAGGAGAAGGCGCTGAAAAAGCGATGCGCGCAGCGCTTTTGGATGCAAACATAACGCCTGAAGAAATAGATTATATTAACTCTCACGGAACAGGCACCAGGCTAAATGATTCAGCAGAGACGATAGCAGTAAAAAATGTGTTCAAAGAACACGCGTATAATCTCTGCATTAATTCGAGCAAGTCGGTGATAGGACATTTAATAGCTGCTTCGGGGGGGCCTGAATTTGTATTTACAGTATTGAGCGTTAACAGAGATGAAATCCATCCTACTTTAAACCTTAAAGATCCTGATCCAAAGTGCGATCTTGACTATGTCCCCAACGTAAAAAGGACTAAAACCGTTAACTCTGCGATATCAAACTCATTCGGTTTCGGAGGACAGAATGCATCTATTGTGGTAAAAAAGTATAATAACTTTTAACCACAGAGTACACAGAGTTTAAAAAAGAAGTTGAGAGGATAAGAAGTTATGAAGCTGAGAAAAAACAGAAATTATTTCTTCTCCCATCTTCTTAACTTCCCAACTTCCCATCTTCTATCTCACTCTGTGATCTCTGTGGTTATAAAGGAGAAAAAATGAATATCGATTTATCCGGCAAAATCGCTCTGGTAACCGGCGGTTCGAGAGGTATAGGACGGGAGACCTGCATACTGCTTTCAAAGGCAGGAGCAAAGGTAATAATAAATTATAAGAAGTCAGCGGAAAAGGCTGAAGAAGTCAGGAAAGCCATAACAGATTCCGGCTCTGATGCGGATATTTTCCAGACTGATTTGTCAGAGCCTGATGATGTTAAAGCGCTTTTTGATTTTATCAGAGCCAAATACAACAGGCTTGACATACTTGTTAATAATGCCGGAATCATCAAGGATAATCTGTTGCTTGCAATGGAACTTTCCGAGTGGGACCAGGTAATTGATACAAATTTGAGGGGAGCGTTTCTATGCACCAAATATGCTGCAGAAATGATGATGGCAAACCACTCAGGCAAAATAATAAACATTTCTTCCATAGGCGCGATAAAAGGCGGACGGGGACAAACAAATTATGCCTCTGCAAAAGGCGGGCTTATCTCGTTTACGCGTTCATGTGCTGTTGAGCTGGCTGGAAAGGGGATTCAGGCAAATGCTGTATTACCGGGGATGATTGTAACAGACATGAGCAGCCGAGTGAGAAAAAAGGCAGGAGAGAAAATCCTTGAACAGATTCCGCTTAACAGATTCGGCGATCCGCTTGATGTAGCAAATCTGATTGTATTCCTTGCTTCTGATAAAGCTGATTATATAACAGGTCAGGCCATCCCTGTTGACGGAGGACTCAGCGTTTCATGAATAGTAATCAGCGATCGGCCGTCAGCAATCAGGGGAAAAGCGAATGAAACTTTATCAGGGTATCGACATTGTAGAGGTCGGGAAATTCAGGAAGATTCTCCTCAGAAATATAAATTTTACAACCGATATTTTCACGGAACAGGAAAGAGAATATTGTCTGTCCAGGAAAGACCCCTATATTCACTTTGCGGGGCGCTTTGCTGTAAAAGAAGCAAGCATGAAGGCGCTCGGCATAGGGCTTTCCGGCTCAGGCATTGATCACGCTTTTCAGGAGATCGAGACCATCCCCGGCGCTTCAGGAAAACCCGTACTTTCATTCAGCGGCTGGGTGGGTAAGATAAGCGAGAAACAGAGGATAAATCAACTTACCGTTTCCATTTCACATTCATCCAATTATGCTGTTGCAAGTGTAATATTAGTTGGAACACAATGATGTATAATATTCAATCTGCAGGGGCGAACGGCCGTTCGCCCCTGCATTGACATCAGAAATTAAACAAATGCGTTACTTTTTAATTGACCACATTACTGAATGGAAATCAGGGGAGTTCATAAAGGGCGTTAAGAGTGTCGCCATGAGCGAGGATTTTTTAGAATTTCATTTCCCTAAAAATCCCATAATGCCGGGGGTCCTGCTTTTAGAAGCCTTGACGCAATTGACTGGCTGGCTTGAAGCTGCATCATCTGATTTCAGGAACTGGTTTTTGATCAGCAAAGTCAGAAAATCCAACTTCTACAGTTTTGCGCTCCCTGGAGACCAGGTGGAGCTTGAAGTTCAACTTATATCCCCGGGTGAAAATCCCAATCTGAAAGTTTACAGAGGAACGGGCCTGGTTAAGGGAAAGAAAAAAATCGTCGCTGAATTTGAGGGTGAGATAGTGCCTGTTGCAGAAATCGAAGACCCTGATGAACAGAGAAGATTCTTCCAGGTTTTGACGAGAGAGATGAAATTATAAATGTCTGAAAGAGAAGTAGTCGTCACAGGGATTGGACTTACAACTCCTATAGGAAAAAATGCTGAAGAAAACCTCGACAGTATAATGGCGATGAAGTCAGGCATTGCCCATTTCCCCGTTGACAACCTGCCTGATTTTTTGCAGTACTATGCACAGGTAAAAGAATTTGACCTTCCGCAAAATATTGAGCCCAGACAGCAGGGTCAAATGAAATTCCTAAACCGCGGAGCCCTCCTTGGATTCTGCTCGTCCTGTGAAGCTGTATCTCAATTCCGTGAAAAGCTGGCAGATATTCCTCCGGGCAGACGGGCTTTATATGTCGCTTCAGGAGATTTCACCAAGATCGGTTATGAATTTATGTATCCGGCAATAAACGACAGCGCTGACAGCAACTGGCAAATGGTTGATCAGATAAAACTGAACAATGCTGCTTTAAACAAGGTTAACCCGTTTTTTCTTCTCGAATCTCTTTCCAACAACCTTTTCAGCTTCCTCTCCGCATATATGGAATTCATGGGGCCCAATACAAGTCTGGCAAGCCTCTCTCCCAACGGAGGCAATGCACTCGAAATGGCATACCGGAGTATTAAGCAGAATAAGGCCGATATTGCTTTAGCCGTAGGCTACGGCAGCTGGATAACGGAAATCCCTCTCTATGAGCTTGAAGGACTGGGGATTCTTTCAAAATGTAAATACGGAATTCATTCATACAAACCCTTTGATAGAAACAGGGATGGTTTCATTCCCGGCGAAGGCGGCGCCGCGATCCTTCTTGCATCTGCTGATGCGGCAAAACAGTGGGGCGCAGTGATTCTTGGAAGAATTAAAGGAGTTGAAAATTGTATTGAATTCCCTTCAGACCGGTGTATCGGCGTTCCTGATAAAGTTATCAAACGGAATATACTTAACGTCCTGAAAGAAACGGGCTGCAGAACAGATGATCTTGCCTGCATCATTCCGCACGGAAGCGGAACCCGGAAAGGCGACAGATCGGAGTTAAGATCAATCATGGATGTCCTCGGTGATAAAAAATCAGATATCCCCGTCTGCGGATTGAAACCTTATACGGGCCATATGGGTGCGGCAAGCGACATAGCAGAGGTGATTTTCGGAATACATGCCGTGAGAAGCAAAACCGTCCCCGCAACATTGAACTTTCAGGAAACCGAGAAAGAATGCTCAGAATTACGGATATCGAATTCTCCACAATCATGCGACAAGAGTCATTTCCTCTCAATCAGCTACGGCGCAGGCGGGCAGTCGTCGTCTGTTATTGTGGAAGTTACCTCAAAAGAAGAATGACAAAATAAACAAACATGATAAACAAACATGTTCGGAGCAAATAATACACTCTTTGGGTTAATCTAAAAAATGCATTTAAATAAAACCACAGAGTACACAGAGATATTTTTAAATGTTAAACGACCTATATTATCAAACAATTCTCTGTGTCCTCTGTTTATAAATATTAAATATAATCAAACTATACCTTACATAAAAGAGTGCACAGAGAGAATCGGTAAAAACGATTTTCTTCTTTTCTTAACAATATATTACTCTGTGATCTCTGTGGTTAATTGCATTATTTGGGTTAATCTATATCCGTGAAAAAAAAACGTAAGAAGAAAGGCAAAATTACAAAAATCCTTGAATATTCATTAGCGTATCTCATCATCCTCATTACACAATTTGTACCATTAAAAGTTGTAAAAATAATCAGCAGTCTCCTTGGTGATCTCCTTTACTTTTTAAGCAAAAAACGTCGCAATATAGCTATTGAAAACTTGCGGTATGCATTTAAAGGAGAGAAAAATGAGAGCGACATTAAAAAAATTGCACGTCAAAGCTGCAGGTCCTTCTTCCTCACCTTTCTGGAAATCATAAAGCTCCGTTATCTTTTTACAAAACCTGATGCTCTAAGCAGACTCAGAAGTACGACTGAGTACCTGGACAAGCTTTTCCTTAAGGCAAAAAAACTACATGATGAGTCGGATGGATGTATCTTTGTAACACCTCATATAGGCAACTGGGAAATACTTCCTCAAGTATGCGCAGCAGTCGGGATCCCTCTCGTTGTTGTTGCCAGACCTCTGGAAAATGAATATCTTCAGAAGCTCATTTTTGAAAGTCGTTCTCAAAGCGGGCAGATTATAATTCCAAAAAAAAATGCATTATTTACACTTCAAAAGACCCTTCAGCAGGGTAAATCCATAGGCCTGTTGCCTGATCAAAGTACGATGAAAGGGATCCTGATTAATTTTTTTGGACGCAAGGCAACTACTACGCCTGTTCCCGCAATACTCGCCGTAACGTACAAGAGGCCTATTGTTGTTGTGGCATGCTGCAGGAAATCAGCGGATTATCAATATGACGGTTTTGTAAGCGACCCTATTTATCCGGGTGAATACTCAAGCGAAAAAGATGAAATAATCAGAATCACTGAAGAGATGACCCGCCAAATGGAATCCATTATCCGGAAGTATCCGGAACAATACCTGTGGATACACAACCGCTGGAAGACTTACAGGGGCAAAAAAGAGTTTATGTCTACGCATTAACCTCAATCCGGTTTTTCCCTTTTCGTTTGGCCTGCAACAAAGCATCATCAGCTTTACTAATGATTTCTTCCTTGCTTTGCATATTGTGGTTATAACAAGTGATGCCGAGGCTTACGGTAACTCCTGTTTTCACCTCCACATCTTTTCTCATTCTTTCGGCAACCTCGCAGGCCTCTGATAATCCTGTCTCCGGAAGCAGGATAAGGAATTCTTCTCCGCCGTATCTGACGCCAAGGTCTATCTGTCTTATCTCTCCTGAGACAATCTTTGCTATATCAACAAGCATTTTATCTCCAATGGTATGCCCGTATTTGTCGTTGTAGTTTTTGAAAAAATCTATGTCCATCATAATGGCTGAAAAAGGACATTCAGCCCTCTTTGCCCTGGCAAACGAAGTTTCGAGAACGTAGTCCATTAACCGTCTGTTGGCAAGCCCTGTAAGGGGATCGTGGAGTGAAAGGGTCTTTGTTTCTTCATAAAGCATTATATTGTCAATTGCGGCCCCTATCCGGTTCCCTATTGTATAAAACAGCGCCATCTCATGTTTGTTTATTTCAATGCCGACCGGAGGATACAGGCATAAAACACCTAAAACCCTGTTTCTTGCTTCGAGAGGTATACTGATATGTCCATGTGAAATTATCCCGGGATATTTGATAGTGTGCCTGATGTCCGGCTCCGAATTTTTAGATACAATAATCTCCCCTGTCTTTGCAGCGAGACCACAGATGCATTCTCCAACCCTCATATCTTTGTGAGCATTTACGAATGAATCCGGGAATCCTGTCTGGTAAACAAGTTTCATCCTGTCGCCGTCAATAGTAAATACTGCGCCCTTATGTTCAAGTTTAAATATCTCAAGATGTGCAATTATGTATAAGACAGCTTCAAAGAGTTCATCCAGTTTCATAGTACTCCCTGCCGCCGTTGAAACTGAATAAAGTATTGATAAATCCGAGTTGACCTTTTGCAGTTCATCTGTCTTCTGCTTCAGATCTTTCGTCATTTTATTGAAAGATTCAGAGAGCTGAGCGATCTCATCATTTGTACTTAAATTGACCGAATAGTTTAAATTCCCGCTGCCCACTACTTTTACAGCCTTTATAAGCTCGGAAACAGGTTTTGATATTGCCTTGGAAAGAACAATCGCTGCTATAATTCCGGCAATCATGATACCGGTAATCATCCAGATCAAAAACATGACAATATCATTAACGTCTTTTGTAATAGGATCCCGGGAAATACCAAGATGTACAACTCCTGCCTCTCCGCCCAAAATGGGGACAGCTATATCAAGGATATCTTTTTCGGTATCTTTTTCTTCAATTTTAACTGAATCAACACTGTGCGTCTGACCGGCGCTGAGCATATTAACACTCTTCATACCCATAGGGAACCCTTTCGCAAATGTATGCCCCAAAACCTCGCCATGCTCATTCAGTATAAAGATATATTCAACATCCTCCTCTGTGGTTTTAAAATCCTTTATCATCATCTCAAGTTCATAGAATCTCTCTGTTAATATGTAATTAACGCTTCTCTCTCTTATCTGTCTGGCTATAGAGATCCCTCTTTTCTGGAGTTTAACAAAGAGTTTCTGGTACAATGTGGTCTTTATGAAAATTATTATTGCAATGCTCGACAGCATTATCATGCTTACCATTATCACCAGGATTTTAGTTCTCAGTCTTATAATCATCATAATTTATCTATTTTGACTTCTTTCCCGATTCTTGTTTGGCAACCCATGCCTTCATTTCCCTGATTGAATCATATGCGCTGTCATCTATAGGTATGAATTTGTCTATCATCATATTGCCGAGAATTTCCCTGCCTTTTATATCATTATGTACATTTAAGAATATCTCCCTCAAAGCTTCCTTCAGTGTCAGATCCAGTCCCGGACGAACCACAACAGGCGGAATCCCGTAAGGAGGCGATTTTTCGATAATCTTTGTTCTTGAAGTGTATACCGGGTTGGTACGGTCGGCATACTCCCAGATAAGGCTGTCCACTGCCGCGCCGTCCACAATTCCCTGTGCGACCGCCTTGATTGCTTTATCATGAGAATTGGTGAATATATACGTATTAAAAAATGTGTCAGGCGTCTCATTCATCCTGGCAAGCATATACGTGGGAACCAGTTTCCCGCTGTTGGACAGCGGATCGGTAAAGGCAAACCTTTTCACGAGTAAATCCTTAAAAGTGCTTATATGGCTATCTTTATTTACAATGATATAAGAATAGTACACCGCTTTGCCGTAAACCACAGGAGCAGCCAGAAGTTCCATACCAAACTCTTTATGCCCGTCAACATAAGGTCCGCCGCATACAAAAGCGGCGTCAACCTCTCCTTCTCTCAGAAGCTCATTTACCTCAGCATAACTTTCTCTGTCCACTAACTGTACATGCCTGTCAAGCTTTTCTCCGATATAATCCAGTAATCTGCGGTAGTAAGCAAAACCTTCTTTGGGGGTAACCATCCCGCCGACTGCAATCCTGACAGTTTTCCCGGCTGACCGTCTTTCAACAGTTTTTAAGGGTTCTCTTTTTTCGAGATTTATTTCTTCGGGAGCTTTTTTACAATTAGAAATAACTGTAATGCATAAAAAGATAAGCAGTGCGACAATTGTTTTTTTCACCGTTCTGCCCCTTTTCCGAATCCTTATCCCATTAAATAACATATATCAGATTATAAAACCATTTTCAACCTTAGCTTATTTATGAATTTTAATAGTGTCTGTTTATAAACTCGAACATTGAACCGTCATTCCCGCAGTCTTTTGAGCGGGAATCCAGTCTTTTCAGTAAGTTCTGGATGCCCGATTACAGACTTCGGGCATGACAAAAATAAAAAATAGCAATTTATGGACAAACTCTAAATAAGTTATTAATTTGAACTAACCCTTTATTTAATGATATTTTATCAGGTGTCCAGAAAATTGATGATAAGCGCCGGTGAGGCGTCCGGCGAATTATACGGTGCGATGCTGAGCAGGGAGGTCAAAAAACTCTGGCCGGATGCAGATATTTTTGGTATCGGCGGTTCACGCATGAAAAACGAAGGCGTAAACCTGATTGCTCCCATTTCACAGGTTGTCGGCATTCTCGAAGCGATCAGGCATATCGGAGAGGTCAGGGACACATTAAAAAAAGCAGAGGAGACAATGATAAGCAGAAAACCTGATATCCTCGTCCTCATAGATTATCCTGATTTCAACTTATTGCTTGCAAAAAAAGCAAAGGCGGCAGGCATCCCCGTCCTTTATTATGTCAGCCCTCAGGTATGGGCCTGGCGGAGAGGAAGGGTAAAAAAGATAGCAAGACTGGCGGACAGGATGGCTGTCCTATTTCCATTTGAAGTTGATTATTATAAGGATACCGGCCTTCCCTGTGAATTTGTCGGACATCCTGTTGCAGAGACAATTAACATCCTTCAGACAAAAGAAGAGGCCAAAAAAAATCTTCGACTGGCCCCTGATAAGAGAGTAATCACACTCCTTCCCGGCAGCAGACCCAGTGAAATCAGGAGACATCAAAAGATACTAAAAGAGGTTGCTGAAAAGATACACCATGAATTTCCAGACATGCAGATAGTTATCCCGCTCACACCTGAATCTCATTTAACTGAATCATTCCCCGGATATGTCAATATTATAAGAGGATGCACAACTGAAGCTGTTACCTGTTCTGAGGTATCTGCTGCAGCGTCAGGTACGGCAACGCTCGAGATCGCATTATTGGGTACCCCGATGGCAGTCTTTTACAAGGTATCTCCCCTTACATATCATCTTGTAAAACCGTTTGTAACTGTCAAGTTTATTTCTCTGGTGAATATTCTTGCCGGAAAAGAAATTGTAAAGGAAATGATACAGAAAGATGCGAATCCTGAAAAGATATTTTCAGAGATAAAGAGAATTCTGACAGATGTGCCTTATAGAAATAATATGATTTTCAGCCTTAATAAAATCAAAGATATTTTCCAGGGAAAGCACCCATCAGTCAGAGTAGCACAGATAGCAGGTGAAATAGGAGGATGGAAAACTACTGCTCATGTATAATATTTTTTCAGCCATAGCGCTTCTTCTTTATCTCCCCTTTCTTTTCCTGAAAAAAGGTCCCGAAGACAAAAGCAATTTTCTGAGAGAACGTCTCGGTATTTCACACTATGAAAAAACTGATATATGGATCCATGCGGTTTCAGTAGGAGAGGTAGTAGCATGTGTGCCTTTTCTGAAAAGGTTAAAAAAAGAATTCCCGGGGAAACGAATTGTCCTTTCCACGACAACCTATACAGGACAAAAGGTTGCGCGTGAAAGGTTCCCCGGAGCCGACAGGATAATGTACATGCCGTGTGATACTGGATTGTGCGTCAGCAGGGTTGTAAATTCTTTAAAACCCGGGATCTTCATAACAATAGAAACTGAACTCTGGCCGGCCCTCTTTAAGACACTGAAAAGATCCGGCTCCAAGATCATTATCTTAAACGGCAGGATATCAAATAAATCCTTTAAAGGCTACAAGCGGTTAGGTTTTCTTATGAAAAACCTTTTGTCATATGTTGATTTTTTTTATATGCAGGGTAAAACCGATGCTGAAAGAATCATGGCTATCGGCGCTGACAAATATAAAGTAGACGTTATGGGAAATTTTAAATTTGATATATCATTTGATGTGTCAAACTCTTTGAGATGGCTTGAAAATATCAAAGGCAGGATCCTCCTTGCTGCAAGCACCCATAAAGGCGAAGAAGAAATAATACTTGATGCTTATGAAGCAACAAAACAAAATTATCCTGATTTGAAACTCATCCTCGCTCCGCGGCATCCTGAGAGATTTAACGAGGTGGCCGACATTCTCAAAAGAAGAAATTTGAATTTTATCAGAAGAACGGAAATGCAGAACATAGACAAAATCTCCCCTAACCCCTCTTTTCCAAAGAGGGGAACCATTATCTCCCCCTTTGACAAAGGGGGGCAAGGGGGGATTTTTCCGAATATCATCCTCCTTGACACAATCGGGGAATTATCGATGGTGTTCTCCAAAGCCACCATAGCTTTTATCGGTGGAAGCCTTGTACCGTTAGGAGGTCATAATATTTTAGAACCTGCTTACTGGGCCAGGCCGATAATCTTCGGTCCTTACATGGATAATTTCCCGATGGCTGGTGAATTTCTTTTGCGATCTGCCGCCCTTCAGGTAAAAGATGCTGACGATATTACAAAAAGTGTTAAGGATTTATTGGATGATCATGAGAAAACTGCAAGAATGGGACAAAATGCTAAGATAATTATAGATGAAAATGCTGGAGCGGTAAAAAAGGCTATTGAGCTTGTTCGAGGTTTCATTGGGACTGTTTAGTGTATTTTACTTGTTTGGACTAACATGCAGGAAGCTTATGGTAAAACCCAAAAGACTTCCTGCAAAAGTCATCAGTATTGGAAATATAACCCTCGGTGGAACAGGCAAGACCCCTGCGGTAATTGCAATCGCAGAGGAGGCAAAAAAACAGGGACTTCACCCATGCATACTCACACGGGGCTATAAAGGAAAGGTAAAAGGTCCATGCTTTGTAAAAAGCGCAAGTCATTCCGCCTCACCTGTAGGGGCAGGCCTCTGTGCCTGCCCTGGGCACCCACAAGGGTTTGCCCCTACAAAAAAAGGACAAGAGGGGGATTACAGCAAACACATCTGCACCGGTCTCGATGCTGGTGATGAGCCGGCATTAATGGCGGAAAGATTGAAAGATGTTCCCATAGTAAAATGTGCAGACAGATATAAAGGCGGGCAATTTGCAATTTCAAATTTCAAATTTCAAATTTCAAATTTATTATTCATCCTCGACGACGGCTTTCAGCACCGGGCGCTTCACAGAGATGTTGACATACTTCTGATTGATGCAACAAATCCTTTCGGGAATGAAAAACTCTTTCCCGAAGGCAGACTGAGAGAGCCTTTAAGCTCTATAAAAAGAGCAAATATTATTGTGCTGACTAAAGCTGATGTGGTTAGCAATAAAACAATCCCGGCGCTTATTCGAAAAATTAAAAAATATAATTCAGAAGCGCCTGTATACACGGCATCTCATAAACCTTCTTCTCTTGTTAATGTAACTGGAAAATTCGCAAATCTTGCTACATTGAAGAATAAAAAAATCTGCGCATTCGCCGGTATCGCCAATCCAGACTATTTTAAGGACACACTGATTGCAAATGGAGCCGACATCGTCAAATTTAAATCCTTCAGAGACCATCATATTTACAAACAGCGGGATATGGACAAAATAAAAACAGAAGCTGAAGGATTAGACATCATTACAACAGAAAAAGATTTGGTAAAACTCAAAGAAATGCAATTGCCGGATAATACGTTCGCGCTCAGAATTGAGTTTTCCATTGAGGAAGACTTTTTCAAGCATATTTTTTAATTTGTCATTCCCGCTTGTCGGGAATCCTTCTTAAGGACGAAAGAGAAAGATTCCGGACAAGCCGGAATGACAGACGGAGGGAAAAATGGTAAAAAACATCAACATCAAAACGAAATCACGAAACGAATTCGTTGATATCACTTCTGATATACAGGCAGTCATCGATGAATCGGGAATAAGAAACGGCGTCTGTTATGTCTATGTGCCGCACACAACAGCAGGCGTTACTATAAACGAAGGCGCTGATCCCTCGGTAGCGAGAGATATTCAGAACACCCTCAGTAAACTTATCCCTCACAGCGGCCATTACCTGCATACTGAAGGCAATTCTGACGCGCATATCAAATCCACCATTGCCGGCTCTTCGCAAGTCATCGTCATTGACGAAGGCAAACTGCTCCTTGGAACATGGCAGTCCGTGTTCTTCTGTGAATTCGACGGGCCACGCCACAGAAGGGCGACGGTAAAGATTATGAAGGATTAGACAGATTCACGTCTTTTCCGACAGATACTTCGCTTCTTTCTTCCCCTTCTCTTCATTCACGAAATACAACAATATCCCTCCGATAATAAAGAAGACTGATATTGATGTAATGCTCACGCGTGATGCCGTGTTGCTGCTGTATCCCATTGATCTTACCAGCAGGCCGGTTCCACCCATGAACACAGGACCGAGCACGGTGGCAAATTTGCCGATCATGTTGTAAAAGCCGAAATATTCCGCTGATTTTTCAGGCGGGATGATTCTCGCATAAAAAGAACGGCTCAATGCCTGGACGCCTCCCTGAACAAGACCGACGGTTACTGCAAGAATATAAAATTCATTCCTGCTCTGCATAAAAGCGCCCCAGACTGTAACAAACAGATACACAGCAATTGCAATAAAAATAGCCCGTTTCGCACCGATCCTTCCGCTGAGATATCCAAATCCTATTGCACTTGGGAAACCGACAAATTGAGTAATGAGGAGTGCAACAATCAAATCATTTGCCTGCAAACCGATAGAGATGCCGTAATCAATAGCCATAACTATGATAGTATCCACACCATCAATATAGAGCCAGTATGCAAAAAGAAAGAGGAAGATGGTTTTCAGGTGACGGATTTCATGAAAGGTTTTTTGCAATTGAACAAGACCGGCTTTGACCACATTAATGCCATTTTTAACATTCGCATTTTCAGGCTCTTTTACAAATACAATCAGTGGAATTGAAAAAACAGCCCACCAAATTCCAACAGTGAGAAAAGAAAATTTCACAGCTTCCTGAGCGTTTGAGAAACCGAAAGCCCCAGGCTTAAGCGTCATCCACACATTCAGTGCGAAAAGAATACCGCCTCCGAGATAGCCAAGTGCAAAACCCAGTGATGAAACAAAATCAAGCTTTTTTTCAGATGCTACGCCGGTAATCAATGAATCATAGAAAATATTTCCACCTGAAAAGCCTATAATTGCAAAAATATAAAGTAAAATGGCAAAAGGCCAGTTGCCTTTTGAAACCATATACAGGGATGAGGTCATCACCATACCTATGCATGCAAAGAACATAAGAAATTTTTTCTTTGACGTACCTTTATCTGCAATGGCTCCGAGAACGGGCGCAAGTAAAGCCACAGTTGTTCCTGCAATAGAATTTGCCAAACCCAGTCTTGCAGTGCTTACAGTTGCATCAACTCCGCTGCTCCAGAACTGTTTAAAAAACAGCGGAAAGAACCCTGCCATAATTGTTGTGGCAAACGCCGAATTCGCCCAATCATACAAGGCCCATCCGAGGATAGCTTTCTTGTTGTCGGTCTGCATATCGATATCAGTCCCTGAATAAAGTAGCCTCAATTATACTAACAATTTCAAAACTCCGCACACAAGTTAGTAAGTGTGAAAGTCTGGAAGCTCGTAAGTAAAAAAAGACTTCCTCACTTCCCCGCTTCCCAGCTTTCGCACTTTCTGTCTTCCACGCTTACGATCTTAATTCTCTGTGCCCCTGTTAATTTAATACACCAAATTATGTTATTCTCTGAAACATGTTGAAAAAACTTAAATTCTTCTTGAAACTTTATCTTTATAAGACTCAGGGACTGCTCGGACTCAAAAGGTGCGACATTATGTCAATCATTAATGATTATTACAGAAATGATTTCCGGAAGCTTGAAAAAAAAGATATTGCCATTATTCTGCCTCATTGTCTTATCAGCAAAAAATGCCCGGCAAAATTTTCAAAGTCGGACGGCATACTCTGTAATAAATGCAACCTCTGCGGATGTGGGGAAATCTATGCGATTGCTGAACAGAAAGGCTACCAGTTTTATATTTCTCCAAGTGTCGGTTTCACAAAAAGACTTGCCCGAAGAAAAAATCTCAGAGGGGTTATTGGAGTCGCCTGTGATTATGAAATTGAAAGAGGCATAAGTTCTGAAAAGATCAGAGGCACGGGTGTTAAGATTGCTGGCAACAGTATCAAAACACAGGGCATACGTCTCCATGTTTATGATTGTATTAATAACAATGTCGATTGGGATAAAATAATAGAACTTATGTAAATGTTAATTGATTGTCATTCCCGCTTGTCGGGAATCTTTCTTTGTAATTACCATGGCTGATGAAATCAAACTTCTTAAAGCCGAGATAAAACGCCTCCGTAAAAAATTTGCCGTACTATCCCCTTCCCTTGAAACCATGCTTAAACTCAGGGGATTCAGGATATATAAAAAAGAACCTTCTGAAGACCTGCTGCTGCCTCAAAAAAAATACATTAATTCCTACTTTGAAAAGCTGAGAAGATATTCATTCCGGCTGTTCCTCAGGGATGTTATAAAACATCAGGATTTTTTCATACCTGAAAGAGTCACGCGATACGCAACAAAGGAGATAACGTTGCAGTATATCAATTTCCTTTTAAAGACAGGCGCTATTGAATCAGTGCATGAAGGTTATCGCACAAAAAAACATCCAATAAAGAGCTTCGGAGAAACCCTTGAGTGGTTTGTTGCCGGATTGATAAAAAATGAATTTGAGGCTGAAACTTTCTGGGGCATAAAATTCAAAAGGCCCAAGGTAGGCGGCGACTATGACATTATTGCCAAAATCGAATCTTCAATACTTTATATGGAGATCAAATCCTCCCCTCCGAGACAGATTTATGATAAAGGAATAACTGCTTTCATGAATCGTGTTGAAGACCTGTCGTCAGACATATCCATTTTTTTTGTTGACACAGAGCTTAGAATGAAAGACAAGATCGTTCCCATGTTCGAGACAGAATTACAGAGGCGTTACAAAAAACCGGTTCCAGTCGAGCGGATAGAAAAAGAATTGTTTCATATTAACGGGAAAATCTTTATAATAAACTCAAAAGACAGCATAGAGGCAAATATAGGGACGGTACTGAGATTTTACTGGAACAGGAAGACAGAGTAAAGAGTAAGGGGTAAGGAGTCAGGAAGAAAAGGAGTTGATCATCGTGGGAAAAACCATCTGCGTAGTGTGTGCATGGAGGGAGACTTGCCAGAAAAAGTTCTCCATGAGCGGCAGGGATATTCAATGTGCTGATTATGTAAAAGACCTTTCTATCAAGGAAGAAAAAGAAGAAGATACTCAACAGGCTGAGCCTAAAAAGAAATAGTATTTTATATAGATTCACCTGCTTCTGATTCTTCCGGGATAATCACCGGCGCTTCAGGGATATCCACTTCCTGAAACTCTTTGAGCGTTGGCAATTCCGATAAATCCTTCAGACCAAAATACTGGAGAAATTCCTTTGTTGTCCCGTACAAAAGCGGCCTGCCCGGGACTTCTTTCCTGCCGAGAATTTTCAGAAGTCTTCTATCAAGAAGTGTCTTCACTACGCCATCCGAATTAACGCCTCTTATAGCCTCTATTTCCGCTTTTATAATCGGCTGCTTGTAGGCAATTATGGCAAGGGTTTCAAGTGACGGCTGAGACAGTTTTGTGGGCACCGCGGTAGAAAGAAGCTTCTTTACCCATGGGGCACAGGCAGGATTTGTAACCATCTGTATGCCCCCTGCAACTTCCGCAATATGAAGCCCGGTATTTTTTATCGTATAATCGGTAATCAGTTCTTTTACAAGCCGTTCAATCTCTGTCGTGTCCATTTCTAAAATGTTTTTCAGCGTGTCAATGGATAACGGCTCTCCGGCTATAAAAAAAATTGCTTCAAGTACAGACTTGGCTTCTTTATCTTCCATGGTTTCCTTAGCTGACATCTATCAGCTTCTTACGTTCCACAAATTAAAATCGTAACAGAAATTGCCTAAAATTACAATAAAATGAACTGGTCTAAAGTTAAGATTAGCAAATGCCGATATTAAAAATACTAATTAATGCCACCTTTGGTGGATATAACACACAACCCTTAAATTTAAAGGAGGTTTAGCATGGCTAAACAATGGTTAATGGTAATAGTGGTTATCACACTGTTTGCAGTAGGTATTGCCTTCGCCGGGCCATATCCTGATGACTTGACACAGCACTTTATGGCTCTTAAGGCAGACGGAGAGGCTGGAAAGGAAATGCCTGCTTCTTTGGAAGGGGTTAATACCGTCACCGCTAATGACGCCTACAAGATGTGGAAAGAGAAAAAGGCTGTCGTTCTTGATTGCCGTCCTAAGGCGCAATATGACACTGAAAGGATTCAGGGCGCAGAGATTTTTCCTGCTGACGACTTTATTACAAATCCTGCCATGGCTGAAAAGCTCGACAAGAATAAGACTTATTTGCTTTATTGCAACGGAATAAAGTGCTGGCGTTCGACCTCAGTAGCCCTGATACTTTCCAAACATTTCGGTTTCAAGAATATTTACTGGTACAGAGACGGTATCCTGGACTGGAAGAAAAACAGTTATCCCGTTGAGTAATTAACTCAGATGTTCAAGTATCGGATAAGGGGTAATGGAAAAGTACCATATAGTCAATTTTCCGTACCCCTTATTTGATATATAACAAAAAATATAAAAGGAATCACCTTGACTATAAAAACCAAACTGACATTGAATATCGTTATTGTCCTTGTAATTATAGGCGCCGTTGCAACCACAAGCGTCACAGGAATGAGGTTCATTAAGGACAAGCTGTTTTACCTTACGGAGCGAAGCACCCCTTTTCAGATGAAGACCGTTGAATTTCAAAGGGCCATACAGGGTGTCACCGCTGACATTATTAAGGTCAGCGCCTCAAATAATTTCGAAGATTACAGGTCTAACCGGTCTGAAGCTGAAAAATCTCTGTCAGAAGTTAATAAAATACAGAGCGACCTGGAGTCTCTTTACGGCGGCGTAAAGATGGAGACTTATGAGGAACTTAATAAAATAGCACAGGAGTTGTTCGAAATAACTGATATCAGACTGAAGTCGGAAGAATATATAGTAACGTCCAACAAATCAATCAGCCAAAAACTGAAAGATGCTTCAAGTATATTAAAGGAATTGGATGACAAAGTAAAAGGCTTTCAACTTAATCGTTCAGCAACCGTCCTGTCAATACAGAGTAACATAAAGACGATCTCGCGGAGACTTAAAGCTGTGGAATCATTAAGGCTGGTATTAAAAGACCTTCAGGTGGCTGTCTTTGAAACACAGAAGGCTCCGGATAAAAAAACATTAACATCTGTCCAGGAAAAAATCAGCTCTATAATAACGAGAACGTTACAAAATGAATTTATAAAAGAATCAAAAGATCTTTCTAACGAAATAAAAGCTTCAGGTGAAAAGCTTGAAGAACTCGTAAAATTACAAACGTCTATTGTGGAACAGGCTAAAGATGATACTAAGAATATGCAAAATGAAATAATTAAAGATGTAGATAAGAGACTATCAACAGTCTTTACCGCAATAGACAGAGAAACAGCTTCGCTTAATGAAAAAAATGAGACAGAAAACACGAGAGAAAGCGAGGCCTTTACTCAGGCCAACATCGCATTCAACGCATTATCAACCAGTTCGGAACTGTTGCCTCTCGGTTTACATATAGAAACATTATCAACCAGTCTTTTTACAGTTATGTCATTAAAAGATATGGACGCCATAGAACTTGAAATCAAAAAAGACTTTGAATCAATTGAGTACACTGAAAAGTCAATGGAAAGATTATTGAAAAAGCTCAAGGCAAATGATGAACTTGAAATATTCTATAAAGTGGTAAATGCATTAAGCTCAATCAAAGGGACCTTACTTGTACGCGACGGCATAATCTATAAGATCCGTGATCAGTTGAGCATTAAGGAAAAGGTATTGCAATCTTCTGAAAGATTGAGAGCGATTGTTTTTAAACAGGCAGAAAAAGGCAAAGAAACAGTTGCATCCGCAAAGGGAGAACAGGAAAAAGCAATAGGTATTGTAAACAAGATGGTACGTGTCAGCACCATACTTGTATGGGCTATAAGCATAGGAGCGGTGATATTCGGAATTGTCTTCGGCACCTGGGTTTACAAGTCCATAGCAAACCCCTTAAACCAGCTTATGAAAGTTTCTGATGAAGTCGCAAACGGCGATTTAAAATTCGTGGTATCCGCCAACGGCAACGATGAAGTCGGAGCTGTTCAGACGTCTGTAGCAAAGATGGTAACGAATCTCAGGGATATAGTCAGCAGGATGTTGACCGCGACATCGAACCTGGCAAGCAGTTCAGAGGAATTGTCAGCTACCGCCACAATACTGAATAAAGGCTCACAGGATCAAAACACTCAGATAGAACAATCAGCAACCGCCATGATGGAGATGTCACAAACAACCATGGAGGTGGCCAAGAATGCAGGGGATGCGGCAGATACATCACGAAAAACCTCTGAACTGGCAAGGAACGGCAAGGCTGCCGTGGAACAAACCGTCCAGGGAATGTTGAATATTTCAAAGGCCGTAAAAGATGCCTCGATGCTTGCAACTTCTCTGGGTGAGAGCTCGAAAGAAATAGATAAGGTAGTATATGTTATAAATGAAATAGCTCAACAGATAAATCTCCTTGCATTGAACGCAGCTATTGAAGCAGCAAGGGCAGGAGAGTATGGAAGAGGATTTGCTGTTGTAGCAGACGAAGTCAGACAACTCTCGGAAAAAACAGTCGGATCGACAAAAGAAATCTCCGGAATAATCAATAAAATTCAGGACGCCGCTGCAAAGTCCATAGATGCCATGATCCGCGGTGAGGAGGAAGTAGATAAAGGGGTAAAACTTTCCGAAACAGCGAAGTCTTCCCTCGATATGATAGTTACAGCTTCTGAAAAAGGCGCTGATATGATATACAGGATTGCAGCAGGATCGGAAGAACAATCTTCTGCAGCAGAAGAAGTATCACAAACCATGGAAAATATATCACATGTTACTAAAGGATTAAGCAATTCCATAGCCGAGATAAAGAAGACATCAGAATCTCTCTCACGTCAGGCCAGCGAACTGAATTCCATGGCTACATGGTTTAAGACATAGAAAAATAAGTTATGAGGCTTTTCTTTGGTATCTTCCCAGCGGATGCTCCTGCAAGACATCCGAATCCTTACCGTTATTCAGTAATTCCAGCATCCTGACAAGTGATTCCTGCCGGAAACTGTGAATCTTTACAACAGGAATCTCATAAGGAAACCGGTCATCGATAAAGTTGGAAAGCGGGGCATAATTAGGCAGCCTCGACAGGAAAAGAACTCCCTTAAATATTCTTTTGTTGGTTTTGAAAGAGAAAAAAAGACTTTCGAGTTTATCTTCCATGAAAATATCATTTTTCTTTTGCATAACCTTGTCAAGATTTTTCAGCGCCCTCCTGTATTTTTTGTCAACAATGCTGTCTGCCTTTACCTCCAGGATAGAGTGACTGAAAGGGACCCAGTTTTTTTCGAGATTGTGCACTACAGTATCCGCACAAAGATGAGTTAAGTAACCATAAGCAAATGCCTTCTGCCTGTTTGTTTTTGCAGATTCAAGTATGTTCCAGGCAATATCCCAATTATGGGAATTCTTGTCATGCCCCTGAAATCGTCTTCCTAATATTATGTCAGCGCTCAGGTTGCCGTATAAAAAATCATTCTTATATTTTTTCAAGATACTATAAATGCCCGCAGGGATAAGAGCAGCCCCCAGATCCAGCACCTGATAGCCAAGATAAACATGCGTAAGAGGTCCCCATGCATGCGCGAGAGAGGGGATAAGAAGTATGGATAAAAAACAACTAATAATAATAAACATAACCTGATATAGTTTAGGATATTTTATAAATAAAATCTATACCGCAAGTATTATCACTGCGGTTTTCTTAAAGCCTCTTGTGAAATTTTACCGAGCATCTTTTTTACTTTACTCTAAAGAATTTTTCAAGTCCTATATATTCATTGAAGCAGCCCCCTCTCCTATCACGTAGCAATTTACAATAAATTAAAACCCAGTAACTATTTCGCAGTGCATATAGCATCCTCCCGTCTGAAGATAAATTTACAAATCCTTTACATACTTTAACCGCACATTTACAAATCAATCAGCTAATCTTTAATCAGATAGTCAGCATAAATAACTACAATTATAAAATTTTTTAAGGATATGAAGCGGTTTCATCAAAAACGGCACGGTTACAACTCCCGGTTGTTTAACTATATTACTATTTATCACATGATAAGCAAGTCTAATACTTATTGACTCCGCAATATGAAAGTGATACTAAGAAGTTAAGATACTGATAGATACTAAACCGGTCTAACAATTTATTTTAAATGATTCCTGTTAATACAGAAAAGGAGGTGAGAGAAGTTTAAGAACAGAGATGTCAATAACAATATAAAAAATAATGAGAGGAGGATATTTGTATGATCAAAAAACTTTATATAGTTCTTGCAGCAACATTCGCACTTGTCGTGACAATTGGAATTTATTATTCAGCAGTAAATGCTCAATATGAAAGTGCACTTGCTAAAAAAACAGCGGCTGTGGAGAAGCCGGTAAAGGTCGAAACATGTTATGGCTGTCATGACCAGATTAAAGAGCTTCACACAATGGGCAAACATTCAAAGGTCAACTGTTCAAATTGCCATAAGGAGCTTGACAGGCACCTTAAGGCTGCAGGAAATCAGACTCCTGAAACAAGGCCTGTGACAGACACATCATGGGAGGCGTGCGGTCAGTGCCATAAAGAGCAGTATAACAGCTTTACGCAGACTGCCTATCACAGACCGGCGAGGGATGAAAAGTCACAACTTACCAACAGGGCTCCAAACCCCTTCTGGGATAAACTTATGGCAGGGCATGGATTCACAAAAGAGCATAACCTTACAAGAAGCCATCCCTGGATGCTTGTGGATCATCTCGTTGTTGACAGGGCCTACGGCGGAAGATACCAGCCCAATAACGGCTGGCTTTATACCACTGAGCAGGCGCCGGTAAAAGCATGGGATTTACTCCAGGATAATTATCCCGATGTCGCTGATCACAAGGCGTTTATACCTCAGAGCGCAGCAGCAGCAAATCCTGTATGTCTGCAATGCAAATCCCAGGACCAGATACTTAAATGGTCCTATATGGGTGATCCGGTTCCCGGCGCACAGTGGTCCAGGACATCGAAAGTCACTGAACTTGTAAAAGACCTTCAGCACGGACTTAACTGTATTTACTGTCATGACTCACATGCCGCAAAACCGAGGATCGTGAGGGATGGATTAATAGATGCGCTCACAAGACCCGATGGAGATACCCTCTGGCACAAAGACCCGAACAGGACCGGCATAAAGGTCATTGATATGGGCCTGAGAGGTTTTACCAGAAAGATAGCCCTTCTTGACAAGTATGATACAAGACTCCAGTGCGGACAGTGTCATGTAGAGTACAATTGCAATCCGGGCTATGATCCCAAAAATCCTGATACGTCAAAATACTCGGTAACAATGGCTGACAGAAGGACCAACCACTTTCCGTACAAGGATGTATTTGGCCTCTATGACCACTATGTGAACAAAGTGAGCTTTCTCGACTTCAAGCACGCTTTAACAGGAGGACTTCTCTGGAAGGCGCAGCATCCTGAGGCAGAGGCGTTCTACAATTCAAAACATGCCAGGGCCGGCGCAGGATGCAATGACTGTCATACTCCTAAAGTAAAGGACAAAAAAACAGGCAAGGTCTATACATCACATTTCGCAGTCACGCCGAAGGTGCAGCTTAAAGAAACTTGTCTCAAGTGTCATCCCAAATGGACAGAAGAACAGGCAAAATACTCCATTGACTCCATAAAAGCGCACATAAGAGGCAAGATGAGAAAGGCTGAATTCCGGCTGTCTGCACTGATTGACAAAATAGTTGAAGCAAAGAAAGCCGGGGTAGACGCTGAAATTATAAAGCAGGCACAGGACCAACATCTTAAAGCACATATCCTGTGGGAATTCTGGACTGCCGAGAATTCCGATGGTTTCCACAATCCTCAAATGGCAAGAGAGTCACTTACAAAGTCTGTTGATGAAGCTTTGAAGGGCATTGAAATTATTACTATTGCAATGGCTCCAAAGCCGGCAGCAGCAGCGACTCCGGCGGCACCGGCAAAGTAGTTAATTTTTCAAAAGGCGGGGCACACAGCCCCGCCTTTTAGTTTTGACATTTTTGTCATTCCGGCTTGTCCGGAATCTTTATAATAAGAAGGATTCCCGACAAGCCGGAATGACACTTATACAATACATGAAATTCAATAAAATTCAAGAAAGGGGGTAGATACAGGTATGATGACGAAAAAGATTATTCTGTTTTTAGTAATTTCCCTGGGAATAATTTCTTTGGTCGTATCAACCGGAAACAGCCATAATAACAGCGCGCCAAATTTCGAATGCATCGGGTGTCATCAGGGCGAAGGCTCGGCAGAAATAAAAATTGACGGACTGCCTGAAAAATATATTCCCGGCAAGACTTACAAGATTACTTTGACCATCGTAAGTGACAATCAAAGCCTCGGTGATGTTGCAGGCGGCTTTGCTATTGAGGCATCAGCCGGTGACCTTATGGTCACGGACAGAAAAAACACTCAACTGAGCGAAGGTTTTTTGACCCATACGAAGGAAGGTTCCGCATTCAGAAAATGGACCTTTGGATGGAAGGCGCCGGTTCAAAAGACAGAAGCGAATCTGACCGTAATGGCTGTTGCAGCAAATGGAGATTATTCACCGGCAGGTGATGTGACAGGCGCTGGCGGATTTCTGATTATGCCGGAGAAGTAACTAAGCGTTTGTATATAGATTTAGTTAACGTCATTCCTGCTTGTCAGGAATCCTTCTTTCCTTTGCTGTAGGGAAAAGATAGATTCCGAACAAGTCGGAATGACTGGCCAAGTCGGAATAACAGAAATAAGGGAGGTGTTGATAAATGAACATTACCAGAAGAAATTTTCTTAGAGGCAGCGCTATTATAGCCGCTGCCGCAGCAGCGGGCATCGCCACACCGGAAATGATCTGCGCAGCCCTCTCCACCACGTCGATACCAGTGGGGCAATGCAGATTCTGTGCTGTGGGCTGCACAATGATTGCAGACTGCGAGGTCGATGCAGCAGGGAAGGTAACAAAAGTTTTAGCCATAAAAGGAGACATCAAAAGCCCTGTAAACAGAGGGGTCCTTTGCACAAAAGGTTTTTATCTCCACAAGGCGATTGCTTACAATGAGAGGCCCAAAGGCGCTCTCTTCAGAAAGGAATGGATTAACCCGAAAACAGGGAAACCCGACATTGTCAATTCCCCAAGAGTGCTTGAGGGAAAAACTACCAAAGACCCCAAAGGCTTAACTCCTTCTGAAGTTGACTTGAAGGATAACTTTGTACTTGTGCCGTGGGATGATGCAATAAACTTTGTGGCTGATGCGGTGGAGAAATCCGTTAAAGACTTCGGCAAGCACAGCGTTGCCTATTATGGCAGCGGCCAGCTCGGCACTGAAGAATCCCATGTCATGAACAAAGTATTTAAAGGCGGCGGGATGCTTGCCAACAATGCCATCGAGGGACAACCGAGGATGTGCATGGCTTCCGCAGTTGTAGGTTATCTCTATGCCTTTGGAAAAGACGAGCCGTACGGCTCTCTTGATGATATAGATGTGCCCGATCCTGATTATGGGAAACATGCCGATACATTTTTTCTCATCGGGAGCAATACGGCAGAGGGACATCCGATAATCTTCAACAGGATGGCTGCCATGAAATCAAAGAACCCGAATGTAAAAGTTATCCTTGCCGACCCGAGAAAGACGCGTTCCGGGACCATTGCAGATCTTTGGTTGCCTTTTGCAACGGGCCGGGACCTCGTGCTTATCAATTCCATTGCGTATGTTATCGCACACGAACTTGACGGGGCAAAGGCAGATGTGGAAAACGGCACGGTTGAGGCAAAGTGGAAATATCTTGATAAAAAATTCATTGAAAGGCATGTGAGCTTCGGCATCCATGAAGACGTCAGGAAGACATGGATAAAGACATACTACGGCGGCACGAGAGACGCTGCATGGGACCTCACATATACGGCAGAGCCGAGGAAGACATATCCGAGTCTGAAGACAAAATATACGTCTGAAGAGGAGGTAATAAAAGACCTCTATAAGGGCTTTGCAGTATTTCTCAAATTCCTTGAAGATTATAAACCTGAAAAGGTGTCCGAGATGATCTTTGAAGGCGAATCCCCGCTCCTTTATGACAGGGACACTAAGGCATGGAAAGCTATAAGCGGGCCTGAGGCCGTAAGACTCGCAGCCAAATGGTTTGCTGATGGATATACCCTCTCAGCGTGGTGCATGGGCGTAAACCAGAAACTTCAGGGAACCTGGACCAATGCATCGCTTCACATGCTGCATCTTATAACCGGCAAGGCGGTCAAACCCGGAAGGCATTCATTCAGCTTTACAGGCCAGCCGAACGCCTGCGGCGGTATCAGGGCCCCTGGTGCGCTTTGTCATGCTTTGCCTTACGGAAGGCTTGTGGCGAATCCCGCGCACAGGGAAGCAGTTGAGAAAATATGGAAAGACCGGGCCGGAGAGTATCTGAAAAAGCAGGGGATGCCCGAAGGCGCTATAGCGGAAGAGACGGCAAAGATAAAGATTCATGACAAGGCCGGGCCGCATACCATGGAGATGTTCAGGAGACTGGGTGCGGGCCAGATCAAGACGATGTTTATCTCTACCGTCAATGCGGGACAGAGCCTGCCATATTCATGGCCCTACAGACTGGCAATGGGGCTTTCCGGCAAAGGCACGGCATGGCCGCTTGTGGTAACGCTTGAGGCCTTCCCCAATGCAACAACGCAGGTCTCTGACATTGTGCTTGGCGCCTCAAGCTGGTATGAGAAAGAGTTTATATTCGGCAACCTTGAGAGACGTTATCAGGTCATCAAACAGGTAATTGAGCCTTATGGGAATACACTTCCAGACCACACTATCTTCGCATGCATAATGAGAAAACTTGAGGAAAAGGGAATTGTTCCAAAGGGTCATGTATCTCAGTTCTGGCCTGCTGAATATGATGGAGCTGACTGGCTGAAAAAGACCATTGATGCAGGCAAGACAAAGGAATGGAACAGGAAATTCTCATGGAACATCTGGGATGAACTCAGGGCGCTTTCCAAAGGTACAGGATATGACTTCAGCGGCATGAAGCGCGAACTTCTTCTTGAACAAAATTATGGATACAGGATCCCGTTCCCTGAAGAAGTCCATACAAATCCGGAGATAAAACAGAGATATGAAAAATACCAGTCGAGGATCCAGTATGCTTATCCATATGATCCTCATATAGACGGGAAGACAACCTTTTATATAAAGAACATGAAAGAATTTAACCCTGTCTATGGCGAGTGGCTGGAGAAGAATATCAGCTCAATGAAGGCGGACAAGGAATATCAGAAGGCGCAGAATCTCCCGGACGGATGGTACGCAAGTTTCTATAACTCCAATGCCTTTATTAACGGCATGGTTGATTTAACAACTGCCGACGGCAAGACCAAAAAAATTCCGGGCTGGGATGGAAGGGCGATTGCCTGGGCTAATCCATGGTGGGCCTGCAAGTTTGATGGCAAACAATTTGCAAAGTATAAAACTGTTGTGGTTGTCGAGAGAAAATTTAACGCGGCAAAAGTAGCTGAGAACAGCGCCCTCCCCTATGATGAGCTTGCCAAATACACCGCCCTTGTTATAGGCGATCCCGACAAGGATATGAATGCCCTCAAGAACATAGCGCTGAGTCCTGCCGAGTTCCATAACTTAAGACACGAATATGCAAAACCGGACGGCGGCACGCTCCTGATTATCGACACAACAGAATATAAATACGGCGCGTGTACCGGAAGGGTTGTGGAACACTGGCATTCAGGCAGTATGACTACGAGGGTCCCTGAGCTTGCACGTGCAGTGCCGGGGGCGTATGTTGAGATCAATGAAATACTCGCCCAAAAACTTGGTATTAAAAACGGCGATCCGGTAATCGTAGAATCTCCAAGAGGTAAGATCGAACTTCCGGCAAAGGTGCTCGATGTTGCAAAAGCCACAGGCGGCCCAAGATACGACTATGTATTTATCCCTTGGTTTGATGAGTATAAGCTTATCAATATGATAATGCGCGACGCCTATGATCCTTTCAGCTTTCAGGCAGACTACAAGATGTTTGCCGTAAAGATTTACAAAGGCAAGACAAAAGGCAGACAGGCAGAGCCCGGTAAGATAGTGGTGTAAAAAAAGGGGGCAGGGATTAGGGGTTAGGGATTAGTAAAAAAACCAATCTCCAACCACTAACCCTCAATCCCTGTCTTTCAAGGAGACCGATTGAATTTCACACGCAGGAATTTTCTGAAAATAGCTGCGCTGACAGCAGGCGCAACAGTAATCGCAAATAAGCTGCCTGTTCCGGCAAATCCTGACGACACTCCATCAGCAGGCCCGAATGAACCCCTTCCCCATATATCTACCGGTGGTCTGATAAGGCCTCCGGGCGCCCTTTCAGAAAAGCTATTCATGGCAAAATGCGTCAGTTGCGGTGTGTGTGTGAACGTCTGTCATGTGATGAAATATGATGCTGTCGCAACCTCCCCTTTCGGCAAAGGGGGATTATGGGGGATTTTTGAATACGGCATACCCCATATAAAAGACATGCGGGACTTCCCCTGCGGCCTTTGCATGGAGTGTCCGAAGCATTGCCCTACAGGAGCGCTGCAAAAGGTTGAGAAAGAAAATGTCGCAATGGGTATGGCGCTGATTGACCTTGGTCTGTGTTTCGGCTGGAATGGCGATGTCTGCCTGTCCTGCAGCAAGGCGTGTCCGCTTGGCGCAAAGGTCTTTGATTTCTACAACGGAGAATGGGGTAATCAGCCGTTTATAAATGAAGCCTGTGTCGGGTGCGGCTTATGTGTTAAATACTGTCCTCTCGGAGGTTCAGCAATAAAAGTAGTTACTAAAAAACAGTATCAGAATGTAAAGGCGTCTTATGCCGGCGAGTTCAGGAAACTTTTGGCAATGTCCAATGAGGAGAGATATAACATTGTTTACAGTCAGAATCTCCCTAACATTATGGGAAGAGGGAAGCTAATTGAGCGTGAGTACAGATAGAGACAGTCAGGAGTCAGGAGTCAGGAGTCAGGAGTTAAATCCCCCCTTTGACAAAGGGGGGGTGGGGGGATTTTTCAAGTGGTCCTTTCTCCGGCGTTTTGTGCTGCTGGGAATAATAATTCTATTCCTTCTGCAATTTTTCAGGATGAAGGTTCTTGTCGGCGGGCTTACAGGGTCTCTGGCAGTTTGGTCTTTAAATTTCATTGACGTCTTTGCCTGGCTTGAAACTCTTGCAGCCTCAAAGAGTTTCACTTTTCAGGCATTGCTTGCAGTACTTCCGGTCATCGGAATATATCTCATATTTGGCAGGGCGTTCTGTGGATGGGTCTGTCCGATGGATTTTCTTTTTGAATTAGTCAGCAAGATAAAAAGCCGGCAGTTACCGGTAGGGGCGATTCATGAATCGCCCGTACAAAAGATAAAAGCAAGGGCACAGCATGCTGTGCCCCTACAAAACATACCACCCAATATCGGTTACGGTATTGCTGCCGCACTACTCATAATCTCAGGAATACTCGGGGTCCCTTTTTTCACACGCTATCTCTCTCATCTGACCAATTTTTTTATGGTGTTCAATTCCAGTGTATTTCTTGCACTTGATCTGCCTGTCAGCAAGACAGTGTTAATATATTCAGGCGCAGTTATACTTTCTCTTATATTGCTTGAATATTTTGCCCCGCGGCTCTGGTGTAAAATTTTATGCCCTGTCGGGACCACCTATGGCCTCTTTAATAAACTAAGCCTGTTGAAGCTCCGTTTCAAGGAAGGCAATTGCGGGGAATGTAATCTCTGTGAACAGGTATGTTATATGGATGTCAGGATAACTCCTTATCTGGACCAGCCCGGGCTCCGGGATACAAACTGCATTTACTGCGGCAGGTGCGTTGAAGGCTGTGGAACAAAGGGGAAATTGATAAGAATGAATTTTAAGAGCCCATAAATAAGCATTCGTAAGCGTCATTCCCGCAGTCTGTTGAGCGGGAATCCAGAATATAAAATAACTGGATGCCCACTTACTACCTGCGGGCATGACGAACGCGTGAAATGATTAGCAACTCTAACAAAGGAGGTTACTATGGTAGTTGCAAGCGGATTTATTGAGGTAAACGGATTAAATGATGTAGAGAAAGTCGTGAACGAACTTAAAATGCGGAGCATAGAAGTTAATGAAGTCAATAATGAAAAGGTGGTTTTTCTTATCGAGAGAGAAACAATGGCCAAGATAAAAAATGACATGGAACTGATCAAGGACATTAACGAAGTTGAGAATGTATATCTTACCTATTACAGTATCGAAGGAGCGGATGAGGAAAATCTTTCGGCATAAATACAAAAAAAGGATATCTTCTGAACGGTTTTTTTAATGCTTTTTTGAATTCTAACCTGACATTACTCCTTAAACATATAACCCGCTCCCGACACGGTAAGAATATATTTGGGATTTGAAGGGTCTTTCTCTATTTTTTGTCTCAGATGCTGGATATGGACATCTATCACTCTGCTCCATGAATAGATCTGTGAGCCTCTCCATACAGCCTTTCTGATTGTATCTCTGCTTAATGCTTCACCACGATGATTAATAAAAAAACACAACAATTCGTACTCCTTCGGGGTCAGATCGATTTTTCTGCCGGAAACCGTAACAAGACGTTTTTTATAATCCACTTTGATGTTCCCGACAGTAACGTCTTCTTTTGTAATAAGCGGGTTCGCCCTTCGAAGACAGGCTTTTATCCTTGCCAGAAGCTCAAGAGTCTCAAAAGGTTTTAACACGTAATCATCGGCGCCGCTTTCAAGGCCGATCACTTTGTCAGAGACCTTGTCCTTTGCAGTAAGCATAATGATCGGTATTTGCGCAAGTTCTTTTCTTAAATTACGGCAGATATCCATTCCATCTCCGTCAGGCAGCATGACATCAAGGAGAACGAGGTCAGGAGGGTTCGCGGAAATCAGTTCCTGCGCCTTGGCCCAGGTATCGGCAGTATCAACTTCATATCCGTGGAGTTCAAGATTTGCCTTGAGTACTTTTAATATATCCCTGTCGTCATCAACCGCAAGAATCCTGTTTTTCATTTCGCCTGCTATTGTCTCCTCTTTGGCAGGGTGAAATAAAATGTGCTGCCCTTCACGTTTCCACTGCTTGCTACATCTATCCCGCCATGATGCGCCTCAATTATGCCTTTGCATATGGCAAGCCCAAGCCCTGTGCCATGCCGCTTGCTTATTGTATAAAATTTGTCGAATATTTTTTTCTGAACTTCGGCAGGTATGCCGGGGCCTTCATCTTTTATGGATATCGTCAATTTCTCCTGAGCTTCCGTGACACTAATGTGTATTTCCGATTCTTCAGGACTATAGTTTATCGCATTTGAAATGAGATTTATTAAGACTTGCCTTATCCTGTCTTCATCCGCATAAACAGATATATTTGGATTTGACGTTACTTTAAACGTGATCTTTTTTCTGCTCGTTATGGACTGAACCCCGGTAATTACTTCTTTAATAAGTGAGAGCATATCCAGCTCGCTAAACTCCAGCTCGAACATCCCCGATTCAATACGCTCAATATCAAGGGTATCGTTGACCATTCGAATAAGCCTGTCCGCATTATTCCTTATCACATCAAAAAAATCCTGAAGCTCATCTGTCCCACTGTGAGTTCCGGAGAGCATCGTCAACTTTGTAGTTATATAATCCATTGCCCCTTTTATTGAGGTCAACGGCGTTCTTAATTCGTGCGATATCTTTGCGATGAAATCGGATTTTTTCTCATTTAATTCCATAAGCCTCGCATTCGCTTCCTCAAGACTTTTTGTGGCGCTCTGGATCTTGTTTTCAAGATCAGTGTGGTACTCCCTCAGGGACCTGGACATTCCAGCAAACGCCCTGTTGAGGTCCTCAAGCTCATCGCCTGTCCTTGTTACAGGAATTTCAGTCTCCGCACCCTTTGAAAAATCCTTCATGGACATCTTTAACTGATGTACAGGTCTCAATACAAGCTCCTTCATCATGATGAACAGGACGATCATCAATATACTGATAGTGGCGGCGCTTGTCAGGAGCATGGTCTTTTTTTCTGAATCTATCATCGAAAACGCATAATCCATAGGAATTGACACGCTTATAGCCCCTCTCACATCCCCTACTTTATAACCCTGATGTGCATGACACTTAAGACATGGTGCCTCTATGTAAAGCGGCGCTATGTAACGGTAAAAATATGAGGGCCCTATTTTTACCGTCACTGAAGATTCCTTTATTTTATCCGATTCAAAAGCAATCAACGCTGTCTTCTCGAATTCATCAGGCGCATTTCGGGGATTAATCAGTTTGAGGCTCGTTATATTGAACCAGTAGGCCCCGGCCTTTTTGGCATATTCCGATAATTCTTTGGTCACCATGGCAGGGCTTTCCTTCAAATACTTTCTTCCGCTGACGTCTTCCACTTCCGGTTCGGACAGATAGGGATTTGGTTTTTTCCATGGCACCTTCTCAATAAATATACCACCGTGGTCGGCAATCCATCTTCTTGTAAGAACAATTTGTGTAAATAATGTTTTAGCCTGCATATCCAGTTGTTCTATTACAAGGTTTTTATCTTTTTCCAGAATCAAATATGTCGATATACTCATGGCTATAGTTAATACCATGGCAGTTCCTATTACAAATTTAAGGCTCAGGCTGATTTTTAAGGCCCTGAACTCTCTTAATAAATG
The DNA here is from genome assembly GCA_016215115.1 of Nitrospirota bacterium. GTDB lineage: Bacteria > Nitrospirota > Thermodesulfovibrionia > UBA6902 > UBA6902 > SURF-23. The sequence goes on from JACRLN010000021.1 coordinate 68,228, forward strand.
TCTTAATGTTTGCATGGATAAAGACCCCTTACAGAAAGCTGCAATCCTTTATAGAAATTGTAAAGACTATACAAAGACAAGTCAATTACAGCTCAACAGAGAGAAAAAATAATTAATCCATTCGGAAAATTCCGGATCATATGTGCCCGGGGTACCGAGATTTTTATCACTACTGTACTTTAGCACCTTGTCAATCATCTTAAAAGCAACTATAATTTTATTAGTACCTGTGTATATACTCAAACATATCACCGTCATTCCCGCAGTCCTTTGAGCGGGAATACAGTTTTTTTAACAAGTTCTGGATGCCCGATTACAGACTTCGGGCATGACGAAATTGAAAACTTGCAATTTATACACAGACACTAATTAGAGTATAAAGCAAGGTTAAAACCGTTTTTTTGCAATTTAAAAAAGGAGATATTATGAAATCTATGATTTTAAAAATATTTTTAATAGGTTCTTTAATTGTTCTTTGGGTGAACCTTACAGGAGCAGTACATAACTTATTTAATGAAATGGATGTAAACCGGGACGGAAAAGTTTCACTTGAGGAGTTCACTCATGATATGGAAAAAAATGCCTTCTATAAACTGGACAAAAACAAAGACGGGTTTATAACACCGGAAGAGTGGAGCAGAGCAGATTTTATTGAAGAAAAAGAAAAGGCGCATGAAGTGTTTAAAGCCATCGACAGAAATGCAAACAAGAGGATCAGTTTTCCCAATTTTTCAAGCTACGCTGATAAATATTCAAATATAGAAGAGGCTTTTATGATCCTGGACAAAAACAAAGACGGCGTCCTGTCGCCCGATGAAGTCACTGTACGGCCTCTTTTCAGGTTGATCACGATCCGCTATTAATTAATGGGATAAACTTGAAAATTTAACTCCTATTAACAGTAGACAGAAATTAATAACTTCCCATTAATAATATTTTGCTCCTTAGAATGCAATATTGACGATACCTGCTTAGCAACGATTTGTGATAATTTTCATTAGATGATTACAGGTTAAAAGAGTGATTTATACAAAGAGTTTCACAAATTTCCCTTAAAGTCCGTGACAAGTGAGTCTTTGCCCTTAACAACAGGATGCCATATAAGGATTATGCCGATGAAACGCTTCAAACACTGTCTTATCTATCCCACCCCAATTCGTCGCCCTCGCATGATAATAATACCGCTCTTTATCGACAACAAAAAGAATTGGTTTGAGCCGATCAATCCCCGGCTTCTCACGTCCAATCTTATCCTTGATATTTTTACCTTCACCTGCAGAGGATACTTATAATATCCTCTGTATTATGAAAGTAAAACTTCTCCTGATGCCCAAGCGCCACCTCAGGTTGCAAAGCTGATGGCAATGAGCATCGCAATTAATAATAGAAAGACCTTTGTCGTTTTCATAACATTACTTCCTATACTCTACTGTGCCGTAAATTTCCAGGACGCGTTTATCAGGTTTATGACCCCGCAACTATAACTCCCTGACAGCGTGGTCTCATCTGTGAGCGCGGGAGTCGGTGTGCCGTCCGGGCAACCGATAGCCACGACGATCTGCACGTTGGCAGGCGGTCCGCTCGTGCAGGCCACCTGCACGGTCCCGCTTGCGAAGTTGAAAAAATAGTCCACGGGAATCGTGGCGTTGATATCGGAGTAGTTGAGCTGAAGGATGCCGTTTGCGATGGGTCCACTATCGTGCTTGGTACCGCATCCCGGTACAGTTACGTCCGCGTTGATGGTCCCCGACGCCTGGTATTGCCTTACATTCTGAACAGTGCTGGACTGGGTCCAGGTCACGTTTGCGGTGCCCGAAGCGCTAAAACCGCCGTTGGCGCTCCAGGTGAATTGCACAGTTCCGGTGTAACCGCCGACGATGGTAATATTCGACACCAGGGTATCCACATAAGCAGTACCGTCTGTTATCCGGGCGCTGACCGCCACGGTATTCGGCGTGGGCTTGGACGCGGGCGCGGTGTACGTTGCCGATGTGCTGTCTCCACTGATAGTTCCCACTGTGCTGTTTCCTCCGGCTACGCCGTTCACCGCCCATTCCGATACCCTGTAGTGAGTAGGAGCTACGCCCGAAGCCGAGGTGTCGTCGCACCTCAGCCCAACAGAGTACAGGCCGGAACCATCGTCCTCCAAATAACAATTCAGCAGCTTCAATCTCACTGTCTGCCCCACTTTCACATTCGTCGCTCCGGGCCTGAGGTTATAGCCTGCCACGTTGACATAATCGGTGAAGTGGGTCGTTGTTGCGGTCACGGTCTTCGCCGTTTTATCCACGACGGGGTTCGCCATCCAGTACCAGTATCCATCCGATGACTGGTAAGCCACGCCAAGGGCATCGGCGACAGCGCCCGACAGACCCTGATCCGTATACGTAAAGGTAAGGCTGACAGGCTGCTGGAATACTTGTCCGTCCGGTGTCAAACGATAACCTTTACCGATTCCTCCGTGCGCGTTGTTGGTGATCGGCTGAATGGTTATCACCGTGTCAGATGTCAGCGCGCCTGCGGGAATGCTGAGTGCCAACTTACTGTCCGGTGAACTGAGCGTGCCGCCGGCTGGCCCGATGGTCGCGGTTGCTGCGTTCCCATCAGGAGTCCCGACTGGAGTGGCCACCGGGGTCGGACCGCCGCTGCTTGTTGATACATTGGTCATTGTTTGTGATGCTGTACAATTGTTCGTTTCATTGCTTTCTCTTATTTTCTTTTTATCATCAGCACAAGCTATTAAATAATACTGATTTAAAGGCGTCTTCTTAGGAACAGTTAGGTTAACAGTATCAGATGAGGTATCTTGATAGTTTAAAATTGTTACACGGCGCTTTCCGACAAGTAATATGTCGCTCTTGCTTTTGATTGTATCAAGCGAAAGGTAGTAACGGATTATGAATGCTCCCGCTTTTTTATTCCCGTTATTTGCTACAGTATCCGTAACTGAAAAACTTCCACTACGTGCAATGCTCTCAGGCAAACCACTTATTGATTGTATTAATAAATCAGGACGAGCCTTTGCAGAATAAACAACTGAAACCGTATTAAACGACAAAAGTATTGAAAATACGATAATTAAACTTGCTGTTTTGAACCCTTTCATTTTACCCTCCATTCGGCTATAAAATATAACCGCTAAGCGGTCCTGAATCTCACAGGCATAACAATTTAGTATTTTGCAACGGCTATTATTGAATATACGCGCTGCCGTATAGCGCAATTTTGAAAAACATTTATTTTTAACTTGCTGAATTTTCCGACTTTACTAAAAGACTGTTTGCTTTATTTGCAACCCATTATTTATATGCAAGTACAGCACAAAGAATATCCCTGAAGTTTTGGATTGGTAGATATTTTATAATACAAGAGCGCCGGTTAAAAGGGCAAGAAAAAAATGACAAAATCATGGTGCCGAAGGGGGGATTTGAACCCCCACGGCCTTTCGACCACTAGACCCTGAACCTAGCGCGTCTGCCAGTTCCGCCACTTCGGCATTATGAAACTAAGAACTGAGAAATAGGAAGCAAGAAGTAGAAGATAAAAGAAGATCATTGTTTTTTGTTCATAGTTCTTAGTTCTCACTTCCCAGTTTAGGTATTTGAAACGGGTTATCGCCCTCTACTTGTATAAGTTTTAACGTATCCCTCTGCAGTGCCAAATTAGCTGACCCTCTATTTTCAAGTTTTTTATCTTGAGCAATCCGCCATATTCCCTGCCAGTTGATATTAACTATTACTGATACATCTGTTATTTTTAACATTCTCGGGGTAAAAGACAATTCCGCTTTCTCAAAATTGAGATTTTTCAATATGCTTTCAGCAAGCTTTGTGTCTATCTGGCGTTGCAGGGTTCCGGCGTCTTTTTCCTGATAGGCGTTTTTAATAATCTCAAGCCGGTTTATTGCCTCTGTAGTGAGAAGATAATCGGCTGAGGGTTTTACCTTTTCCTTTCCCTCACAACTGATACCGATAACTGCTAATAATACAAATAAAATTGTATAAATCTTTTTCATAAATCTCCGAACGTTAAACTTCCCGTTAAATTGATGGTAAATTTTACATTCTATCACAATGTTTTTGCAATACAAGCGGCCAGACATTTCATCACAGACTATACGAGACCATGCAAGCAGAGACCATGCAAGCAATTGACTTTTATAATTTGTTAAAGTTACTATTATTTACAAACATGGATGATCACAAATTAAAGGTATTTTGTATAGTAGCGGAAACTAAAAGCTTTTCAAGAGCTTCAGAGATAATTCGTCTAACCCAGCCTGCTGTCAGCCTCCAGATACAAGCGCTTGAAGAAATGTACGGCACCAAACTTTTTAACCGTTCCGGATGTGTAATTACGTTAACAAATGCTGGAGAAATGCTATACAGATATGCAAAAGAAATTAATTCGCTGTATGAAGCTGCGGAAAAAGAAATAGGAGGCATTACCGGCCTCGTAAAAGGTGTAATTACAGTAGGAGCGAGTTCTACAATCGGCAACTATGTCCTTCCTTATGTTGTATCTGACTTCAAGAGGAAATTCCCTAAAGTCGGAGTCCATATACATGTTGCTAACACAAAAGGAGTTATTGATTTCCTGAATGCCGGCAGTGTTGATGTAGGACTTGTGGAAGGAGAAGTTAACAAGCAAAAACTCCTTTTGGAAAAACTTATACCGGACGAAATGGTGATGATAATGTCGCCTTATCATCACCTCGCAAAGAAATCGAGTGTATCAATCATGGAACTTGCAAAAGAGCCATTGATTTTCAGAGAAGAAGGTTCGGGCACAAGAGAAGCTATAGAAAAATATCTTACAAAACATGGTATAACGCAACAGAATTTAAAAATATCTATTATTATGGGCAGTACGGAATCCATAAAAAGCGCTGTGGAAGAAGGTCTCGGTATATCAGTACTTTCAAGATGGGCCGCCAGGAAAGAATGCCGTTACGGGAGCCTGAAGACAGCAGTTTTTAAAGAAGAAAAATTTGTAAGGGATTTTTCTCTTGTTTACCGAAAATCCAAAGAGCCTTCACATACCGTTGAGCAGTTTGTGGGGTTTTTAAGAAGATACCCTTTCAATAAGCTTTTAAATACTCAATAACCTTCGTCATTTTATCCGCTAATTTTCAGCGTATTAACAAAATCCACTGAACTCAATTTCAGGAATATTTTTCTAATTGCATCTTTATCCCGGGAGGAAACGGTGAAGTTATATATGAATTCACTCCTTGCTGTATTCTTTTCGTAATTAATGGTATGAATGTGAAATCCATGGTTCTTGAGTATAGATGTAATTGTATCTTCATTGTCTTGAAACAGAGGGGTGGAAACAGTGATGATTTTATATCGCAGCACTTTAATTCTTTTCTCAAGGGTCCGGAGAGCCATAAGTGCAATTATGGTGATTACAAAAGTAAAGATTCCTTCAAAATAGAGCCCGCCTCCGATAGCAAGACCGATTGCGGAGACAATCCATATAGAAGCGGCTGTTGTCAAACCTCTTATTGCGAAACCGCTTTTAATGATTACCCCTGCGCCTAAAAAACCAATGCCTATTAAAGCGCCTGCAGAAATCCTTGCAGGGTCAATTCGAAGCGTTGAATCGAGATTGTGAATCCTGAAGTAATAGTTCTCTGAAATGATCATTATCAACACTGAAGCAACACAAACAATTAATTGTGTTCTGAAGCCCGCGGCCCTTCCGTGGATCTCCCTTTCAAAACCGACAATACCGCCTATAACTGCTCCCAGGAGAAGTCTTATGATTGTTTCATGAACAGGAATCATATGCATTCATTATAATGAAGCCCGAAGGAGCTGTCAAAATATTTAATAATTGATTGTGGTAAATAACTTTTCCAAAAAGTTATAATTTGTGAGGCTTTTGCAAAAGTCTTGTTTTGTCATTCCCGAGGTAGTAATCGGGAATCCAGTTTCTTTGAAAAACAAAGACCCCCGATTAAGACCTTCGAGGGCAGGATTCTGGATACCCGTTTTCACGGGTATGACGACCTAAGTCATTTTGCAGAGATTTATGCAAAAGCCTCTTGGATCAATTCATAATAAACTCTGTTTTAATATTTGTAGAAAACTTACGAGAGGTTAATTTTAAAACCTGATAAGGAGATGCAACATTGAGAATCGAAAAAGATACACTTGGTGAGATAAAACTTCCCGATGATGTTTATTATGGCGCACAAACTAAAAGGGCCGTGGATAATTTCCCAATAAGCGGGCTTAAACTTCCGAGACGCTTCATCAGGGCGCAGGGGATCGTCAAGCTTGCTGCTGCGAGGGCCAACTGCAGACTCGGTCTTCTTGACAGAAAAATATTCAGGGCTATTGAGAAGGCAGCCATGGAAGTAATCAAGGGAGCGCATGATAATCATTTTGTTGTTGATGTTTATCAGGCCGGCGCCGGGACTTCCCAGAACATGAACGCTAATGAAGTAATCGCAAACAGGGCCCTTGAAATATTAAAGTGTAAAAAAGGTGATTACAAGCTTATTCATCCAAACGATCATGTTAATATGGCTCAGTCAACAAATGATACAATTCCTGCTTCAATATACATTTCAGCATTTGAGGCTGTACGGGAGGACCTGCTTCCTGTGCTGAATGCACTGAGAGGAACTATGACCGGCAAATCCAGAGAATTCGATGCAATTGTAAAAGCAGGCAGAACACATCTTCAGGATGCCGTACCCATCAGGCTCGGTCAGGAGATCGGGGGCTACGCAGAGTCAATTAAAAACGATATCCGCCGCATTTCCCATGCGGCCGGGTCTCTCCTGTATCTGCCGATCGGAGGCAATGCAGTCGGTACCGGGATAAACGCCAAACCCGGATTCCGGAAATATGTTATCAGAGAAATAAGGATGATCACGGGGATAAAATTCAGAAGCTCAGAAAACATGTTTGAGGGTATCCAGAATATACATCCGGCGCTTGAACTCAGTGCATCACTAAGGGGATTGTCAATAACCCTTACAAAGATAGCTAATGATATCAGGTTGTTGAGTTCAGGGCCGCGTACCGGATTTGCAGAGATTCAACTTCCTGTTGTTCAGCCGGGTTCATCGATAATGCCGGGAAAGGTCAACCCTGTTATGGCTGAAATGCTTAACATGGTTTGTTTTCAGGTGCTTGGAAATGATACTACCATCGCTTATGCGACACAGGCTTCTCAACTTGAGCTAAATGTCATGATGCCTGTAATAGCACATAACCTGCTCGTTTCAATTGAGATTTTAACCAGGGGAATTAATGCTTTTAATAATAAATGCCTCAAAAGAATTAAGGCAGACGCTGCTAAGTGTCAAACCCTTGCAGAAACGACCCTTGCTATAGCGACAGCATTGAACCCAATTATTGGATATACGTCAGCTGCAGAAGTTTCAAAGGAAGCATACCGGACAGGAAAATCCGTAAAGCAGGTTGCTATTGAGAAAGGTATTCTAAAGAAAACAGACGCACATAGAGTTCTTGATCCTTTGAAGCTTACAGGAAAATAATTGTTGATAATAATGTAAAATAATTTTACAAGCCTGAAGTACTTAATTTTTAATAATAATTTCAATTTTTTACTAAATTGTACATAAAGTGTCAGTAAATTTTACATATTTAATTTTGTTTTAAATAGAAAATCTAATTATTTCAATATATTAACGCTTGGCTTAATTTTTGCATATTAAATAAAGGGTGTCGGATGTTTAAGTAAGTCAAAACGGTATGTTTCTCGTTATACTTCACTTAAACTTTATATTTCTGACAGTTATCACAACGGTACTAATTACGACAATGATTACAAAAACACTTGCACAATTTTTATCCTCAAAAGACTGGACTGAGTACTTCAGTGTTCTTTCAAATACGGTAAATTTTGGATTACATGTGTGTGGAGAAGATGGTGAACTGTTCACTACACGGGCAAATCCTTTCTGTACTCTCATTCACTCAGCAAAGTTAGAGAGTTTGAGATGCCCTTTTTCATGCAAGGAATTGATGACTGAATCTTTACAGGCAAAAGGGCCTGTAATCTTTAAGTGTAAGGCCGGGATAATAAATTTTTCTTTCCCTGTAGAATGGGCTGGAGAGAAGGTATATATCGGGGGAAGAGGAGGATTTGCTTCTTATGAGGACCTGCTTGAATTTCTAAAACTTGTAAAAACAAACAACCTTCCTTCATTGCCAATAACCATGCCCCTGAACTTTTCAGGAGAAGATCATGTAAAAGCAATTGCACAATATGTTTTTCTGACAGTAACTCGCCTGTTGTTCAGTTTTGATGAGAAATACAGGCTTGAAGAGAAGTTTTTCAGGGTAATGTCGCTCTTCGACAGCAACACATTTAAGACCTTATCCAGAAATCCGGAATTGTTGTACAGATATATATTAGATACTATTGAGTTTGTTTATGGCAGTACATCAGCCGTATTGATGGCGCTTGACAATAACAGGCTAACATACAAAAGCGCTTACGGCACCGGCAAATATAAAGATGCTTTTACCGGATTTCAGCTTAATGCAACAAATCCGCTAATTCATGAAATGTTCAATACAAGGACCTATATATTTTCTGCTGATTCAGAAAAGCTTACATCAGCAGGTCCGCTGAGAGAGGTTGAGTATTTCTATCTTTTCCCAATTTTTTCCGGAGACATAATTGAAAAAATTATCGGAATTTTTGACAGACATCTCTCAAAAGAAGATTTAAAGATAATGAATGCCCTCAGAGACTACCTGCAACTCCATTTTGAAAATCGGAATCTGCGCTTTTCAGCAAACAGATTCAAAAAGGCAGATGAAAGGTTGACATATCTTGTTGATTTTTCAAATTCCATAATATCAGTTTTAAGCAAAGAGAAACTTTTCAATACACTCATTGAAAAATCTTTACAACTTCTCAATGCGGAGCAGGGTTCCCTGATGCTTTTGGACCACGATACTTCTGAATTTGTAGTAGAAGCCAAAAAGAGCGCAGATGAAACCGTGCAGGAAAGGATGAGGTTTAAGAAGGATGATAGTATAGCTGGAATAGTTCTTGATAGAGGGGAACCCCTTCTTGTGAATGATATTGAAAAAGACCCGAGGATTAGACGGGAAAACAGACCACGCTATAAGACAAAGTCTTTTATAAGTATTCTGATAAAAATTGATGACCGGGTGACCGGGGTGCTAAATGTATCAGATAAAATCAGAGGGGATGTGTTTACTGAAGAAGATTTAAAACTATTAGAGTCTTTTGTCAATAACGCCGCAATTGCAATTGAGAGGAGTCTTTTATTCAAACAGACTGAAGAATTAAAACAACTGTCAATAACAGACCCCTTAACCGGCATTTATAACAGGCGCTATCTCAACACGAGGCTTTTAGAAGAGATTACCCGATATAACAGATATAAACACCCCTTTAGTTTCATGATGCTCGATCTGGATAAATTCAAGGAATATAATGATACCTTCGGCCACATCTACGGTGATAAACTGATAAAAGCCCTGGCAACTATCATGGAGAAATCCTTGAGAAATGTTGATATTGCCGCAAGATTCGGTGGAGATGAATTTGTTGCTATATTTCCGCAAACCTCAAAACCTGATGCTATACAAATTACAAACCGCCTGAAGGAAAAGATAGAAAAGGCATTACAGCAGGAGTTATTGGAAATGCCTCTGACTATCAGTATGGGGCTCACAACATATCCGGACGATGCTTCTTCTATTGGAGAACTCCTTGAAAAAACAGACCAGGCGCTTTATCTTGCAAAAAAAGGTGGAGGAAACAAGGTAGCTTATTTATAGGGTTAAATTTTATATTTTAAGGATTGAATTATGCCTTCACAATTTACTGTAAAATATTTTTTTGACAGGGAAAATGAGCTTGAGATACTCAAGAATATCCATTTAGAGGCGAAGTCCGGCAATGCAACAGGTATTTTCCTTTCCGGAAGAAACGGAATCGGCAAAACAGAGCTTTTAAGACAGATCTATTATCACCTGTTCACCAACCAGAATGACGCCATCCCCTTCTTCTACACCATTAAGACTTCTTTTACTTCAATAGAAAATTTTTCAAAAGATTATTTTTGTACTTTTGTAATTCAAAGCCTCGCCTTCCTGAAGAAAGATATCTCAATGATTGATGCATGCATTTATTCTCTGGAAGATGTAGCACATCTTACAAGAGAGTCAGGTATACAATGGGTTACAGATATTATGAATAATTTTTTACAGGTAAAGAAGGATGTGGACCCGTTAAACCTGTTTTTGTTTGCCATATCAGCTCCATATCGCAGTTACCTTCTTACAGGCACTCCAGTGATTGCCATAATAGATGATTTTCATAAAATGAGAAAATTTTGTGAAATAAATTCTGCAGATAATAACACGAATTTCTGGATGTTATTTGAAAACTCTGTTAAGTCACCTTACACCCCTCACATTTTCTCCGGGTACCAGGCTGAACTCAATAAGATGTTTTTCGATGATACCTCCTTCGGTGAATACCTTGAATTATTTAATCTGACAGGTTTAAAACGCGAAGATTCTGTAAGGCTTTTTACAACATCTTGTGAAACATTCGGGTTAAATTCCAGGGTTGAATTGTCTGATTGCATCGATTTATTTAATGGAAATCCTTTCTATATAAAAAATTATATTCATGCCGCGCGGCAGGCCTCCAGAATTCTCTCCGAAGACAACTTCTGGTTGATATATCTCAGTGAAATTACAAAAGGGAAAACTTTCATGTACTGGACCTCAATTTTAAAAACATACATTCCTCATTTTGATTTAAGAAAACCTTCTCTCATATTCCTCTATCAACTGTATCGAAACAATTCCGGCACAGTTTTATCAAATCTTCCTGATAAATTAGCCGTCAGGCCGGAAGAACTTGAACATATAGTAAGTCTTCTTCACACATCAGGAACCGTTGAGACGGGATTCAGCGAACTTGAACCTGTTGACGATAATATATTGATTGATGTTATCAAGGGTTTGTATCTCAGGGAAATCGAAAAGGAACCATGGAATAAAATCAAGGATGCGATAATAGGAGAGAAACGTCAAATTACAAAACTTGACAGGACACCATCCTTTAATATAACAATCCCTGCCACTACAAAAGCAGAGCTTGTTGCCGTTAGAACAATTGAGCATGTCGCCGGGAACTTTAATATTGCTCCGGAGATTATCGGGCGCTTACAGGTCGCATTAACTGATTTGTTTGCAAATGCGGTTAAAACCGTTGAGACCAGTTCTGAAAATTATCATCTGTCATTTAAGTTAAAAGAAAATATCTTTTCTGCAGAGATCTCAATACCTCAAGAAGATTTTGTCCTGTCAGACAGCGATGACAGACGCATCAGGGCATATATTGATGACATAAAAATTGAAAAAATAATGAGCGGGACGAAAATAACCCTGTTTAAAGATATTAGTAAAGATTTAGTTTCTGCCTCTTAGTATTCAGTTGCTGTTTATAAATTACTGGATTGTCATTCCCGTGAAAACGGGAATCCAGAAAATATAAACTGGATTCCGGCTTAAGGACTGCCGGAATGACAGACAAACAGAGTATATAAACAGACTCTATCTATATACCCTTTTAATTCTCTGCCCGATAGACGTGAGAATCTCATAAGGGATTGTGCCGATTTTGTCTGCGATATCAGCAGCGGTGATTTCTTCTTTTCCCTGACAACCAATTAACACTACCTCTGAATCCATGTTCACACCGGATATGTCTGTTACATCAACCATCACGGTGTCCATACAGACTCGACCTATAACAGGAGCCCGTTTCCCATTAATAAGCACTTCTCCTCTGTTTGAAAGTTTTCTGTTGTATCCGTCGGCATAGCCGACAGGGATTGTCGCTATGACACTTTTTCTTTTTGTTATAAAGGTCCTGGCATAACTTATGGGAGTGCCTGGAGGGACTTTTTTAATCAGGAGGACTTTGCTTTTAAGGTTTAATACCGGCTTAAGATTATCCGCTCCGTACCCGTAAAGCATGATACCAGGTCTTACCATATTGAAATGTGCATCCGTCATTGCTAAAACTGCAGCGCTATTGGCAATGTGAGTGTATTTGAAAGTGATTTTCCTGCGCCCCAATTCCTTTTTCAGTAAAAGGAAGCTTTTTAACTGCTGATTTGCAAACTCCTTATCCTGAAGGTCTGCATCCGAAAAGTGACTCATGAATCCTTCGAGTATTATATTTTCCAGACAGGCTATTTTGGAAATTTCAACCGGCGCCCTGTCGAGAGTAAATCCCAAACGACCCATGCCTGTATCTACTTTAATATGTATTGCTATTTTACGTTTGCGCCTGCCTGCTTCTTTAGAGATTTTTTTAGCAGTGTTTACATCAAAAACTACAGGAGTGAGATCATAATTAAAACATTCCTCTATATGGTCCCTGTCAAAAAATACAAGTATAGGGGCTTCTAATCCTGCTTCTCTCAGTTGAATGGCCTCGCCTGTAAATGCTACGCCAAGATGAGATATGCCGTTCTTCAGAAGATGTTTTGATATTTCTGCAGCGCCATGTCCGTAGGCATTTGCTTTTACTACAGCAAGGATGTTCCTGTTTCCAGTTTTTTTTCTTACAACGCTGAGGTTGTGAGAGAGCGCCTTCAGGTTGATTTCAGCAAAGGTCGTCTGCAATGCCACTTACGACTTGCTTTCCTTGTTGGCCTCAGATCCTTCTGTTTTATTTTTAGGGGTTACATCGATTTCGTCCGGTGCAGAAGAAGCCTTTTTAAAGTTCTTTATAGCTTCTCCTATCCCCTTTCCTATCTCGGGCAATCTTGTCGCGCCAAAAAGTATTACCACGATCACCAAAATTATTATCAGTTCTGATGCTCCAAGTCCAAACATTGTTTCCTCCTCGTAAGTCTTCTTTTAAATTTTAACCTGTCCTTAGGATGCAAATATAAATCAACATCCTCGGGAGTATTAAGGTTAATAAAAGACCTTGCCTCAGGGTCTATATTCTTAATTTCTTCTGATGTTATATATTTTACTCTTTTATCATGATTAAGTAAAAAATATTTTATACTTTTCTTTCCTGTTAAGACAAACTGCTCAAGTGAGTTCATAACTTTTTTTGAATAAAAAGCAAAGAGGGGCTCTGCTTTATAATTCACAAGAGGGACTACGGCATCATATATGCCCTCTCCGGATATGGTATCTAAATCTCCCTTCTTTAGCTCCCTATCAATTATGGCGAGGCATGCAGGATTATATCTCTCATGGGCCATAAACCGGATAAAATCAGGATTTATAAACGGCATGTCACATGCCGATACAAAAATCCATTTATTTGATGAATTCATCAGGGCGGTAAGCACACCTGTCATGGGTCCCCGTATATTATAAACGTCACCAAGCATCGGCACGCCGAGATACGTATAAAGTTCAGGCTGGTTGGTGACAATAAAGATATCATGAAAAAGCTGTCTCATAATTTTAAGGTTTCTTTCAATGATTTTCTTCCCCTCAACCTCGATGAACGCTTTCAAAACAGGCATTCTTTTATTCTCGCCGCCCGCGAGGATTACGCCGGTGCAATTTTGCATAAAATTTTTCATGTTTGTCTGTCATTCCGGCAGTCCTTAAGCCGGAATCCAATTTGTATTTCTGGATTCCCGCCTTCGCGTGAATGACGTTCTATGAGTTTACGAACCTGCTTTAATTATTTTTACTAATTCCTGAGCCTCAAGCCTGCTCTGGGTCTCAGTCCCGGTTATCATATCTTTAATTACTGCCACTTCATTTCTAACCTCATCTTCTCCAATTACGATAACGTGTTTTGCTCCAATGCGGTTTCCCTTCCGCATTTGACTCTTAAGGGATGAATCGTCATAATTTATTTCAACCCAAAGCCTTCTTGCCCGCAATTGTTCAGCCAATGCAAGAGCTTCTTCATATGCATATTGACCCATACAACATATAAAAAGATCAGGTCCTTCGGACGGTTTCATGGAATCCTTAATAAGCGGGATAATCCTTTCCATCCCGATAGCAAAACCAATCCCTGGTGTTGGTGGTCCACCGAACTCATCAACCAGTCCGTCGTATCGTCCGCCCGCCGCCACTGCCTTCTGGCTTCCCAGTGATTCGCTTGTTACCTCAAAAGCGGTCTTTGTGTAATAGTCAAGACCTCTGACGAGGTTGGGGGTGATTGAATGAGGAACCTTGAGAATATCAAGGTAATGCCTCAGACCGTCAAAATGCTTTTTGCAGTCGGCACAGAGATAATCTATTACCTGCGGCGCTCCCTGCCTTGAACTGATGCAATCCGGGACCTTGCAGTCCAGTATCCTCAATGGATTAAGATCATATCGCCTCTGGCAGTCGCTGCAAAAGCTGTTTAATTTGTCACGTAAAAAATTTTTCAGGGCGTCTCTGTAATCAGGGCGGCAGTTTTTGCATCCGATAGAGGTCAGCTCGAAATTAAGTTCTTTCAGCCCGATGCCGCTTAAAATCTTTGTAAGCATCGAGATTATCTCCGCATCGAGTTTCGGGTCTTCAACACCCATAGCCTCCGCGCCTATCTGATAGAACTGTCTGTAGCGGTATGCCTGCGGCCTCTCGTACCGGAACATCGGTCCCATGTAATAGTATTTTTGCGGAGCGGGATGGTTATATAGATGATGCTCAACATAGGCCCTTACAAAAGACGCTGTGCCTTCAGGCCGTAAAGTCACACTGCGGCCGCCTTTATCCTGGAACGTGTACATTTCTTTCTCAACAATATCGGAAGTTTCACCGATGCTTCTGACGAAAATATCGGTAGATTCAAGTATGGGAAGCCTGATCTCCTGATATCCGTAAGTTCTGAAGACGTCTCTCGATATTGTTTCTATATTCTGCCAAATTAAAATATCAGGCGGCAGGATGTCCTGAAAGCCTTTCAGTGTCTTATATTTCATTCGGTGTTTCAGCCTCGCGTTCCTTGTCAAACTCCATCATCCTGAGATGGTTTTCTACCAGTCTTTTTAATTCTTCTTTGAAATGTCTTCTTACACCTTTCAGGTCAGTAATATCTTCATGGATTTTTACAACTTTCTCCTGCGCATCTCTCAGCATCTCTTCTGCCCTTAATTCGGCTTCTTTCGCTATAAGATCCGCTTCTTTTTTTGCAGTATTTCTATATTCTTCCACCATCTTCTGTGTACTGATGAGTGTGTCTTTCAATGTAGTCTCAATGTTTTTATATTCCTTTAACTGTTTTTCAAATCTCCTTGCCTCTTCCCTTAAATTGGCATTTTCTCTCAAAAGTTCTTCCATTTCCTCCCTGATGAGTTCAAGAAAGGAATCCACCTCTTCCATGTCAAAACCCCTGAACCTTGTTGAAAACTGCTTTTGCTGAATATCAAGCGGTGTTATTCTCATTTTGCCTCCTCTGTTAAGTTAAATATCTTATAAATTGTTCTTAAATTTATCACCAGTATTTACTTAATAGTGCGGAAGCTCGGAAGTCTTTTACTTCCGCACTTATGGACTTCCGCGCTACTGGCTGCTCATCTCATCCTCGCCCCCATATCAAATAACGAGGCTACAAGAAAATATTTTATAAACATGATTATAAGAATTACTATCATCGGAGAAAAATCAATACCCATTGATATGCCGAGCCTTCTCCTTATCGGTCTGAGCACAGGTTCCGTTACGGAATACAAAAACCGCACAATCGGATTGTAAGGATCCGGATTTACCCAGCTCAGGAGTGCGGAAATTATAATTATCCACATGTATATTGTCAGAAGGGTATTAAGTATATGTCCTACTGCGTCAAAGAGATTGCTGAAAATAAACATTATTCTTTCCTCCCTAATTCTTCCGCCCTGTTTTTTGCTGCAGTTAATGCAGTAAATATAATATCTGTCAGCCCTTTATCTTTGAATACATTCAGCCCTGCTGCCGTAGTTCCTCCCGGTGATGTTACCATTTCTCTGAGCTTTGAAGGCGTCATTCCGGTTTCTAATAACTTTGCTGTGCCGATGGCAGTTTGCACAGCAAGTGTAAAGGCGTTGTCTTCACTAAGTCCCAATTTCTTACCCGCCTCAATCATCGCCTCAATAAAAAATGCAACGAATGCAGGCCCGCTTCCCGAAACAGCAGTCACAGCATCCATGTATTTTTCAGGCAAAGTAAGGACCTTGCCTACAGACATGAAGATTTCTCTCACAACCGATATATCACTGTCAGAAAAACATTCACAAAGAGACATCACGGACATCCCCTCCTGAACAAGTGCAGGTGTATTCGGCATAACCCTGATCAGTTTTTTTGTTTTTAATTTTGATGACAAAAACGCAAGCGTAATGCCTGCGGCGATTGAAACAACGGTCTTCTCTTCAGTAATATCAGGACTGATTTCATCAAGCACAGCTTTCATATTCTGCGGCTTGACAGCAAGGATTATTATATTACATGAAGATGCCGCTTCTTTGTTGGATGAAGTTGTTTTGATTCCGAATGCTTGTTCTAAATATCTTCGTCTGTCTTCCCTCGGTTCCGACACAAAGATATCTTCTCTCATCCCTTGTCCCTTGCCCCTTATCCCTTTGATTAAGGCTTCCGCCATGTTACCACCACCGATAAAACCTATTTTCATCAACCCCTCTCCCCGAATATCGCCGTTCCGATTCTTACCATAGTAGCGCCCTCTTCAATTGCGACTTCAAAATCATTCGACATGCCCATTGACAATTCAGGCAAGTTGTACCCTTTTGCCGACAACTTATCCCTGATTTCCCTCAATCTCATGAAGTAAGGTCTTACAAATTCAGGATCTTCAAAAAGCGGTGGAATAGTCATAAGACCCTCAAGCTTAAGGTTATTCATATTTGATATTTTATCAAGCAAGTCCATCAGGTCTTTTTCCAAAACTCCATGCTTTGCTTCTTCTTCTGAAAGCTTTATCTGTACAAGAATTCTCTGAGTCTTTTCATTTTTTCTTGCCTGTTTGTCAACTTCTTCTGCAAGCTCAATGGAGTCTATAGTATGAATCAGGTCAAACAATTGAACCGCATATTTAGCCTTGTTCTTCTGGAGACTCCCGATTAAATGCCATTGCACCTTTGAATTTGTAATTTGTAATTTGTAATTTGTAATTTTCTCCTGCGCTTCCTGTACTCTGCTTTCCCCCAAAATTCTAACGCCGGCCTTTACGGCTTTAATAATTTCCTGCAATTCAATCGTCTTTGTAACTGTAACGAGTTTGATGTCCTGAGGATTTCTGCCGGCCTTTGCAGCCGCGCTGTTAATTCTTTCCTGAATTGCTGCGAGGTGTTGCAAAATCCTCATGGTATAGAAGCCTAACATTTTTTATTTTTTGTTTACAACCTAAAAAGCTAAAAGCTATCAGCTAAGATTGGTTTTGTGTTATCATTTTACCATGAATAAGGGCAGAATACTTGTTATTGAAGACGAAGAGAAGATAGCAAACATCGTGAAAGCCTATCTTGAGAAAGAAGGTTACGTGGTGACTGTTGCACAAACAGGGCAAAAAGCCCTTTCAGCTCTAAAAGACGGATTTGACCTCATAATATTAGATCTCATGCTTCCGGATATGGATGGAGAGGACATATGCCAGACCATACGTAAAGACTCTGACATACCTATCATTATGTTAACCGCAAAGAGTGATGAAGATAACAGGGTAAAAGGACTCGGCATAGGCGCTGACGATTATGTAGTTAAACCGTTCAGCCCGAGAGAACTCGTTGCAAGAGTTAAGGCGTTATTACGCAGACATAAAGGCACAAAGGAAAGTATCAGTTTTAACAATGGCAATCTTATTATTGATTCTTTAAGTTTTGAAATAAAAAAAGACGGAATACCCGTTATTTTTACACCCACAGAGTTTAAACTTTTACATTGCCTCGCAAAACATCCGGGACAGATCTTTTCCAGACTGCAGCTTGTTAATGTAATCCTTGGTTATGACTTTGAAGGATACGACAGGACCATCGATGCACATGTAAAAAATATACGTCACAAGATCGAAGAAGACCCGAGGAGACCCTTTTATATCAAAACAGTCTATGGAGCGGGATACAAATTTATCGGTCAGCCTGATGAGGACTAAATTATTTTTTGCATTCATATTTATTATCCTTCTCGCCCTTCTGTCAAATATCATTTTTGAAAGACTCATCATGAGGGATTTCGATGTTTTCGTCAGAGGCACGAAAGAGGATCATATATATTGGCTCCTGGCTTCGGTTGAGGGAAGCTACAAAGACGGCACATGGAAGCATGATACGCTTCATGAGACTCTTCACTGGGGTTTAATGCTCGGTTTTGAGAGTTACATTGAGGATACCTCAGGCAGCAGGATATTATCTTCAACTGATGTTATCTTTTCAATGGATTCATACATGCTGCACAGGATGAATTCATTTCTGAAACTGCCTTCAGGAAAAGGAGACTTTCTGTGGTATCCACTGTATGTAGAAGGCAGAGAAATAGGGAAACTGTATTTAAGACCTCTTGAAAGGCTCGGGGCCATCCCTCTCAAGGAAGAGATATTCAGTAAAAGAGGAAAGGAGTTTCTTGTTATTTCCTTTTTAATAGCCGGTGGAGGAGCTTTATTCATATCAGTCTTTTTCACCGTATTTATTTCCACTCCTGTCAGACGCTTGACTTCTGCAGCAGAAAAAATAGCAAGAGGCGAATTTACTATTCAGAAACCTAAACTGCATCGTAAATATAAAGACGAAATTGACAGGCTGACGGAAACTTTTACTTTTATGGCCGAAGCACTGAAAAGAGAGGATCTTTTGAGAAAGCATCTGACATCCAATATCACCCACGAATTAAGAACACCGTTAACAATTATCAAGGGGAATCTTGAGGCAGTCGAAGATGGTGTAATTTCAGATCCCAATGAAGTAATAAAGAATATAAGTTCAGAAATCCAAAGGATGATTTCTCTTGTTGAGGGGATAGAGGATATAACAAGAGCTGAGGCAAGTTTTTTTAAAAGAGGTGATACAGAGGAAATTGATCTCAGCGATTTTGTGAAATCAATAGCAGGAGGAATGAGAAATCTAATTGAAGAAAAGGGGCTTTTTCTAAAAACCGATGGTCCTTCTATTACTGTAAAAACATATCCTGAAAAGCTTCATATCATTGTTAAAAATCTATTGACAAATGCTTTTAAATATACAGATAAGGGGGGGATAACAATACAATGGGGGAAGCACAATCATAGCAATACCGAAGGATTTTACCTTTATGTTGAAGATACAGGAAAAGGGATTGAACGTGATAACATTTCAAGAATCTTTGAAAGGTTTTATAAAGACAAGGAATCGTCAGGGAAAGGATTAGGGCTTGCTATAGCAAAGGAACTAACTGAAGTAATGGAGGGAAAGATCGAAGTTGAAAGTACACCCGGTAAGGGATCGAAATTTACCGTTATATTTTGATTGCGTATGAATTCACATTTTCTTCAATTTGTTTTGTTATCGTATAATACATTTATGAAGGCTGAAAGATGAGACTTGTATTTTCCCTCATATTAATTGTTTCGTTGTTATGTTTGTCAGTTTCAGGGGTTCTTGCATGGCCTCAGGGGAAACAGGTAACTCCGTATGGTGATTTCTGTCCTCAATGCGGCAAATACGGCGCCTGTAACACAATAATGACTGATTACGATGCGGAGAAGGCATTGAAAGACTACTACAATAAAAAAGGATTAAATGTTGAGCTCGGGAAAAAAGGGGGAAGATTTATAAGGGCCAGAATATATGATAAAATCGGGATAGTTGATATCATTATTTTTGACCGCCAAACAGGGAGAATCAGATCTATTTTTTAACCTGCTTCCATCAATTTTTTAATGAGCAATTTCATCTCCTCATTATCCCATTCCCTGTAACCGAGGGCCGCTCCGACCAGATATCCGTTAGTGTCAATAATGAATTTCGCAGGGGTTGAACGGACACCATACAGATTGCTTACTTCACTATTTTCATCAAGCAGATTCTCATAGGAAAGCCCATACTGCTGTACCTGACGCAGCACCAAATCCCTGTTTTCTTGTATATCAATGCCGAGAATTACAAACTGTTTACCGCTGAAACTCTGATGCAGGTTTTCTAGGGAAGGCAACTCCTTCCTGCACCATGGTCACCATGTGGCCCAGAAACTCAGAAGAACAACCTTCCCGCGATATCGACTGATACTTACCCTTTCGCCTTTCACAGAAAGCAGTTCAAAATCAGGGGCACTGGCTGGATGTGTGATATGCTGAATGTTCATTCCAGCCATCAAATCGGCAATTGTTGAGTTACCCTTTGTTTGTTCCCCGGTTTTGTCCTTAGTACATGCAAATAAAATCAGGGCGAGAAAACATACCATTATAATAGAGAAATATATTTTTTTATTCATGTCATTAAACTGATTTTTTTGATAAATTTGCACTGCTATTATTAATGAATTCATAAGTAAAGACACATAAATGAATCGTCATGCCCGAAGTTCTTAATCGGGCATCCAGTTCTTTAGCGTCTGGATTCCCGCTCAACGGACTGCGGGAATGACAATCTATGTGGCTTTACTTATGACCGTCTTAGTATATCATACGATTGACCTCATTTATTATCTTTGTTAGTATTTAACAATTATGAAGAAGAATTTCTATGCAGTTACACTCTTATTAATTTTTATCTTTTCGGGATGCGCGCACACAGTTCGTAACAATATAACTGAAAAAGACGGCGCTCTTTATAAAGAGGTCCTCCCAAACGGGCTTAAAGTATTTGCCCTCAAAGACCCTAACGCCCCTCTTGCTGTTTTTCAGATATGGTACAACGCAGGTTCAATTAATGAGCAGGTCGGCAAGACAGGGCTCGCTCACCTGCTTGAGCATCTTATGTTCAAAGGCACGCCTGATTATGGACCCAAGATGTTTTCAAAGATTATTAGCAGGGCCGGAGGGGTTGACAATGCAGGAACAAACAAAGACTATGTGTTCTATCACCAAAAGCTTGCACCCGACAAACTGTATCTTTCCATAGACCTCGAGGCAGACAGAATGCGGAATTTAATCATGGATCCTAAAGAGACTCTTGCGGAAAGAGACGTTGTGATGGAAGAGCGCAGGATGCGCAATGAAGATGATCCGCAAAGCACGGTTTATGAAGAGGTAATGGCTGCTGCATTTAAGAACAGTCCATACAGGTGGCCCGTGATTGGCTGGATGCAGGATTTAAGAAAGATAACAAGGGACGACACCTGGGCCTTTTACAAAAAATATTATGTGCCGAATAATGCAATAATAATTATTGCCGGTAATATCGATGTGAATTCTTTGATGCAAAAGATTAGAAGTGAATTCGGCAGCATCCCTAAAGGAGAAGATATAATAAATCCCGATATAGATGAACCCGAACAGTTTGGAGAAAGAAGGCTGTATGTAAAAAAAGAGGCTGAATTGCCTTATGTGCTTTGTGCATACAAGGCTCCGAACCTTTTTAATGAAGACAGCTTGGCCCTTGAGGTGCTTGCCGGTGTGCTTTCCGGAGGAAAGAGTTCGAGGATGTACAAGAGTTTAATCGATGAAAAACGGATTGCGCTGTCAGCAGATGTATCGTACAGCAGCCTTGAGAAATACCCTTCCCTTTTTTATCTTGATGCAACAGCATTACCCGGTAAATCAATCGATGAAGTTGAAAAGGCTTTATATGAAGAAGTTGATAGAATAAAGAAGGAGCCACCGGCTGAACTGGAAGTTCAGAAGGCAAAAAACCAGATTGAAGCAGGTTTTCTTATGGGACAGGATTCCCTTTTCTTTCAGGCAGAGATTATAGCAATGTTTGAAATGCTTGGAGACAGAAAACTTAAAGATAAATATTTTGAAGGAATAAGAAAGGTCACACCACAGGATGTTCAGCGTGTGGCACAGACATATCTTGTTGAGGATAAACGGACAGTCGGAATTTTGGTGCCCGTGAAGAAAGTTGGAAGTGAAAAGTGAGAAGTGAGAAGTTAAAAGAACTTAAAAATCATATATTCCTTTTTGTATTTTTACTGCTTACTGCTTACTGCTTACTGCTTACTAATGCTTATGCCCTTGACGTTAAGAGAGAAGTCCTCGATAACAGTCTAACCCTTCTCACTGTAGAAAGACATAACCTCCCTATAGTCAAGGTTGTTATCGGCATTAAGGCCGGAAGTATAATCGAGCCTGAAGAAAAAGCAGGCCTTGCCAATCTTACTGCAAGTCTTTTAACAGAAGGTACAAAAAATAGAACAGCCCGTCAGCTTAGTGAAGAAATCGAGTTTGTCGGCGGAGCTGTAGGCGCCTCTGCTGATGATGATTATATTACTGTATCTCTTTCGGTTTTAAAGAAAGATTTGAATCTCGGTTTTGGATTGCTTTCGGATATAATTTTGAATCCATTATTTCCCGAAAATGAACTTAACAAAAAAAGAGAACGCATCAAAGGCAGTTTGAAGGCTCAGGAAGAAGACCCTGAATTTGTTGCATCAAGGGAATTCAAGAAGGCAGTATTTGTTACACATCCGTACGGAAGATTAATTCAGGGTACGCCTGAAACTCTTGACATGATTAATAGAAATGACATTGTTAATTTCCATTCGGCATTTTACATTCCCAACAATGCAATAATGTCTGTCGTAGGTGATATAACACCCGAGGAAGTAAAGAATCTTCTCAAACAATATTTCTCTGAATGGCATGCAAAAGAAAGCAAGATCACTCCTGCGCATTTTTCAGCAGAAATCGGGAAAAAGAAGATTATTCCAATAGACAAAGACCTTACCCAGGCAAATATTATATTGGGACATTTAGGCATAAGCAGGGATAATCCTGATTATTACGCCATATCAGTTATGAATTATATTCTCGGCGGCGGCGGTTTTGAATCAAGACTTATGCAGAATGTGAGGGAGGAAAAAGGTCTCGCATACGATATTCACAGTTTTTTTGATGCAAATAAATATAGCGGGACTTTTCAGGTCGGCGTTCAGACAAAGAATGAAACCGCTAATACGGCGATAGATGAAATATTAAAGGAGATAAAGGAGATCAGTACAACGCCGGTATCTGATGCGGAACTTTCAGACGCAAAGTCATTTCTTACCGGCAGCTTCCCTTTGAGACTCGAAACAGGCGCCCGAATAGCAAACTTCCTGATTGCGGTAGAATACTATGGACTCGGAATGGACTATATTGACAAATATCCTTCCTATATAAATAGCGTGACTAAAGAGGATGTCCTGCGGGTGGCAAAAAAATATCTGGACCCTGATGATTTTATCCTCGTTATCGTGGCGGACCAGATAAAAGCGGGATTGAAAAAAGAATATTGAGCAGTAATAATATTTATTAATACAATAAGACAATTTTTTATATATAATCATTAAGGCTGGTTGTTGATAAAGACCGTGTAAAGAGGTAATTTTTCATGCTGCGCACTATAACTCTATTTCTTATAACTCTGTTATTGATGTTATTCATTAACTGCGCGGCCCGTCAGCAAATGTCAACTTTAATAGAGGCCACACTCAAAGACGACTATAAAACGGTTCAGGCTTTGCTGGACATGAACAGTGACGTAAACGTTAAAGATTCCCATGGAAGAACCGCCCTGATGTACGCTTCTTCCACGGGCCTTATCGAAATTGTGAAAATATTGTCAGATAAGGGCGCAGATACAAATGCTAAAGATAAAAACGGCGAAACCTCTTTGATCCTGGCTTGTGCTACAAATTATGGCAATATTGTAAAAATATTGCTGGATAAAGGTGCGGATGCAAATGCCAGGACCAATAACGGCGGTACTGCCTTGTTCATCGCTGCTCGGGAAGGTCATGAAGACATAGTTAAGGCCTTGCTTGATAAAGGAGCTGATGTGAATGTTAAAAATAATTTTGGCGGGACCGCTTTAATGTACGCCTCCCAGAACGGTCATGCCGATATTGTGAAGGAGTTGCTTGACAAAGGCGCGGATGTGAATATTAAGGCCGACAATGGTATGACGGCTCTGGGTAATGCGAGAAATAATAATATAGTAGAGCTCCTCAAAGAAGCCGGCGCAAAGGAATAAATACGTTCTCCCGACTGATATATACTAATGAGTTCATAAGTAAAGACACATAAATTAGGCGTCATGCCCGAAGTTCTTAATCGGGCATCCAGTTCTTTAGCTTTCTGGATTCCCGCTCAACGGACTGCGGGAATGACAAGCTATGTGGCTTTACTTATGACCGCTTTAGTAACTGTACGTAAAAAAAGGAGAGAGCAAGGCTCTCTCCTTTTTTCATAAAGTTAGGTTAAACTTTAAAATTTATATACAGCAGTAACAAACACTACATTTGCGTTATAAGACGAGTCCTTGAAAGCACCGGTAAGATACAAAGGGGCGTCATACTTATAGCCATCAAGCTGAGCATCGGAGTACTTATACTGTTCATAGGCATATCCACCGGTAACCGTCAAAGGCTTTGAAACGTTATATACAGCCTTTACACTAACAGCCTGCTTTCTGTAGTCATCCGAATTGGATATATCTATGCTGCTGTTTGTTGCACCTCCCGGAATTTCGTCGTTAGGCAGGTGGTAAGTAAAGTCGGCATTGCCGTCCGACTTGACGTTGTCATACTGAAGCGTCAAGGTCAGTTTTCCGGGAATCGCATAGATATCCGAACCAATTCCGTAGTCGTAATTAACTTCCTCATGCTTCACGTCCCAGTTATAATTATTTACATCTTGTGGTAATGAAGGATTTTCATTCCCCAGGTCATAGACGCGGTGGAACTGTTTGGCACGGACTTTTTCGTAGTCAAAGTATCCGAAGATCTTGACCATCTTTCCGGCAGCATAATTGGCGGCGATATTATACTCGTCTCTCTTGTCTTCCCTCAAGCCGATCCCCGTGTCATTATAATCTGTCTTCTTGTATTTATAGCCAAGCGAGATGTCGAGGTCCTCGAGGGGATTGACTTCACATGATACCTTGTATGTGTCCCGATTAAAGGGGGATACGTCAAACCTGCCCAGATATTTCTCGATGGCTTCATCAGGGTCAACACCAGGCCGGTCCGTACGTCTGTTCATCCTCTCGTAACCCGCATTCACCGTGAGGAAATCGAGCCCGGTCCAGCCGAGGTCTATACCATATGTATCGTCTTTTCTCTTGTTAACGTCTATTCTATTATCGTAGTTGGTATCCATATGAGCATACTTCGCGGTAAGTTTAATGTTTTGAGGAAGCCTGAACCCGAGTTGCGTCCCATAGGATGTCTTTTTGTAGGAAAGCAGTTCGTTAGATTCGCCTATAACGGTATCCAATATCTCATCCGATTTGTTCTTGTCCCGGTAATATTTGTAATAAATCTTGCCATCAAGAAAAGAAACCGGGTTTGAGGTCAGGACAAAATCATAGTTCTTGCTTTTGATCTTACCGTCAAAGGTCTGATTGGAACATGTAGTGGTGCATGCATTGCCTTCCTCATCGACCAATTTGTAATCTGATTTCGCCTCGGCAATCCCGATATTCGTGCTGAACCTGCTGTTAAAAGGAAGCATTACAGACCCCTTGAAGCCAATACGGTGATAGTCGTTATCAGCAGGAAGCGTTATAGCCAGAGGTGATGGGGTTGATACGGTTAACGACTGATTGTCATTATCGAACTTGCTGTAAAAATAGTTAAGAGAGGCAAAGAAGGGTTTTTTGTTGTATCCCGCCTCCACGCTGAAAGTATCTGTTGTGTAATCAACCGGTTCAGGCACCTCCATCGAAAACTGTCCTCCTGCTGCCTTGATACCGCTTTTCTCCTCTCTCTGGACTTCTGCATCGATAAAAAACGGATTCAGCATATCAAACTTCAGGCCCGCGCCGTAACGTTTTCTTTCTGTAGAATAATCAAATTTATGCCAGGTTGAGACGTCCGAATTTGGAGTTCCTGTAAGCTTGTCTCTGCCGGCTCCCGAAAGAAACGTTCTTGCGTCGAACGTAATGTTATGGGGTATTTCCATATAGTACATATTGTATTTGAATTTTCCCCACATCCCTCCCTCGATCATGTATTTTTGGGTATCGTATCCTATATCGTCGGCGTTGAACTTCAGAAAATATTTTTCTCTCTCATAGTTCAGTCCGATGTTGCCATAGATACCGTCTTTTGTGTCACCATATTCATTGAACTTGGCCTCATTGCCATTCACATCGACAAGTTGACCTTTTGCAGTTACTTCACCTTCAAACGCTGATTCACCTCCAAAGACAGCGCGGAATGGAATCAGGATTACCGCCAGCAAGAAAATCAATATATATAGTCTTAATCTCATATTCTTCTCCTATCTCCTGAATGACTTGTCGCCAGTAGAGTTGCTTCCATGTATATTTGTGTGGCAATTCAAACATGCCCGTGACACAAAACGGCGCTTGTAAAAATCGCCATCATCCCCCTTAAATGAATCGCGGGAATTATACATCGGCATTGTATGAATTCCACCAGCCGATGTATCATGGCAGCTCTGGCAAAGCTGTGGCGGTTTTTTTACCAGCATGTAATTGTGGTTGCTCCCATGAACCTGGTGGCAATTCAGGCAGTTCTCCACAACTGGCGGGTGTTCCCATCTGAAGGGTCCTCTTTTTTCTGCATGGCATTCATAACAGAGCTCGTTGACAGAGTCGGCCTTTATCATCTTTTCTCCAAAGCCGCCATGAGGATTATGACAGCTTGTACAGCTTATCTTCCCTTCCTTTATCGGATGATGAGACTGTTTGTTCACCATTACCCTGATATCCTTGTGGCATGTGAAGCAGAGTTCAGGCTGGGCCGCCTTCAGACTTTTCTCACCGCCGCCATGGATAGAATGGCAGTTATCGCAGGAGATACCTGAAGACTTGTGCCTGCCGTTGTCCCAAAAGGCAAGGTGTGTTGTCTCTTCATGACAAGAGAGACATTTTGATGATTTACTATTTGCTTCAACTTTTTTGTCGAAACTGAAAATCCCGCCGACGCCCTTTCCGCCTCCTGCATTGGCATGGTCAGCACCGGCGCCATGACAGGATTCACAACCCTCTTTTGCAGCCGGCGTTCTTGGATTTACCAGCTTGCCGTGCATACTTTTGTTAAACCCTTCTGTCTTATCATCATGACATCCCTTGCAGGTCTCAATGCCTGCATAACCTTCGGAGCAAAAAGCAGTACGGATATTCGGCATCACAAAAAAGATAAATAAAGTTAAAGACAAAATCGAAAGTTTTTTCATATACACTCCTTTCTTTTTTAATTTTCCTTCTTCAAAATTGAAATAGCGATTTTAACCTCCTCAAAAAGTTTATTACGAATTTTCCGTAGTAAAAATAATACTATATATGTTTTTTTTTGTAAATTATTTTTTATATAGGAAAACCCTTTAAGTTTATACAGGAAAGTGTCGTTAACAAATAAATAAAAGATTTCAACTTATGTATCGCACATAAAGAAGAATTATCAGGGAGAACAACATGAATACATTAAAAAATTATTCATGTATTTATTTGTCTTCATAATGGCTATATACGGTTGTGAAACAATCAAGTCAGAAAACTTATTTAAAGGAGGAAGCAACATGAAACTTAAAACAAAACTACTTTTATTAGCAGCGTTTTTTGCTTTGGCGATCCCGTTGATATTTACGGGCAACGCCGGCGCGATGTACTTGACTGACAGCACAAAAGAGGTTTCAACGGGCGTGTACGACAACCCCCAGGATGGCGTCTGTGTGGTCGGCCTCAAGTTTGACGGCACTCTGGACGTCAATACATCAATTACAAACTATAAAGACTGCATTGTCTACACCACATCTGCAATTAAGGCATTGGGCCAAACCGCGTGCACCGGTGGAACCGGGAACGACGGGTACAAACATGCCTGGTCCACCAGCATCTGCGTGGACAACGTCACTGACAAGAATCCCATTTCCCGCGTGGACCTCGACAACACGACCGCCATGTGCAAATCAAAAGGTGGCACGGTTATTACCACAGGTCTGTGCGTTGCCTACGGCTGGTTGTACATGAATGCGAAGGCCGGCGAGACGATGCCTTACCGCGACACAATCAGTCCAAGTGGATACAAGGGAAGGACATCATCTGATAATCTTGGCTTCTGCTACACATCGATGAGAATGACCAGCGCCTCTGGATATAACACTGCCAACAATGGCGGATGCCCCTCTTATCACAACGTCAGCACTACAGCAAACTCAGGTGAGTGGAATGCCGGCACCGACGGCGTTCTATACCAAAGCCAGGCATCGTATGACGCTGGATTAGGCTGGTCGTTTGCCAGCAGCCAGTGCCTCTATGCTTATGGCGTTGTTGGTTATGTCAATGCTGCTATAGTGAATGCGGCCGGCACGACAACAAAAACAGCCGGTACATTTGTTGATGGCACAAGCGGAGGGCCAACCGCATACACCACCCAGGGCGACTGTCTTGCCGCTGGCTATTCCTGGGACAACTGGCTCCCCTATGGCGATGGCAGCGGGACAGGTGGCAATGCGTCAACTATCACCGTCCCCACAACGTTAACATCTTCTATAGTGAAGCTTGATGCTATCACTGCGATCGCCTCTGGCGGTGGCAAATACTACAGCGGCACAGGGAGCGTTTGCACAAAGTGCCACACCGACCAGTCCAGAAGTTATTTTGAGAGATACAAACCCGGCTTTATCGAGACAGGCCACAAGCTGGCAGGCGACACGGACCCGTGGACTACTATCGGCGATGAGTGGAATGAGAAAGGCGTGCAGTGCGAGATCTGCCATGCAACCGGAAAACCCACAGCACAGGACGTAGGCATCGTAATTTATCCTGACGGCGATGCAAATGCAGGCAAACCGAGGGCTGCCTCGGGCCACAACCAGACCGAATATGGCTCGCACCTGATCAACGTCTGCTTCTATTGCCACGGCACAATGCCGGGAAGCGGAAACCCCGCAGCGCAAATACCAGTATCTTCAGGTGAATTTGCGCTAACCAGCAAGAACCTGGCGCCGATAGGCAACCAGTTCCTGAACAGCCCTCATGCACAGTTCACCGGCTTAAACACCAAGCTGGACCTTATAAAGAAGGCTAACTACAACAGCTCCTTTGTGGGCTACATCTGCCGAACACCGCTTGGTGCATATAGTAGTACTACTACATACGTTGGTGTAAACCAGTCCCAGTGCGAAAATGTCGCTACCGGCTCAAATATCCCTTCAGGTCTCATGTCATGGCCCGGAGGTAAATGGTTTACCGGTTCGACTAACCCTACTGTGGCTGCCGCTTGTTACGATAGCGCTCTTACGTGTGCACAACGCGGGTTCTCCGGAGCTGGCGGATCCAGTAATTACGGATTTGCCTGGAGTTCATCGTATGATTCTTATGCACAGCCTTGGGGTGCTGTTACCACTAACGGCGGAGCGGGAATATGCGGTGGAATAGGCTCAGGTTCTATAGTGACCACGGCGTACCAGAGCGGTGCCGCTGTCAAAATTCCTAACCTCGATACCTTTGTCAACTCTGACTGCACAAATGCGGGTGACGGCTCTTCAACGAGCGGCGCAGCAGGTTTCTGGGTGAGAGAAGGTGAAGCTGCTGGAACCTCTATCCCTTCAGGTGGTTCGGCAGCCATGGCTCCCAGCGACCAGGGCAACTGCATGACCTGTCACGATGTCCACTGGTCCCTGGACTCTACGGATCCTGAGGCTGAGCCGATTCGGCGGGAGTGCATTACATGTCATCAAAACTCCGGAACATCGGCGTCATCAGCGCCTCAGGTGGATATATCCGTAATAGCGCATCCGAGCAGTGCGGGAACTCCGTTGGAACACGCAGGGACAGATCCTGATGAGTCCTGCGAGATCTGTCATATGCCGAAACTGACTTCAGACGGTTCGCCGATGCACTTGTGGAGAATAAACACCTCTGCGTCATACGAAACCGCCGGAACTACAGCGGCTAATCTTGACGCAGATAACAAAGCATGGGTTGACCTTGAGCGCGCATGCAGACAATGCCACGGACCAGCCGGTCCCGCAGTGCATCAATTCAGCACGACAGCGCTTTCAACATTTGCAGGAATTATGCATGACGGAGGCGGAGCACCAACTACAGATTGCGCGACTTGCCATAAAAAGAATATAGCAACGATGAACCATCCTGTGGCCACTGGAACGCCTGCCACATGCATAACCTGCCATACTGAGCCGGGAACTCCGATCAGCATCGACGCATCATGCGGCGCGTGCCACGGTGGAAGCGCCGGTCCGTCCGCAACACAGAACGGTGCGCCTTACATAAGTAATTCGAACCTTTCCACGTATGCGGAAAACATGCATATTAATACGGCCCCTAAAGCGTCTTTTACATTCGATATCAGCTATTTCACCGTAACTCTCACAGATACCTCTACCGACGATTCGATATTCCCTGAAAACGCGGTAAAGGTGAAATGGGGTGATGGAACGTCCTCTACAGGCAATGCGGGTAGTGTCTTCTCACATACCTACGCGACAGCAGACAAGTTCGATATAGTGTATACGGCCACAGATTCAGACGGACTCAAAAACAGCAAGACAAAAACAGTGGCCGTGAAGTTTTCGATCACAGCGAACATTAGTTCCGCACTCTCAACCGATGCAAAATTCATCCTTAAGAAGAACGGGATTACTATTAGAACCGGCACAGGGACTGATTCCTATGTCTTCTCGAACCTGAGACCGGGCACCTATAAAGTTAAGGTGAAAAAGCTCGATTACACATTCGACGGTGATGACGTCACAGACGGAAACCAGAACCCGATTACTGTCATTATTGGAACTTCTGATGAGACAGTCACTTTCACTCACACACCATAGTTAGGTTTATCTTTAAAAGGCAGGGGGGATTCCCTCCTGCCTTTTTTTATGTCTTTAAATAAAACCACAGAGCACACAGAGAGATTATTAAATATTAAAAGACTTATATTATCAAGCGATTCTCTGTGTCCTTTCTTTAATTATAATAAATATAATGAAACTAAATCTTGCATAAAAAAGTGCACAGAGAGAAACAGAAAAAATCTATTTTCTTCTTTTTGTAACAATATGTTACTCTGTGTTCTCAGTGGTTAATTGCATTATTCGGGTTAACTCAGAAATGCAGACATTGCTCAAAAATATGTTTAATCCACTTCATCAAGCTTTACGAGTGTCCCCGGTTTTGAGCCATACCTGAATACAGTTATCCCCTTGCAGCCTTTTTCATATGCAAGTAAAAAGGCACTTGCTACATCATCCCTTGTGGCCCTGTGTTTCAGATTTATAGTTTTGGATACAGCATTGTCGGTATATTCCTGAAAGGCGGCCTGAACCTCTATATGGGCTTCGGGACTTATTTCGTGTGAGGTTACAAAAAGTCTTTTAACATTATGCGGGATTTCTTTAAAGCCTCGCAGGCTGCCCTTTTTGCTGACACGTTCAATAAGTTCCGGGCTGTAAAATCCCCTCTGATTTGCTATTTCAATAAAATAAGGATGAATTTCATAAAGCTCTGTTTCAAGTACAAGCCTTTTATAAGCTATTGCAAAAAGCGGTTCGATACCGCTTGAACAGTCCGCTATTAATGACAGAGTGCCTGTCGGCGCAATAGTTGTTGTGGTTGCGTTTCGCAAACCACCCTTCAGGGAGAATTCAGGCGTATCATATATGGAGCCCTTAAAATTTGGAAAAGTACCTCTCTGACCTGCAAGTTCTGATGATGCATTCCTTGCATGATTTCTTATATAACTCATGACTTCACGCGCAAGTTTATAAGCCTTTGGAGAGTTATATCTGATTCCAAGTTTTATAAGCAGGTCCGCCCAGCCCATGACTCCGAGACCTATTTTCCTGTTGCCTTTATGCATCTTCTCTATTTCAGGAACAGGATATTTGTTTACATCGATGGTGTTATCGAGAAATCGCACGGCAAGATGAACAAGGTTTGCCAGAAAGTCCCAATCTATCTCGTTCTTTTCTTCACTTCTGACTTCTGACTTCTGACTTCTGACTTCTTTTACTACTTTCGACAGGTTAATAGATCCCAGCACGCATGACTCATAAGGCAGCAGCGGCTGTTCACCGCAGGGATTTGTACTTTCAATCTTACCAAGTTGAGGAGTGGGGTTATCCCTGTTTATTCTATCAATGAAAACAAGACCGGGGTCCCCTGTTTCCCAAGCGCTTTCCACTATTTCACTAAAAACGTCTTTTGCTTTTAAATGGCCCGTGATATTATTGCTTCGTGGATTTAAAAGGGCGTATTCGGAGTTGTTCTTAAATGCCTCCATGAAAGTATCTGTGACTGCTACTGAGATATTAAAATTTAAAAGCTCTTCTGCATGCTGTTTTATTTTGATAAATTCAAGTATATCAGGATGGTCAATTCTCAAAATGCCCATGTTTGCGCCTCTCCTGGCGCCGCCCTGCTTTATTACCTCGGTAGCCGTGTTGTAAATTCTCATGAATGAGACCGGCCCGCTGGCTATGCCGCCGGTTGATTTCACAACATCAGCCCGGGGCCTCAGATGAGAAAACGAAAACCCTGTGCCTCCGCCGCTCTGGAGTATAAGCGCGGCATTTTTAAGAGAATCAAAAATGCTCATCATGGAATCGTCTACGGGAAGGACAAAACACGCGGCCAGTTGTCCGAGATCTTTACCTGCGTTTATCAATGCAGGAGTGTTAGGGAGAAAGAGCAGATTGCTCATCGCATCATAAAATTTTACTTCCCATTCCTCTGCACTTCCTCCATAAATAAGTTCCGCGGATGCAACGGCATTTGCCACCCTGTGAAACATTTCCTCCGGTGTTTCTTTAATAATCCCCTGTTCATCCCGAAGGAGATAACGGGTTCTCAGCACTTTGAGGGCATTTTCGGAAAGATTCATAAAAAGATTATAACAGATAAAAGGAAATGGATTCCCGTTTTCACGGGAATGACATCTTTATGCTTATTGACAAAAGATTATACTCATCACTAATATTCTTAGTCACATTATTAAATCCGATAAATGGAGAATTTGCAGTGGAAGTCAAAAAAGTTTTGGCAAAATGGCGAATCAGACTGGGACAGCTTTTCATATTAGGGTTTGGTGTTGTAATCCTGTGCACCGGAAGTTACTGGGAAGAAAACAGTATTGTTGGCGGTGTATTGTTTTTAATTGGAACAGTATTGGCAAGTATTGCAACTGTGGGCCGCATGTGGTGTTCCATATATATTTCAGGATACAAGAAAGATCTACTGGTAACAACAGGTCCATATTCAATATGCAGGAACCCGTTATATTTTTTCAGCCTTTTAGGCGCAGTGGGAGTCGGTTTGGCTACAAAAACGCTTTCGATTCCGCTCATGATATTTATCCTCTTTGCAATGTACTATCCATTTGTAATCAAAAGAGAAGAAGAACGTCTGACCGGGATTCATCAAGACGGCTTTGAAAATTACCGAAAAAGAATTCCAAGATTTATCCCCTCATTTTCATATTTTGAAGAACCTGATGAATACACGATCAAACCTAAATTTCTCAGGGAAAGATTTTTTGATTCACTCTGGTTCGTGTGGCTAGTAGGAGTGCTTGCGCTTGTAGAAACATTACACAGGCATGGAGTTGTCCCGGTTTATTACAGATTGTATTAAACAAAGGCAAACACACAGGGCTACCCCTGCCTTACTATCTCTGTCCCAATACCTTTTTCCGTAAAAATTTCCAATAGTAACGCGTGAGGAACACGTCCGTCAATTATATGCGCCTTTTTCACATCCTTCTCAATAGCGCTCCGGCATGCCTGAACCTTTGGGAGCATGCCGCCTGTGATTGTTCCGTTTGAGACGAGGGGTTTGACCTTTTTCGTGCTCAATGTTGATAATAATTTATTCTTTTTGTCCTTAATCCCCTCAACATCCGTCAACAGTATCAGTTTCTCTGCCTTTAATGCAGATGCGATCGCTCCTGCAACATAATCAGCGTTGATGTTGAGCGTCTCATTGTTATGTCCGGCGCTGATCGGAGCTATTACAGGGATAAAACCGTCCCTCTCCATAGAAAAGAGTATATCCGGATTTACTTTTTCTACCTCCCCGACAAGCCCCAGATCAATAATCTCCGGTGCTCCTGTTTCAGGCGAAATTTTTTTAATCACCTTTTTCTTTGCTTTTATAAGGTTGCCGTCTTTTCCGCTCAACCCGATAGACCGGCCGCCGTGTCTGTTTATCAGAGAAACAATCTGTTTGTTAATAAGCCCTCCGAGTACCATTTCCACGATATCGATAGTTTCACTGTCAGTAAACCGCTGGCCGTGAATGAACCTGGGCTTTTTCCCCATTTGTTCCATAACCTTGTTTATCTTCGGCCCACCCCCATGCACTATGACCGGTTTGATGCCAATAAAGTTCAGGAGCACCACGTCCTGTGCAAAGGCATGTTTTAAATCTTCATCTACCATGGCAGCCCCGCCGTACTTGATAACAAACGTTTTACCGTAGAACTTTTTTATAAACGGCAGGGATTCAATGAGTATGTTTGCTTTTTCGATAAGAGTTTTCATGTGCTTTCTCCTTGCGATAATAAAATTACTAATGCGGTCATAAGTAAAAACACATAAGTAAGTCGTCATGCCCGAAGTCTTTAATCGGGCATCCAGTTCTTTATCTGTCTGGATTCCCGCTCAACAGACTGCGGGAATGACATTTATGTATTCTTATTTTGACCTTATTAGTAACCACAGAGAACACAGAGAAGCTTCTCATCTTCAAATCTTCTCAACCTCTAAGCTTCTATTTATTTCTGTTTTCTCTGTGCACTCTGTGGTTCAATATTTACTTATATCTTACCCATCAGTTCATCGATCTTTTTACCTATATCGTCGGCTTTCATGATGCTGGTCCCAACCAAAATTGCATCAGTTCTTGTTGATTCAATGGCTTCAACATCAGCCCTCGTATCTATTCCGCTTTCACTCACCACAATCCTGTCATCCGGAACATCCTTTAATAGTTCAAGCGTGTTCCTTAAACTTATATTTAATGTCTTCAGGTCTCTGTTATTTATTCCGATTATTTCTGCCCCGCAATACAGTGCGGTGTCAAGTTCTTTCCAGTCGTGAACTTCTACAAGGCAGTCAAGGTCCATGCTCTTTGATAGCTCGTAAAGGTCGTTGAGCTGTGATTTTTCAAGAGCCGCTACTATAAGGAGGATTGCGTCAGCATTATTAGCCCTCGATTCATAAACCTGATAACTGTCAAAAATAAAGTCTTTCCGCAATAAGGGCTTAAATGTTCTTTTCCTTGCCTTATTCAGATAATCAAGTTTGCCTGAAAAAAAACGTTCCTCAGTGAGAACCGATATAGCGGCAACATCCTTTTTATTATAAAAGGATACAATCTCAGACAAGTTAAAATCCTTCCTTATCAGCCCTTTTGACGGGGATGCCTTTTTAAGCTCTGCAATAAGTTTCAATGGGGTGTTTTGCTCTCTTTTTATTGCAGTTTTAAAAGATTTTGTGGCATCAGCGTCTTTTATCCTTGCTTTCAGCTCAGCTAAAGGGAGAGAACTTTTAACAACCTGAAGATCTTCTCTTTTATTTTTTAGAATTTCATTAAGAATACTCATTAAATAAAATTTTATAGGTAAGAGAGGATGTTTTTCAAGTTCACGGGCAAATTGACTTTTGGACAATATCAGCCTAAACTAAAAAACTATTATGATAATTGAATGTTTCAAAGAAGGTTTTAATCTTGCCAATAAAAATTACCAGCTTGTATTCCTGAGAATTATAGTAATAATAATTAATTTCTTAAGCCTTCTTGTTTTCATTGGCATACCTATAATCGCCTCTGTGGCGTACCTGGGTTTTGATCTGTCCCATGCAGTGGATTTATTGCCTGATTTAATGGAAAATCCTTTTAATTTTTTATCAACGTACCTCGGCTTGGTCTTTCTCATAGGCATATCATTTATTTTTTATTTATTGCTTGCATCCACAATAATCCTGTATACCCTTGGCGGGACCCTAGGAGTCTTGAGAAACTCTGCCATAAATATACAGTACAGGTTCAGCCTTTCCTCTTTTTTTAAAGAAGCAAATAAACTTTTTTCACGCCTGTTCCGGCTGTTATCAATTCTGCTTTTAATTTTCATTATATTATTTGCTGCCGTTATTCTATCTGCAGGAATTGTTGCAGGTTTCATTCAGGGTTTCTCATGGGCTGAGACCCCGCTTGAAGTGTTTTTCAGTTCATTTGTTATGTCGTCCATAATAATTTTGAGCACAATATTTTTTCTAACATGGTTCATGTTTATGGTTTATTGTATTTTATCCTCGGTCCTGGAGGAAAAAGGGTCACTGGATTCTATAAAGAATACGTTTAATTTTCTAAAGAAAAATTCCCGGGCTTTTTTATTTTTTATCATTTCATTCGTGGGAGCTATTATAATAAACCTTGTCTTTTTTATTATCATGATACCTCTTGGCATGCTGCCTTTCGTAAATATCGTACTGTATCTCGTGAGCGTTGTTTTTCAGAATTATCTGTCAGTTGTTGTTTGGAGCTCTCTGACCGTATATTACATAAAGGCTTCCAACTATCCTGTATATACAGCAACATATGACATTTAATACAAAAAATTCCACTCGTGGGTCGAATATTTTTTCTCCTCAAGTTCTTTCGCAAGGGTGAGTTCAAATTTAGACGGACCATCAGAGATTAATTTGACATTTAACTCTTTTTCAAAGGCTTCTTTTAACGGATTTTTTAAATCACCAAAAGTTATTTCCTTGCCAATATTACTGATTGAACCGATTTCATTAAAATCTTCCTCATTATTCTCATTCAATACATTGCATAATTCTTGTGCATGGAAATTCAGCATAATTGAGCCTTGCTGAAGAAATCCATCGTGATAACGTTTCTGGGCGCTGCCGATTACCTTTCTGCCATCAACCGATACTTCTCCATAGGAGACAGATTTAAAACATGCAGAATTTCTGCGGGAGTCGCCTCCTTTTTTTACAAAAGAAATATGGGAATTAATCCCGATCAGGTTAAGCCCCCGTACGAGCGCATTACTGATGACAGCATAGTTTTCAAGCAGGCTGCCGTTAAACAGGGACGATTTTTTTGATGAGGAAAAGCTGTATGTAAGTTCCATATCATGCAGAATGGCCCTTCCGCCGGTGGCTCTTCTTACAACGGGATATCCCTTTTTACTGCAATAATTGATGTTTATCTCTGAGATCTTCTGAAAG
This sequence comes from Nitrospirota bacterium, assembly GCA_016215115.1. Classification (GTDB taxonomy): domain Bacteria; phylum Nitrospirota; class Thermodesulfovibrionia; order UBA6902; family UBA6902; genus SURF-23. The sequence goes on from JACRLN010000021.1 coordinate 105,530, forward strand.
TATCCGATCGTTACCGAAGGTTTGTTCCATTGATATAGTCGCAACGTTGGTGGAAAGAGGTTTTGCCTTACAGACTCTGATATGGCTTCATCAAGCGCCATGTTGAAGAAAGCGTGATGCGGCCCGTGTGTAATGATACGTATGAATTGCATTTATTAATAAAACATATGCTGCGAAAAAGGGCGAGGCGCCGCCTCGCCCCTACTTCGTCAGAACAATCTTGTGTTTGATAAGGGAAATCTCTTTTATTGCGCCTTCAAAAATCTTCTGCTCCCCGAAGAGGTTTTTCATGTATATCTTCCCTCCCTCGGGTTTCATTATGTCTACATTTTCCAGATAGAGTTCTTCCTTACCGTCTTTTTCAATATATACATTGGACTCACACATTTTATGCTTTCCTCTCTAACTAATCATCTCTATTGTTTCAATAAAAGAAGTATAAAGAAAAAAGAAAGTAACAGTCAATGAAGGCTTATGTGCCGTTTTATTGACATACAAAACAGACAATAGTTAGAATATAAAAAATAATCTGGAGGTAATAAATGCCTATTTATGAATATATATGTCTAAAATGCAGTAATAAGTTTGCCCTTCTGCAAAGTTTATATCCTGTTGAGAGTAATACCGAATGTTCCAAATGTTCTTCGAAAGAAGTAAAGAAAGTTATTTCTTCTTTTAGCTGTACTTCATCAGGAAGCAGCAGTTCATCGTCAATGTCTGCTCCAGGTTTCGGAGGCGGAGGCGGAGGCTGAGGAGTTTCTCACTGCTGACCGGTCGGTCATCTGATTTCATAAAAAAATCCCTATGATATTCCGTAAGGGCGGGGGCACTACGCCCCTACATTTTCCCAACCAAACTTTTCACTTTCGCAACAATCGCCTTTGCCGATATCTCCTCATTCTCAAGGAGTTCTTGCGGTTTACCGCTCCTGGGCATCTTTCTGACCGCAAGTGAGTAGACAGGAATTGCAATCTCTGCAAGTGAGTTTCTTACCGCTTCACCTATCCCTCCCTCTGCAAAGTGGTCTTCAACCGAAATTATCGCTTTTGTATCTTCTGCTGCACACTTAAGCGTGACCCTGTCAATCGGTTTAATGCTGTAAAGGTCTATTACACGGATAAAAATATTTTCTTTTTTCAATATCTCATAAGCCTGAAGCGCCTCATGCAGTGTAATGCCTGCGCTTACAACGGTAAAAACATCTTCTTTGCTCTCTGTTAATACATTGCTCCCACCGATATGAAATTTTTCATCGCTGCTGTAAATAATCGGTGTTTCTTTTCTTGTGGTGCGTATATAATAAATACCCTTGTGTTTTGCCATTTCTTCAATCAGCTTCTCAGTTGATACAGCGTCTGACGGATAAAGCACCACACTTTCAAGAAGGGCCCGAAACATGGCAATATCTTCAAGCCCCATCTGTGAAGCTCCGTCCTCACCGATAGATACACCTGCGTGTGAACCGCAGAATTTAATATTGGCATCCGAGTATTGGCTCATTCTTATCTGGTCATGTGCACGGGTTAAAAATGCCGCAAAAGTTGATACAAAAGGAATCTTGCCCCTGCTTGAAAGACCGAGAGCTATGCCTGCCATATTCTGTTCTGCAACATACATTTCAAAAAAACGGTCCGGATATGCATCCCTAAATATCTCCGAATAGGTAGAATTGCTCACTTCCGCATCCAGCACAACCATGTCGGGAAAAGCGGGAAAGATCCGTTTCAGTGCATTGCCGTATGCCTTTCTCGTGGCAACAGGTTTATCATGGGCATAGGAAATTTCTTTAATCGTCCCCGATGGCTTTTTATCAGGCATAAGGTCTTCAGGCTTGGGTATTTCGCCGCGGATTGATTTATCTACTTCCCCTATTTCTGCAAGCGCCTTTGGAAGTTCATCTTTTGTCACTGTCTTTCCGTGCCATCCGTTTTTGTCCTCAAGAAATGATACACCCTTCCCTTTCGTGGTCCCGGCAATAATCATAGCCGGCCTGCCATTTGTCTTCAGGGCTTTATCATATGCAGAAAGTATTTCAGTGATGGAATGACCGTCAATCACAATAGTTTCCCATCCAAAAGAAGAAATGCGCCTTTCATAAGCGGCAAGATCGTGTCCGTACATTGTCTCCCCGCGCTGGCCGAGACGGTTGACATCAATAATACCGACAAGATTGTCCAGTTTGTAATATGCGGCAATCTGTATCGCCTCCCACTGGGATCCTTCTGCCATTTCGCTGTCTCCGAGAAGTACATAGGTTCTATAAGGAAGACTATCTATATATTTCGCATTTAAGGCGATTCCTGCTCCTATAGAAAGCCCCTGCCCCAAAGACCCTGTTGAAGCTTCAACAAGATTAAATTCCTTTGTAAGATGACCCTCAAGACGGCTCCCGAATTTTCGCAGGCTCATCAGTTCTTCTTCAGTCAGAACCCCTGCTGCTGCCCATTGTGCATAGAAGAGCGGCGAGGCATGGCCTTTTGAGAAAACAAGTCTGTCATTATTGGGATGTTCCGGCTTTTGCACATCAAACCTGAATATCCCTCCAAATAACAGGCATGTCATTAAGTCAGTCGCCGACAAAGAAGATGTTGGGTGTCCGGATCCGGCTTCCGTTGTAGAGACAAGAATAAAATAACGGATCAGTTTGGCTAATTTTATTAATTTTTCTTCTATGTTCACATTAAAATTATAAGTAATTTTTTAAAATTATTCTTCAAGCCATTTTTTCAGCTTGTCAATTTCTTCATCTGTAAGTTCCATAACCGGCATTTTTCCCTCACCCGTCATCATCGCCAACGTCTTGTCGAACTGTGTCCTGAATATTCCAAATGTGTCGGCAAAACCCTGTGCTTCGGTTTCTGAATACATTAAAGCTGTTTTAAAGTTTTTTGCAGCTTCTTTTGTATCACCTAATTGCGCATAAGCGGAGCCTCTTGCAAAAAAGGCCGCTCCGTGATCGGGCTTCAATTCGATTGTTTTGTTGAAATCTTTAATGGCGTTCTTAAAATCATTCCTGGACATGCAGGCAATTCCCCGATAATAATGTGCGCGCATGTTGTTATTATTCATACTAACGACCATACTGAAATCTTCTATAGCATTATCAATTTGTTCTGTTTTAAGAAAAGCTACACCCCTGCTGAGAAAGGCAATTTCTGTCTTTTCACCGGCCTCTATAGCCTTTGTAAAGACGTCAATACATTCATCTTTTTTGCCTTCAATAAAAAGGCGTTGTGCATTCCTGAACAATTCCCCGGCATTTATGTTGTCTTTATCAATCAATGTACATTCCTGTTATGCAAGAATTTATCGAACGCGGCACTCTCAAAATATCTATTCATTAATTCCTTTATATCAGATTTAAATCAAATTGCAACTCTTTACTCACTGTTTGTTTAACTCTTTTCTCTGATAATCCTCAAATTGGGTATAATATATTGTGGCTATAAGGAACGATTCCAAAAAACCTGCTGACAAAAAACATCCTTCGGGAAAACTACATTCTCTTGTATGCTTCAACAGGGACTGTAAATTAAAGAAACAGAAATCCTGTGCAGGTTTTGAAGGTTGTCCGGGATTTAAAGGCAGGCAATAAAACTTAAAACCATAACCTGTACAACGTCAACCACATAAGGCATCCTGATAAGGCAAGAACTTTTTCAGGCTTATTAAGCCGGTCTGTTTTGAGAATAAAATACAGACTGAGAGGAGAAGTCAGAAAACACGCCGTTATATATACCCATTTGGAGATACTTTCCTTTTTGGGTTTATCGGGAAAGAGAGAACAAAACCGGCACTCAAGCTCACCCTCGAGCCTGTGCCCGCAGCGCGCGCATCGAGTTATTCCGAGGATTTCGTCGAATTTGTCATTTTCCATAAATTATTAAATAAACTACCCTGCAGCAGAACTGCGAGGTACATTGATATAACAATCACAACAAACATGTCATTCCGCTTCAAACTGTTTTCGGATCCTCGGGAGGAAGAGCGCTTTCTTCAAAAGGCATGACGCCAAGCTGTGTCATTACTGATTCAATGCCTTTAAGCATCTCGGTGTAATCATAATCAGACATATCCTGATATAACGCCTTTTCGGCCAATTCATTGAAGACATCATAATCAAAACTTCCGTCAAGCACTCCGGAACGTGTTAAAAACTTATAAACAGTCTTGTCATCCTTCATGTCTTCGTCGTCTTTAATGTGAAATTTCTTTTCATGCTCAGGAGCTGCAACATACCACTGCATTGCAAAAATTAGGGCATCATAAAGCGTTATGATACCCAATGATATCAGGCCCTGACGCAATCTTCTTCTCCCGCCCCTGATATGGAGTTTGGCCCGCATTAAAGGACCTTCAACCGGGCCGAGAGCATATTCATCCATTAATCCGAAATGAGGCACTATATATTGCTCCTTTTTACAGCGTATTTAAAAAAGCGATAATATCTTCCGCTTCTTCTTCAGAGAGATATTCAAATGAAGGCATTCTGCTGAAAGGCTGCCTTAATTGCCTTCTGATATTTTCAGGAGTTGCCGGTTGTTTACTGACTGGAAGCACCGTATTTTTTAATATCCCTTTTAAACCTGGACCTACAAGTGTTCCCGTATTATAAGCATTGTGACAAAACTTGCATTTGGCATCAAAAAGGTTCTTGCCTCTGCCGATGCTTTCAGTGTCTGTTTTAATTGTATGTTTCAGTGCTTCCGGGGCATGGTGAACGGCAAAAGCAAAAGAGCAAAGCAGGGCAACAGTCAACATTAACATAAAAGCAATTTTGAATATTCTCATTTTTTTTCACATCCTTACTGAAGCACATTCTATCAAAGAAAGACTCTGCTTGCAATAATAATGAATAAAGGACTCCTGCAGATGACAGGGTAAAAACGACTTTAGTCACCCATTTTTGCAAAAATTACTTTTTTTCTTAAGGAAACATGAGTTACAACCGATAATATTTATATGTTAGCCATAAAGAGGACTACTTGTGTCTGATACTATTTTATTTGTCGATGATGAAGAATATATACTGAATTCTGTTGAAAGACTTTTTGCTGACTCCGGTATGACCATCCTGAAAGCTGAAAATGCAAAAAGAGCTCTTGATTTCTTCAGTAAAGAGGAAATAGCCGTAATCGTCTCAGACAATCAAATGCCCGGGATGAAAGGGACAGAGCTTCTCGCAAGAGTCAGGGATATCTCGCCTGATACCTTAAAAATATTAATGACGGCACATGCAGACCTTGCAGTTGCCGTTGATGCAATAAATAAGGGTGAAGTGTTCCGCTTTATTACAAAACCCTGGAATGACGATGCATTAGTTCAGACCGTAGAGGAAGCAGTTAAACGTTATCAGATTGTTTTGTCATTGAAAAAGCATGATGAAGCCAAATTGCTTTCACTTGCGCAAACAATTGAATTAAAAGACCCGTACACCCGCGGTCATTGTGAAAGGGTAGCTGATTACGCCCTGATAATTGCAAATGCATTGAATCTTCCCGAAGGGATCAAAAAAGATCTTAAATACGGCTGCTGGCTGCATGACTGCGGGAAGATAGGCATTCCTGAGAATATTCTTAACAAAAAAGGTTCTCTTACTCAGGAAGAATTCGAGATTGTAAAGAAACATCCGCGCTGGGGCGCTGATGTAGCGCGTCAGGCACAACTGTCAGATACAATTGTAAACATCATACTCTATCACCATGAAAGATATGACGGCGCCGGTTACCCCCTGGGGATTAAAAGCACCGATATCCACCTGGAAGCAAAAATTGCAACCGTAGCCGATATATTTGATGCCCTGACGAGTGACAGGCCCTATAGAGAAAAATATAGTGATAAAAAAGCAATTGATTTGATATTGCAAATGAAAAATAACATTTTAGATCCTAAACTTGTCGACATTTTTATCCATAATTACTTTTAAAGACAAAAAAGGGAATATTTCTCCAGTTCTTTAGCCTTCTGCCTTATGCCTTCTGCCCTTTGCCTTCATGAACAGATTTTTAATCTTTCCCTTTTTTATGTATACTCAATAATCATAAATAGCAGGAGATTTCTGGAGCAAAGATGAATCTGAATTTTAACAAATGGACCAAAGACTGGGCGTTGATGAGCAGGTTTTTTAAGGCTAATGAAATCGCCGGCATATCGGAAAAGCTCAGGAACCTGAAAATACAGAATGTCGTCTTCTGCTCCTTTGAAAACAGGTTTGCAAAAAGCGGCGGCCTGGCGGCAGTGACTACAAATATCCTTCCCTTTTTAAAGGAAGTAAATAATATCCCGAATGTTATCCTGATTACTCCCTTCTATCCGAATATTATGGATAAAAACAAACTGCGCTCCACAGACCGGTTCTTCAACGTCCCGTATAAAAATAAAAAAGTCCGGGTTGAATTATATGAATTCACATGGAATTACAGCAAACCCTGGAGCGGCAGTCTGAAAGAATACTATTTGAAGGCTGACGGGTTTTTTGAGGCGCAGAACAGGATGCAGGATCCGTATCTCTATTCCGGTGATACCGGCTCTCGGAATGACAATGCAATGAGGGAAAGCTCTCTCTTTTTCTGTAAGGCGGTTCCTATGGCCCTGCATATACTCGGCATTCGTAAAAACATTGTATTTCACCTGCAGGAATGGCAGACCGCCCTGATTTCATTAACTTCAAAAGAAGCAATGCTAAACGGTGTGCTGGAATCCTGCGGCACCGCCCAGACAATGCATAATTCATATGATTCTTTTGTTCCATTTGAACTTCTGACAGGGATTACCGGCAATTCAGTGAAACAGAAAATATCCCTGATTCGCGGCAACGGCTTAACAGCATATCAAATCGGACTTCAGCTTGTTGACGCCCCGGTCACTACAGTGAGTGAACATTTTGCTGCTGAGCTTACGACTGATATTCTCCAGATGGAGTATTTTGCGCCGCACCTGCAAAGCATATTCAGGAAGAGCGGTGTTTACGGGGTGAATAACGGAAGTTTTACAGATGTAATTCCTGAATATGCCGGAATGGAAAACAGCGCTTTTGATGACGTGCGAAAGATAAAACTGAAAAAGAGGAAGGCGCTCATAAAAATATTATCCGCATACAAACCAAAGGCCCGTTTTGGCGAACTGACGTATAAAGGCAGAACCATATCAAATCTGCCTGACAACATACCTGTTGTTGTCATGAGCGGAAGATACGATCCCCTTCAGAAAGGTTACGACATATTGCTGCGGGCCATAGAAAGATTCGCCGAAGACGAAATAAAAGTTGTCATGACCCCCCTGACGATCCATCCGTCCGACCTGGACTATTTCTATGAAGTCGCCTGCAAATGCAAAGGCAACCTGACTGTTTTTCCCATGAAGCTCGAAGAAGGCTACCATGAGCTGCAAACGGGGGCAACTTTCGGAATCATGCCGTCTGTCTATGAACCGTTCGGCGCAGCAGTGGAATACATGGCAAACGGTACTGTCAACATCGGCAGGACCACGGGGGGACTGATTGACCAGATAAACGGTGAATGCGGTTTTCTTTTTAAGGAAGACGCTGTTTTCTGTACATCTGAAAATATACGGGCCTTTGCTGAAACCGGAAATATTGTTCAGATGAGAAAAACAAACCCCTGGATTCAGAGCATGGCAGACAACCTTTATGAAACGCTGAAAAAGGCGATCTACATATACCAGTACAATCCGGACGGGTACTACAGAATGATTACCAACGGCTTCAGAAAACTTAAAATTTTCACCTGGGAATCCAGCGCTGAGAAATATTTTCAGGTGTATGACAAAGTATCCAGGATTTAATGGAACATAAAACATCGTGACCGCTTTTCTGACCTCCCTCATATTTGTTGTCCTTGCGGAAATGGGCGATAAAACTCAGTTGCTTGCCATGGCTTTCGCCTGCAGATACAGATGGCAGACTGTCATGTGGGCTGTATTCTGGGCCACTGCGGTCAATCATCTCCTTGCTGCAGCGGCAGGGAATTATCTCGCAACTGTTGTCCCGATGGAATATATAAAAGTTGCGGCGGCGGCGTCTTTTATCATCTTCGGGCTGTGGACCCTTCGGGGCGACACCCTGCACGGCGAGGACAAGCGGTTTCAGTTCAGCCCGTTCTGGACAGTGGCTATTGCATTTTTTATTGCCGAAATGGGGGATAAGACCCAGCTTGCAACCATCGCCCTTGCCGTTAAGTACAATACAGTTTTCACCGTATGGATGGGAACAACACTCGGAATGCTCATTTCAAACGCTATCGGCATAATTATAGGTATTGTCATGGGTAAACATATCCCGGAGAAATTTATGAAATGGTTTGCCGCGCTGACCTTTATCGGCTTCGGGATATACGGTCTCTATGAAGCCCTGCCTAAACATGTGTGGAATCCTGCAATAGTCGCCGTCGGAATTATCCTGCTTTTGATATCAATATACTTCTTGTCCCGGATTAACAGGCAAAAAAATTCAAAGTCTCCTGTATGCGAGAGGGAATAACCTCATAACACGAGATAAGGAAAAATCTTTCGGCATGAACTAAACCGCTACGCGGCAGACCCTGGCCATTTAATATGATTTAAACGAAGATACCTTCCAAGCCTGTCATATCATCAAACGTGCCTGCTAACCACATCTTGTTGGTAAAATTTCCTCTAAGCAGTGCCAT
>JACRLN010000035.1 GCA_016215115.1 Nitrospirota bacterium
ACGCGGCGTCGCTGCGTCAGGCTTTCGCCCATTGCGCAAAATTCCCCACTGCTGCCTCCCGTAGGAGTCTGGACCGTGTCTCAGTTCCAGTGTGGCCGATCGACCTCTCAGTCCGGCTACCCGTCTTAGCCTTGGTGAGCCATTACCTCACCAACAAGCTGATAGGCCACAGGCCCCTCCTTAGGCACTGCGATTGCTCGCAGCTTTTATCCCATGGAATTTCACCTCAGGATAATATTCGGTATTGTGCCCGATTTCTCGGGAGTATCCCCATCCTAAGGGCAGGTTACCTATGTATTACTCACCCGTTCGCCACTAAGCCATCAATCCGTATTGCTACTTCATAATGGCCCCGTTCGACTTGCATGTGTTAAGCGCGCCGCCAGCGTTCGTTCTGAGCCAGGATCAAACTCTCAAATGAAAAATTGACTGCGGGCCTACTTTTAGTTCTCAAAGAGCAGATTAATACCTCAAGGTGTGAACTGTAATGAGGCTGTTTTTTAAGTGGGTGCCTGACAGATGCTTTAGGCTCCTCCTTTTTAAAGGAGGCACACTCACCACATCTATACTCCAGCTCCCTATTTTACAACGTAAAGCGTACCCCTCGGTTCTCTACCTTAAGGTAACCCTCAAATATATTATAGCATTATTTTTCAAAGAATAATACAGGCCATATTAAATCATAACCCGCTCCAAACATACAAGCTAATGAAACATACTCAATTTTTAGCCTAATATTTTTACCACAAATAATACCCACTGTCAAAACCTTAAAATTAAGAAATATTAGCGATTAATAGTTATTATCATGCATTTTTGATAATATTTAAGCAATATCTTATATTTTTAATTATTATTAATTTTGGTTTTAAAAATCAATGTTATATCTTTCTTTTTCAGTTTAATTTAATAAAACTCATTAATTATAAAGGATAATTCTATTATTGTATGTCTATTCGTTCTTGACACGATACAATCAATATTGCTATATTAATAGCACTCTTCACATGAGAGTGCTAAATTATATGAATACCATGGATGAAAGACGTAATAAAATACTTTGTGCAATTATACAAAGTCATATTGACCTTAATATCCCAATAGGTTCATTTTTTATCACTCAAAAATTTCCTGTTGGTTTATCACCGGCCACCATACGCAATACAATGGCAAAATTGGAAGAACTCGGATACATTACTCAACCCCATACCTCTGCCGGAAGAGTGCCTACAGAAAAAGGATACAAATTTTATGTAAATACTCTCCTGGAAGAACAGAAATCAACAATCAATCCTGAACTGTCTCATGAATTATCCGACAATGTTATACTTACCGATAAAGACAATAACAAAATCGTTAAAGAAGCCACTGAAACACTTTCCTTATATTCACATTATCTTGCAATCGCAATCCCGCCAAAAACAGAATACATGACGCTTAAACACATCAAATTCCTCAAGTACGAAAGCAAGAAGGTTTTAGCTGTTCTCGTCTCAGAAGAAGGGACTGTAAATAATAAAATTATTGAGATGGACAAAATATATACACAAAAACAACTCGACAAGGCGTCCAGATATTTAAACAGCAAATTCCATGGATTAACAATTAAAAAAGTAATAGATAAAATCACTGATCAACTTTATAGGGACAAAATAGTGTGCGATCAATTAATTGCCAATTTAATTGCGCTTTGCAAAGAGATAATTATGGAAGAACCTGACAAACTCGCTTTTAATGGCTTCTCCGGTGCATCCAATCTGCCTGACTTCGCAACCATGAGACAGATAAAAGAAATTTTAAAAGCTATTGAAGATAAGCAATTTATGCTAAAATTACTTCATCATGTGAGTAGCACGCAAGGAACACAGGTATTTGTAGGCATGGAGAATGTCATTCCTTCGTTAAAAGAACTGAGTATGGTTATATCAACATATAAGGATAAAAAACTCCTGAGCGGCGCTATCGGTATAATAGGACCTACAAGGATGAATTATAAAAAACTGATTCCATTAGTAGACCACACTGCAACAGTTTTAACGCGGATATTATCTGCAATTTAAGGAGCATCGCATAAATGGCTGAAAATCAGGAACAAAAAGAAAATGAACAGCAAGTCAGTGACGAATCAGACAACACTGAATCATTAATAAAGACGCTTTCAGAGATTAACAACAAATATGTCAGGCTTTATGCTGAATTTGAAAATTATAAGAAGTTTACTGCAAAAAACAGAGAAGAACAATTAAAATACGCAAATGAAAGTTTGATGAAAGACCTTCTTACTGTTATTGACCACCTGGAATTGGCACTTCAGCATTCTTCAAGCAATGAAGTCTCAATTTCGATTGCAGAGGGTGTAGAATTAACGCTGAAGGAACTGAAGACGGTACTCGAAAAATACGGACTGATCAATATAGATGCATTAGGTAAACCATTTGATCCCTCTTTACATCATGCTATGTCACAGATAGAATCAGATGCTGAAGAAAACACCATTGTTAGTGAATTCAGGAAAGGATATATGTTCAAGGACAGGGTCGTGAGGGCAGCGCTTGTAGGTGTTGCCAAAAAACAAACTCTTCCTGGAAGATCAGCATCAATCAATACGCAGAACCAATCCATTACAACTGAAGAAAATTAATATAAAACATGGAAAACGGAATTAGAATAGGAGGATAGATTTATGGGAAAAGTAGTTGGTATTGACCTTGGAACGACAAATTCAGTAGTAGCAGTAATGCAGGGCGGCGAACCAACCATTATTGCCAACCAGGAGGGAACAAGAACCACACCGTCTGTAGTGGCTTTTACTGATAAAGGAGAAAGATTAGTGGGACAGGTTGCCAAAAGACAGGCGATCACAAATCCTGAAAATACAATTTTCTCGATAAAACGGTTAATGGGCAGAAAGTTCAGTTCAAGACAAGCTGAAGAAGCAAAGAAAAAACTGCCTTATAAAATAGTGAACGCATCAAACGGTGATGCACATGTAGAAGGTCAGGGGAAGGCATATTCTCCTCCTGAAATCTCTGCTATGATACTTCAGAAATTGAAACAGGCAGCGGAAGATTATCTCGGCGAACCAGTAACAGATGCTGTTATTACAGTACCTGCGTATTTTGACGACAGCCAGCGTCAGGCAACAAAAGATTCCGGCAGGATCGCCGGACTGAATGTCTTAAGAATTATAAATGAACCCACCGCAGCATCTCTTGCTTACGGAATGGATAAGAAAAAGGAAGAGAAAATAGCCGTCTATGATCTCGGTGGCGGCACCTTCGATATTTCCATATTGGAAATCGGCGAAGGCGTGGTTGAGGTGAAATCTACAAATGGAGACACTTACCTCGGCGGCGATGATTTCGACATCAAGATTATGGACTGGCTTGTTGAAGAGTTCAAGAAAGACAGCGGTATCAACCTTCGCAATGACAAGATGTCTCTTCAAAGATTGAAAGAAAGCGCCGAAAAGGCAAAGATAGAATTATCATCAGCGATGGAAACTGAGATCAATCTTCCATTCATCACTGCAGATGCAAGCGGGCCCAAACACCTCGTAATGAAACTTACCCGTGCTAAATTTGAACAACTGGTAGATGATCTTATCACAAAAACAATCGAACCATGCAAACGTGCACTCGCAGATGCCGGATTAAGCGCGAAGGATATTGACGAAATACTGCTCGTTGGAGGACAAACGAGGACCCTAAAAGTTCAGCAGGTAGTTAAGGAGTTTTTCGGGAAGGAACCAAACAGGGGAGTTAATCCCGATGAAGTTGTAGCAGCAGGCGCCGCCATTCAGGCAGGCGTTCTGAAGGGGGAAGTTAAAGACGTGCTGCTGCTTGATGTTACTCCTCTTTCCCTCGGCATTGAAACTCTCGGTGGGATCTTTACAAAACTCATTGAGAGAAATACGACCATACCGACAAAGAAAAGCCAGGTATTCTCCACTGCTGCCGATAACCAGCCTGCAGTGACGATTAAAATATGTCAGGGTGAAAGGGATATGGCAGCCGATAACAAACTCCTCGGTAATTTTGAATTAGTCGGCATTCCCCCGGCGCCGAGAGGAGTCCCTCAGATAGAGGTAACCTTTGACATTGATGCAAACGGCATTCTGCATGTATCTGCAAAAGATAAAGGTACAGGGAAGGAGCAGTCAATAAGGATAACAGCCTCCAGCGGTCTTACTGAAGAGGAGATTAAGAGGACGACAAGCGATGCAGAAGGTCATGCGGCAGAAGACAAGAAGAAGCGTCATTTAGCCGAGGCGAGAAATGATGCAGACACCCTTGTATATACAGTTGAAAAATCTTTAAGAGACTACGGGGATAAAATTTCGGAGAGCGACAAACAAAAAATCAATGCTGCTCTTGAGAAGTGCAGAAATTTAAAAGATACAAGCACAGATGCAGATGAACTCAGGAAGGCAATTGACGAATTGACAACAGCTTCACACAAGATCGCAGAGGAAATGTACAAGACCGGCGCAGCCGGCGAGCAACAGGCAGGATCCGGCCCAACATCGTCAGAAGGCGCTCAAAAAGAAAAAGAGGATGTTGTTGAAGCTGAATTTGAAGAGACGGACAAGAAAGACAACTGAGAACTAAGAAGTAGGAACTAAGTGCTAAATAGCGTACTTGTCGTGAGGGGTCATCCCCGCTTGACGGGAACCCTTATTAAAGAAAGATGCCGGACAAGCCGGCATGACGGAAATACGAAACTATTAGTATTTAATTGCCGAGTTTCCAGTTCTCACTTTCCAGTTCCAAGTTAAATTAAAAAATGAAAGATTATTACAACACACTCGGGTTAGACAGAAACGCAACGGATGCTGATTTAAAAAAGGCATACCGTCAGCTTGCATTAAAATATCACCCTGATAGAAATCCGGGAGATAAAGCAGCCGAGGAAAAATTTAAAGAGATCAATGAAGCATATGCCTGCTTGAGCGATACCGATAAAAGATCGAATTACGATAATTTCGGCACAGCAGAAGGCGCAGGCGCCGGTTTTGGTTTTGAAGGCTTTGGCGGTTTCTCCACAAATTTTGGAGACATATTCGGTGACGTTTTTGGCGATATATTCGGTGAATTCACAGGAAGAAGGAGAACCCGTCCTGCAAAAGGACAGGATCTCCTTTACGAACTTGAATTAACTCTTCAAGAATCCGTCTTCGGTACGGATAAGGAAATAAAAATCCCGAGATGGGAGAACTGTTCTGACTGTGATGGTACAGGTTCCCAACCTGGAAAAGGACCTGCTGTTTGTCCAAACTGCAAAGGCACCGGGCAGACAAGAATTCAGCAAGGCTTTTTCACAATCTCCAAGACCTGCGGTAAATGCGGAGGTCACGGAAAGATAATTACCGACCCATGTACAAAATGCAAAGGTCAGGGCAAGGTGAGAAGAGAACGCACTGTATCGTTAAAAATACCTGCCGGTGTTGATACTGGAATAAGACTGAAAGTCTCAGGCGAAGGAGAAGCAGGACTTTACGGAGGGCCGCACGGTGATTTATTTGTAGTTATTCATGTTGCCCCGCATTCCTTCTTTAAAAGAAAAGGGAATGACCTGCTCTGCGAAGTTCCGATTTCCTTTGTACAGGCAGTGCTCGGCGCGGATATTGAAATACCGACCATTGACGGAACAGCGACGGTTAAAATTCCATCAGGAACGCCTTCCGGCACGGTCTTTCATTTAAAAGGTAAGGGCGCTCCAAAACTGGGCGGATATGGTAAAGGGAACCAGTATATAACCGTCTTTATTGACGTGCCGAAGAAACTTACTGCAAGACAGAAAGAATTGCTCAAAGAATTTGCCCATATAAGCGGAGAAGATACCTCAAAGAATTTCATGGAAAAGATTATAGATATCTTTAATCACAATGAACAGGCAAAGTGACCCGCCTCTTCCTTCCACCTGAAAAGCTTGCTGAAAAACAAATTATTATCAGCGGAAATGAGGCGCGGTATTTATCTCTCGTGCTGCGTGTAAAACCCGGCGAATCACTGATAATCTTCGACGGGGGCGGATACAGGTACACTTGCAAAATTCTTACAGTTCACAAAAAAGAAGTTCTAATTGAAAAGATAAAAAAAGAGCCCTACTCTGCTGAATCTTCTGTTTCAATCACACTTGCACAGGGACTGCCGAAAAGCGATAAGATGGATCTCATCGTTCAGAAATCAACAGAGCTCGGTGTCAGAAAAATTATCCCCCTCATCACCGAACGTTCACAGGTAAGGCATACGGAAAAGATCGAGAGGTGGCGAAAGATCGCTCTATCTGCTTCACAGCAATGCGGAAGAGAGAAGATCCCTGAGATTGAGGAGCCTGTGGAGTTTAGAGAATTTCTTAATGATATATATGTTGAGAATAAAAATGCTGCTAACGTCATTCCCGTGAAAACGGGAATCCAGAAGGGAAAAGAACTGGATTCCTGCTTCCGCAGGAATGACGGCAAAAAAGGAATAATTTTCTTCGAAGAGCAAAAAGAAAATAATTTAAAAAAAGTATTGACCAATCTTAGAGACAGTAAAAATATTACCTTGCTTATAGGTCCGGAAGGAGGATTTTCAGGAAAAGAAGTTACCGCTGCTGTTAAAAATGGTTTTATCGAAGCTTCACTTGGTCCAAGAATCCTGCGCACTGAAACCGCCCCTATAACGGCTATCAGTATTATTCAGTATGAGCTAGGCGATATAGGAGGATAATCTGCAGCGCTTTTGTTCTGCGGCACCGGGCGCTATCCTGCTGCTCTTACATCCATGACTCCCTCGACAGGCACAACAATCCATCCATCTTCTGCCTGCAAATATATTTCGGTCTCCCCTATCTCGACTAAAATGCCCCTGTATACAATATCCGCAGTAAGAACCTCTACTTCTTTGCCTATTAATTCTTGCATATTTTTTTTATAAATACCACAGAGGACACAGGGATAATTTTTATTTTTTAAAGACATCCATTTTAAAATATTTCCTGTGTTCTCAGTATTACATATTTGAAAAAGTTTTAAAATATCTTTGCATAAAAAGAGTGCACAGAGGAATAAGTTAAAATCTAAGTAACTTTTTTTATTAACTCAATCAAATATTTCTCTGAGTACTCTGTGGTTTTTATGATTTCCCGCTAAAATTTTTTACAAACTCTCCGCCCAGAAGAAAAATACATGATATATAATACGTCCAGAGAAGAAAAAGAATAAACGTTGTCAGTGAGCCGTATATTGCGCCTATGTAAGAAACATTTTTTACTACCCATGTAAATAGATGTTTTGCAAATTCCCACAAAACGGTAACAAGAAGCGCGCCTGCAAAAGCATCTTTCAGCAAAATCTTTCCCTTCGGGACAATTTTATAAATCGCAGTAAAGGTTAACAGCACCAGGAGAAACGGGGCTATATATTTTATAAATATACCAGCCTTATAACCTATTTCTACACCTAAAACATTTCCCTTAAAAGTACCGGCAAACGAACTCAGAGTAAAAGAGAGAAACAAAAAGATAATAACCAGGGTCACAATAATGATAGTCCAGAGGAGGAATAAAAGAAAGTGTCTCCTTTTAGGCGCCTTGAATATCACATCCATTGCGCGTTCAAGGGAAGAAAAAAGTTGAATGGAAAGGAAACCGTAAATGAAGATTGTTATCCAGCTTATGCCTTTGAAGGTTATAACATTTCTAAGTTCATTCGTGATCCCCGAGGTAACTGACGGGAAAAAACTGATAAGCCTTGAAAGGGAAAACCGGTAAACTTCTACACTCTCTCCCATTATATGACCATAAAGGGCAATAATTAAAAGACTTAAAGGAACCATTGATAATATGAGAAAATATGCTATTGACGCTGCAAGATAAAAACAATCATCACTGAAAAAAGCCTTTATGCTCTTGCCGAAAACCTTTATAAAACGCATTCGCTATCTCTTCTTCTCTCTGACATAAAACTCAACAGGAACACCCTTAAAAGAAAAACGTTCTCTTAGTTTGCTTTCCAGAAACTTTATATACTGTTCTTTTATCCCGTCCTTGTAGTTTGTAAATATCACAAAACCTGGAGGATTGATTTTTATCTGAGTTATATAATATATCTTAACCCGCCTGCCTTTGTATAAAGGAGGTTCATGACTTGCAAGTGTATTGATGAGAAATTGATTCAGCGCATGTGTATCAATTCTCTTTGAGCCTTCTGCAATAATTTTATCTACCAGCGGAAAGAGTTTCGTAACTCTCTGCTTGCTCAGCGCCGATATGGTCAAAACAGGCGCATACCGCATGAACCACAGCTTTTGATATACCTGTTCTTCAACATCTTTCACGGATAAAATATTTTTATCAACAATATCCCATTTATTCAGAAGAATAACAGCTCCTCTCTTCGCATTAAAAACAAGACCGGCTATTTTCTGATCCAGCTCAACAATTCCTTCCGAGGCATCAAGTACTATAAGCACAACCTCGCTGTTCTCAATATTTTTCAACGTCCTTAAAAATGAGTATCTTTCAACACTCTTCGCCATCCTGCCCTTCCTGCGTATTCCTGCGGTATCTATAATGATATACTTTTTTTTGTAGTATGAACAGACAGAATCTACCGCATCCCTTGTTGTTCCGGGTATAGGGCTGACAATCATTCTTTCCTTGCCCAGGAGGGAATTGACGAGGGTTGACTTGCCGACATTGGGCCTTCCCGCGATTGCAATCCTCGGATAAAGGGTTTCTCCGTCTCCCCCTTCAGGCAGGGATGAGACAATACTATCCATCAGCTCTTCATATCCATTACCATTCAGGGCTGACAGGGGAAACAGATCAACGCCAAGGGAATAAAAGTCATAGAGCGCCTTCTCCTTCCTGGGCCCGTCGATTTTGTTTACGGCGTAGAAAACCCTCTTGCCATATTGCCTCAGCTTATCAATCAGCTCCAAATCATGAGGAAGTACCCCGCTTTCAGCGTCCAGCAGTAAAATAATAATATCCGCTTCCTCCACGGCAAGGAGAAGCTGTTTGTTAACCTGTCTAATTATGTCCTCATCGGGTTCATGCTGAAATCCACCGGTATCTACAACCAAAAATGATTTATTATCCCATGATGCCTCGCCGTATATTCTGTCTCTTGTTATTCCAGGAAAATCTTCTATAACAGCAAGCTGCTTTCGCGCCATCCTGTTAAAAAGTGTAGACTTCCCGACATTTGGTCTTCCGACAATTGCAATAATTGGTTTTTGCATTTATTTTGCTTACCCTCTTTTAGAAAGTCTGTCATTCCCGTGAAAACGGGCTCCATGGTTCGACAGGCCCACCATAACACCACTGTCACCTCGGAATCGAGTCGAACCGACCTGAGCTTGTCGAAGGGTGGACTATCCGATCAAGCCGGGCAATGACAACTGAAGCAATTAATCCCCGGGCCAAAAGCGCAGAAAATTCTTGCTTATTTATTGAAATGTCTAATTAGTGTCTGTCCATAAATTGCTATTTATTATCTTTGTCATGCCCGAAGTCTTTAATCGGGCATCCAGAACTTATTAAAAAAGACTGGATTCCCGCTCAAAAGACTGCGGGAATGACGCTTCAGTGTTTGACTTTATGGACAGACTCTAATTATATCACAACGGTATTTTTCAGAATTTCCTCTGATTAAATTCCTGGGATTGTGACTTGGCTCACTTAATATTTTCTTGTAAATGCCGATAATATTATATAAATGACAGGCAAAATACAAAATTTTAAATTGACCATGCCATCTTGTACATGTTATATTTTATTAATGAGGCGAACAATCTTCATAGGCATATTTTTCTTGCTGACTGCAATTGGAGCCGTTTCATATGCAGACATATACAAATACGTTGATGAAAGCAGCGGTATCACTTATTACACTAACGTTACTGAAGCCGGCACTTATAAGCAAAACATTTCCGGGAAACGAGTTGTTACAGACAATCCGGATTACAGCCAGATAATACACAGTATGTCATCAAAATATGATATAGAGCCGTCACTTATACGAGCTGTAATCACCGTGGAATCCAACTGGAATTACAACGCAGTTTCAAATAAAGGCGCCATAGGGCTGATGCAGCTCATGCCCTCTACGGCAAAAGACATGGCTGTAAGCAATCCTTTTAATCCTGAGGAAAATATCGAGGGGGGCACCAGATATCTTCGTTTCCTTCTTGATAAATTCAATGACCTTCCCCTGGCCCTTGCTGCTTACAATGCAGGGCCAAAGACGGTGGAATATTACAGAGGCGTGCCATCGATAACCGAAACGGAACAATATGTAAAAAAGGTCCTGTCTATTTATAAAGGAAAATCTTACAATGATAATTCAACCCGGATTTACAAGGTCACTTTAGATGATGGAACAGTCCTTTTTACAAATACACCTGTTGCCTATCAGAACTTCAAAGTATCAAAGTTATAACTCTCCAGCAAAAAAAATCTAATTAACCTCTGAGAACACCTGCAACTTTGATGTATAATAGTGAATTCGAGAACTAAGAATTTTATTTCTCTGCATACACTGTGGTTTAATAAATGACTATGACAGAAAAAGATATCCTGCGTGAAAAGATATTACATCTTAAAGAAAAGAGAAATGCAATTATACTTGCGCACAACTACCAGCGTGAAGAAGTGCAGGATATTGCAGATTATTCAGGCGATTCCCTTGAGCTTTCCCGTATTGCGGCTTCGATTGAATGCAACGTTATCGTATTTTGCGGGGTCAATTTCATGGCTGAAAGCGCATCAATCCTCTCTCCTGAAAAAACTGTTATCCTTCCCGAAATTACAGCCTGCTGTCCGATGGCTGACATGATAACAGTCAGCGTTCCAAGGAACCTGAAGACACAATTCCCCGGATATCAGTATACCGGCGGATACAAATATCCGGCAGACTTCACTTTAAAGGATATTAAAAACCTGCATCCCGGAGTCCCTGTAGTTACATATGTCAATACAACCGCAGATGTAAAAGCGGAAAGCGATATCTGCTGCACTTCTGCCAACGGAGTAAAAATAGTTGAATCTCTTGACTCTGCCAGGGTAATATGCGTGCCTGACAGGAACCTTTCTGCATGGATTGCAAAAAACACAAAAAAAGAGATAATTTCATGGGACGGCTTCTGTCATGTACATGACAGGATAACGACTGAGGACGTGATCAGGGTGAGGAAGGAACATCCTGACGCCTTGTTACTTGCACATCCGGAATGCAGAATAGAAGTCTGCGAAATGGCTGATCACGTAACAAGCACGTCAGGAATGCTAAGGTTTGCAAAATCATCAAACGTAAAAGAATTAATAATAGGCACAGAAACAGGACTTCTTTACAGACTCAGAAAGGATAATCCCGACAAAATTTTTTATCCTTTAAGAAAAGACATGGTCTGTCCAAATATGAAAAAAACAACACTTAACAGCGTGTTTCACGCAATGGAGACCATGACCTATAAAATAAAAGTCCCAGAAGAGATAAGAATCCCTGCAAAAAGAGCTCTCGACCGGATGCTGGAAATAAAATGAGTAATGAACAATGTGTAATGAACAGTTATTTGAAAAAATAACTCCTTTCTATAAACGTCATTCCCGCATGTCGTTAGCGGGAATCCAGTAGTTCTTAGTCTCTGGATGCCCGATAAAAGTCATCGGGCATGACAGACAAAGGCAGACAGTTTGTAAATACTGTTTTAAGGCTATTGATAACTATAAAGATGTTGAAAAAGTTCATAAACTTCATTACATTTATTGACCAGCCTATCAAAAAGAAATTCATACTTTTTTCCCTCGGGGTCCTTTTCTGGTTTGTTGTGATGTTTGTTATCAGCATAGCAACATATATCGATATCAATAACAAAACCGGCAGCATTGTCAATAAGTTTATTCCTCAGGACCGGACCGCACAAAAAATTACGGGCAAACTCCAGGAGTTAAGCATTGATGCAACAGAGATAATAAATATCTCCGATATCAAGGATCTCGAACAAAAAATCAATTTATCCATGGCCAGGATATCGGATATCAGGGCTTTTATTTCAGCCATAACAAACGGCGGGCAGGTTCATGATATTAACAGAGACAACAATGAGACGATAGAGAGTTTCCCTGTCATACCGTTGAAAGAATACAGGGAAGCAGGAAAATATTCAGACGCCTTATCGCCATTGATCGACAGTATGGAAGAAAAATTAAAACAGATCGCTGATCTGAAATTAAATATTCTGAGCAACAGGATTCAGGACAGCAGCCAGCTTGTATCAAAAATCAGCGGATTCAAACAACTCCTTCATGAAGCAAGTTCGCTGTCTCAGGATTATTCCGTCAAAATAGCAAAACTATATACCTCAAATTCCCAAAAAGTCGGAGATGTCACAAAACTTGCTTTCTATATCCTCGCAGGCGTTCTTTTGATGGCAACAACCCTGCTTATAGTTTTTACCATATCAATCTCAAAAGCCATAATCAAACCTGTCAAATCGATTACCAGTCAAATACGGTCCCTGTGGGAAGGCGAAGTAGACCTCACCCAAAGGATTGATATCAGTTCAAAAGACGAGATGGGAATACTTTCAAAAGACTTTAATATACTCATGGAAGAAATCCACGACCTTTCAACTTTTAAAAAAATTATTGAGGAAGACAACAATCTTGAAGATGTTTACTTCAGGCTGGGCAAGTCTTTCAGTGAAAAAATAGGACTCAATGAGTTTATCATCTACGAGGTTTCCACCATGCAGAACAAGATGAAACCTGTTTATCCCATCATACTAAATGAAAAAGATATATTATGCAGCGAAGAAATACTCCATAATAGCGACCTTTGTAAAGTTAAGAAAACCGGACGCATAATATCCTCTATTGAATATCCTGACATATGCAAACAGTTTAAACATGTACCCGGGAAAGTTCATGTATGTGTTCCCATAATAATCGGGGGCAAGGCCGAGGGAGTCGTTCAGTTTCTTTTTGACAAGAAAAATAATAACATCAACAGAAAAGATAAAAGGATGTTCAAAGCTGAGCAGTATATTAAGGAAGCACTTTCAGTAATTGAGGCAAAAAGACTCATGAACACATTGCAGGAATCAGCTTTAAAGGATTCCTTGACGGGCCTTTATAACAGGCGGTTCCTGCAGGAATACACCGAGACCCTCATAGCCGGCGTGATCAGAAGACAGAAAAATGTTGGTCTGATGATGTGCGACCTTGATTTTTTCAAACAGGTAAACGATTTATACGGTCACAATGTAGGAGACAGCGTACTTAAAGAAACTTGTGAGATCATCAAGAAATGTGTCAGAACGTCAGACCTGGTAATACGTTTTGGCGGTGAGGAATTCCTTGTCCTGATGCTTGACATCAATGGAGGCGAGACCTCAAAAATAGCCGATAAAATCAGAGAGACTATCGAAAAAACAAAAATCAAAGTGTCAGACGGCATAATCAAGAAAACCATAAGCATAGGCATAAGCGAATTCCCCATAGACACCGAGAGCTTCTGGCAGGCAATCAAATTTGCCGACGTAGCCCTTTACAAAGCTAAAGATACAGGTAGAAACAAGGTTGTAAGATTTACTGTTGATATGTGGACTGAGAAACAGTTTTAGCAGGCGTACCTCAGACCGGACATTTCTAAATTGGCAAGACAAAATTTCTGCTAACAATTGACTTCATAATTCATCAAAAGCTATATTTAATGTCATAAGTTTTTAGGAGGTCTTCTTGGAAGAAGAAAAAAAGAAGGAAGATGTATTTGAAACAGTATGGAAATTTTTAGCGTCTGTAAAGCTTGCCGTTGCTGTTTTTATCATATTAGCGCTCTCATCAATCATAGGAACGATAGTTGAGCAGCAGGCTGAGCCGGCAAAAAACATAGCGTTGCTTGCCAAATTTTTTGGTGATTCTGCGGCGCCAACCGTCTATAACATATTCGCAAAACTCGGTTTTATGGATATGTACCGCTCATGGTGGTTTGTCAGTTTTCTTATTATCTTCAGTATTAACCTTATTGTATGTTCACTTGACAGATTCCCAAAGACCTGGAAGCTTGTAAAGATGCCTTTAAAGCCGTTAGCCGAAAATGTCATCAGGACCCTGCCTGTAAAAAAAGAAACAAAACTGAAGACCACTCTCAATGCTGCAAAGGATGAATTTTTTAACAGCCTGCGCTCATCAAAATACCAGGTACTTGAATCAAACGAAAACAATGCGGTACAGCTCTATTGTGAAAAGTGGAGATATGCACGTTTGGGAGTATATGTCGTGCATCTGAGCATTATCCTGATATTTTTGGGAGCGATAATCGGGGCGCGTTTTGGATTTGGCGGATACCTGAACCTTCCTGAAGGAGAGGAGTCAGACGTTGCATTTATTACAGAAGGGGGGAAAATACCCCTTGGTTTTTCAGTAAAGTGCAATTGGTATAACACAAAGTATTATGAAGGGATAGACACGCCTCAGGAATTCCAGAGCGAGCTGGCAATAATTGAAAACGGAAAGGAAGTTCTGAAAAAAGTCATCGAAGTCAACAGCCCGCTTACATACAAGGGTATTACATTTTATCAATCGAGCTATGGCATGGTCCCAAATGCAAACGGTTATTTTATCCTTGGCATTAAACCGAACGGCGGTCAGCAAAATACCCTTTCGCTCAGATTTGGCGACACGTTTGAAATTCCCGGTACAGGCATTACAGGAACAATTGTTGATTTTTCACCTGCACTGGGCCGTGACCCGCGCACAGGAGAATTAGCAACTTATGCCGAAAATATGGTGAATCCGGCAATAGCAATACAGTTCAATATGCCGGGCCAGGAAGGTTTTAAGGGGTGGATTTTCAGGAGATACCCTCAGACAGGAATCCTGCCGGGCGGCCATGAGGTTAAATTCGATGATTACTGGGGCGTTGAATATACAGGTCTCCAGGTCCGTAAAGACCCCGGCGTATGGCTCATTTATTTTGCCTGCATTATTATGGCAATCGGCCTGTATGTTACATTTTTTATCAGTCATAAAAAAATATGGATACATCTCGCACATGAAGCTCCTGGAGGCAAAGGACCTGTCAGAATATCTATCGGAGGCATGACACACAGGAACAGGCTTGCCTTTGAAAAAGAAATTGAACATATTTTAGCCAGGGCTTCACACGCAATAGAAGGAAAGCATACAAAGAAATGATGTTTGATTACACTGATTATAAAGACAGATTACCCGGTATGACTAAAAAATTTACACCAAGGAGTAAGAAATGACCAGTCAAACTTTTTTCAATATATCAGCAGGCGCGTATATAGCAGCAATGGTGATCTATATAATTTATCTTGTTACCAGGAACAGGACTGTTGGAATCACCGCCACTACCGTAACAATCTTTGGATTTGTCAGCCAGACCATTGCGTTCCTTAGCAGATGGAGTCATTCCTATGATTTCTGGGTGAGGTCTAATCCTGCATCCGGTTTTATTGAATCACTCTTGCGGGCCGCGCCTCTCAGGAATCTTTATGAGTCCTTGATATTTTTTGTATGGTCTATTATCCTGATTCATCTTGTAATAGAATTCAAATATAAAGTCCGCTCACTCGGCGCTTTTGTCACGCCTATTGCCGCGCTGGTCCTTCTCTTTATCGATATATCGGGTACTTCAAAGGAAATACAGCCCCTCATGCCGGCTCTTCAGTCAAACTGGCTGCTCTTTCATGTGCTGTTGGCCTTCCTCGGCTATGCCGCCTTCGGCGTATCTTTTGGCGCCGCCGCGGCTTACATAGTTATGATTACGGAGTCTAAAAAAGAAAAGACATATATTTTCTGGAGTATTATAATCGGAATATTCATTGTTGTCCTTATTGCAATGGGAATTGATTTCATGAGCCTGTCTTCTGCAGAACGCAGCGAACTGATCCAGAGCCATTTTTTAAAAGCCACTTTCAGGAGCGAATCCGGAGGCGTAGTTGCAATAAGCTGGGCAATTTCCATAGCATTTGTTTTAGCCGTCTGGCAGTTCGGGCTCGGGCTGAAAAAAGTCCTCTCCTCTTTATCCTTAACACCAAACATGCTTGATGAAATAACATATAAAAGCATCAATGTAGGGTTTCCCTTATTCACCATCGGAGGGTTACTTATGGGCGCCATCTGGGCCAACAGCGCCTGGGGGAAATACTGGAGCTGGGACCCAAAAGAGACCTGGTCGCTCATAACATGGTTTGTTTATGCGCTCTATCTGCATGCTCGATATGTCAAAGGCTGGAGAGGTAAAAGGGTAGCAATACTTGCAGTTATAGGGTTTATAGCGGTTATCTTTACGTATCTCGGCGTTAATCTCGTACTGTCAGGGCTTCATTCTTACGGGAGTGAGTAAGAGGCGGGAAAGTTACACTACATATCAAGCGCATCGGCAATTTTTTTTCAGAGTCTCAAGCGTTGCCGCATGGTTATGTCCCTATTATTTCGTTCAGCCCTTCAACTACTTGAGCTAATTCCTCTGGTGATACTCTGCCGAGCTTCTTCCCAATTCCTTCAACAGATAAAGTCAGTATCTGGCTGATCTTTACCCATGATCGTTTTGGTAGTTTTTCAGTTTTTAGCTCCAGCGTCAATGGGAAGCCTGCACGTTGCGGCTGGCTGGTTAGCGCCATCGCTATGACAGTTCCCGAATGTTCGTTAAATACATCGTGACTTAAGATTAGCACAGGTCGCATGCCTGCTTGCTCATGACCACGCACAGGATTTAAGTCAGCCCATCGAATCTCGCCCCTCAGTATTTTGGCCATTCGCTTAAATCCTCGGATAATCCTTCTTCCGACATTGCTTTCTCAAAGTCCGGATCCAGCTTGGCGCATTCTTTTGCCAAACGATTGCGCTCTAATCTTTCTATTTTTTCGTTCACAGCTTCCTGAATTGCCTGACTGCGGTTTGAAAATATGTGTTCATAGACAAGATGGTCCAGACGTTTGATAGAATCTTGATCCAAAGTTATTGCAATTTTTGCTTTACTCATATATTCACCCCCTGGTATTACTATTTATCATACCGAATACCGGAGATACGGTCAAGCTGTTTTTTTCGTCTGTCATTTGCCCCCACGTTATTACCTCTTTGCCAAGGGGTTTTACACACCCCTTAATCCCCTCTTGATAGAGGGGAAAAATAAAATAAGGAACTGGATTCCCGCTTTTGCGGGAATGACAACACTTGAAACGAGATCAGGATGACATAAAAATGATGACATAAAAATGGTTGCGGGTTCATTGGCTCTTATTTATAATAAGCAATGCTGCGGATGCTCCATATAAAGAACTTCTCCATAATTGATGATGCAAACATAGAATTCGGAGAAGGCTTTAACGTCCTTACCGGGGAAACAGGGGCGGGAAAATCCATAGTAATAGACGCGCTCTGTCTTGCCCTTGGAGAAAGGGCAGCAAGTGAGGTTATCAGGAGCGGTGAAAAGGAGGCTGTTGTCGCGGCGTTTTTTGATATCTCCGCTGAACTGCTGAACCCAGCTACTACCCAGTTCCTCAAAGATTTTGGAATTAATATTGCCGAGGGCCTTATACTAAAAAGGATCGTCTCTGCACAGGGTAAAAGCCGGGCCTTTGTGAACGGTTCAATGGTGAATGTGCAGACCCTCTCGGATATCAGTAAAAGCATTATAGATGTGCATGGGCAATACGAGCATCAGTCTCTGCTTTCCGCTGAAAATCAGCTTGATCTGCTTGATGCATATGGGGGACTCCTTTATGAAAGGCAGGAGGTAAAGAATGTTTATGAATCGCTTTGCTCCTTAAAACAGCAGATAGCTGAACTTATTCAGCAGGAAAAAGAACGGGCTCAGCGGATCGATCTGCTCAGGTTTCAGATCAACGAGATTGAGACTGCAAATCTGAATCCCGGCGAAGAAGAAGGTCTTACAGAGGAGATAAGAATATTAGGCAGCGCAGGCCGCCTTGCGGAACTTGCCAATGAGGCATATGAGTCCCTTTATGCATCAGACTTATCCTGCATTACAAAACTTTCACGAATACTTGATTCTCTCAGGGAAATTTCGAATATTGATTCCCGGGCCAATGACGCCTTCAAATCCTTAAAAAACGCACCTCCCCTGCTTGAAGAGGCAGGATATTTTCTCAGGGATTATAAAGACAGCCTGAACTATGATCCCAAACGGCTTGAACAGGTGCAGGAAAGGCTTGAGCTGATAAAGGGACTGAAGAGAAAGTACGGGAACAGCGTTCAGGAAATCCTTGATCACAGAGATAAGTCGATCATAGAGCTTGAGGGTCTTCAGCATTCTGAAGAAACACTGGAAGGATTAAGGAAAGAACTTGAAAAGCTCAAAGATAATCTGACAGATAAGGCACAGAGACTTTCAAAGAAGAGGAAGTCAGCAGCAAAAAAAATCGAGTCTGAGGTTGTGTCACAGCTTTCAGAACTGTCAATGCCGGATACCAGATTTTCAATCCTCAGCACGCAGGAAAAAGGCGATGACACAACAGACGGTTTCAGGGCGACCCATAAGGGGATTGACAATATTGAATTTTTAATCTCCCCTAATATAGGTGAAGCCCTCAAACCTCTGTCAAAGATAGCATCCGGTGGTGAACTTTCAAGGATTATGCTTGCATTAAAAAGTATCATGGTAAAAGGAGATAACATACCAATTCTTATATTTGACGAAATTGACGCCGGGGTCGGCGGAAAGACCGCCGAAACAGTCGGGCGGAAATTAAAAAATCTTTCAACGGACCATCAGGTAGTATGCATAACACACCTTCCCCAGATTGCATCATATGCCGACAGGCATCTTAAAATTGAAAAAAAGGTTAAGAAAGACAGAACAATTGTCGAAATAAGCAAGATTGAAAAAGATGACAGGACCGCAGAAATCGCAAGGATGCTGGGCGGTGCGGCTTCAGGGATTTCACTGAAACATGCAAAAGAGATGCTCAGGAAAAACAGGTAGGGAACAACCTTCCTGTAACTATTTGTAACAGAATAATATTTCTATGTTACGGAATAATCATATATAGACATTTTGTAAATATCATTAGTAGACAATCAGTAGGATAAAAGCATACGGTATGATACCCACCTGATAGAGTAAAGCCATCTTAATATCAAATAGGAGTCCAAGATGGCAAAGAA
>JACRLN010000036.1 GCA_016215115.1 Nitrospirota bacterium
ATGGCACTGCTTAGAGGAAATTTTACCAACAAGATGTGGTTAGCAGGCACGTTTGATGATATGACAGGCTTGGAAGGTATCTTCGTTTAAATCATATTAAATGGCCAGGGTCTGCCGCGTAGCGGTTTAGTTCATGCCGAAGTCAATATCTTATCACTTCCCCAAAACCTCTCTCTTTTCGGGAGAAAGTGTTGATAATTGGAGACTAAAAATAAATAATGACTAATGCATCTGATTATTATTTTTGTCAGAATTTTCTGTATTAGAATAAAATGTTTTAAATTCAAATCCGTTATTCCAACGCCATAATAAAAAATAGCCCCATACATATGGTCTGATCCGGTAATTCGAACTATTGTAAAGTTCATCAAGGATCATATGCTGTCCGTATCCAACAAGCAGTCCGGTAACCCAGAAATTCCAGTCTGTCAGCATCGCGCTCATTAATAAAGCAATCAACCATTCCCAGCCGTGGAATACAAAAAATAACTTCTTCCGGTTTTCAAAGTTTTTTTCGTCAAAATAATTAAAGAACTGTTTTGGATCAAATCGCAAACCGTGTTCGATCCAATAATCAATAATATGGTCCAGGTCAACGAAAATTCCCGAAATAAATGAAGCAACTGCCAGTCCCCATGATCTGAAGATAGAGTACAGAATCCCTGATAAAACTATAGAAACAGCTGCATGATGTCCTGGTTTCATATTTTTTCTAAATTACTCCGCCGGAACCAGCTTAATTTCAAAAAGCTTGGGCCATAATTTCCCTGTAACGAACAGCCTGTCGTTCTTCGCATCATATGCAATACCGTTTAGAACCCTTGTTCTTTCATCTCTGCCGTTGAAAGGCGAGAGCCCATCCAGATTTATCCATCCTGTAACGCGGCCTGTCTGCGGATCGATCTTCGCAATCCTGCTTGTCATCCATACATTTGCAAATATTTCGCCGTTAATATATTCCAGTTCGTTGAGTCTGATAACAAGGTTGTTCTGGTCACGCACTTCAATACGCCTGGTCTCCTTAAGTGTTTCCGGGTTTAAGAAATATAAATTGGCAGAGCCATCGCTCATGATTAATTGCTTTCCATCATGTGTAATGCCCCAGCCCTCGGTGGAATATTGAAATGTCTTAAGCAGCTTAAAACTGTCTTTATCGTAAATAAATCCAATATGAGACTGCCATGTCAATTGGATTATCTTATTCCCGTATACAGTGATTCCTTCACCGAAAAATTCTTCTGACAGTTTCCGGACTTTCAAAATTTTTCCGGTTTCAAGTTTTATACTTCGTAATGTGGACTGTCCTTTAAGACCGGTGCCTTCATACATGAGACCATCATTAAAAACCAGTCCCTGTGTGAAGGCATGGAAATCATGCGGGTAAGTATTAATAATTGTATATGTAAAGACAGGAGTTGAGGAAGATTTAGATGAGGCAATGAAGGATAAAAGGGTTAATGTAAACAATAATAGAAATAAAAATGGTTGAAACATGTTCAAATACTTCCCTGAGAAATAATTTTTCATAATATTTGATAATAACGTGTTATTGGCTTAAAATTAAAGTTAAATTTGTTAATGCACCTGTTAAAAATTGTCAGAAACTAAAGCAACTAATATAAAGATATTCGAAAACTGGAACCGCAAGGCATGGCTGTGGGTTTTATTATATGCTTTCCTCATTTTCTTCACTATTCCTGTTTCACGAAAAATACAGGGATTTA
This sequence comes from Nitrospirota bacterium, assembly GCA_016215115.1. Classification (GTDB taxonomy): domain Bacteria; phylum Nitrospirota; class Thermodesulfovibrionia; order UBA6902; family UBA6902; genus SURF-23. The sequence continues at coordinate 1,725 of JACRLN010000036.1, forward strand.
TTTATAATTTATTCGGCCGCGAATTTTTTACTTATTCCGTCATCTTTGTTGTTATCTGCGGATTAGCTGTATTTCTTTACTTTTTTATTTTCAAGTTAAAAATTAAAAATATTTCTCAATATGTATGGATATTTATATGCGCCGGACTCTATATATATTTCACGATCCAGTTGAGAAGATTTCCTGAAGAAGCAACTCACCTGATTGAGTATGGGCTGCTTTCCTATTTTGTATTCAAAGCCCTCAGCCACAGAATTCAGGATTGGACTGTTTATATAACAACAATATTAATTGTGTCATTTATAGGGACTATAGACGAGGGTATACAGTGGATGACCCCCAAACGATATTGGGATTTTAGGGATGTTGGGATAAATATGCTTGGCGGTGTAATCCTTCAACTCACAATATGGAAAGGAATTAAGCCTGATGTTATCAGTAGACCTTTAAAAAAATTATCTGTCAAAATACTCATTATAGTTTTCTCTATTGATTTAATTGTACTGGGGCTATGCCTTTCAAATACACCACAAGCAGTGAATCGTTATACTGCTGTCTTTCAAAGTCTCTCATGGCTGAGGGCAGAAGAGCCGATGTCAAAATTCGCTTTTTTGAAAACCATGTGGGTGTTGATACTCATTTCATTGATTACGATATGGGTTTTAAGTGCGCGATGGTTAAAACGACTTAAATAAAGTGCTTTTTTCGGAAAAGATGTCATTCCCGCAAGCAAAGCGCATCGGGAATCCTCTTTGAAAAAAGATTCCGGACAAGTCCGAAGCGAATCTCCGCGAGGAGTCGCTCCGACCGGAATGACACATGAATTGAGTTTATAAACTGACTCAAATTACTTATTCATCTTCAACAGGAAGGTTATGTTCCATCCACTCATCGATCCCGCCTTCATACACCTTCACGTTAGAGATATTAAGCAATTTTAAACCGAGGGCGACTTTTTTTGAAGCTATACAATCCTTATGTTTGCAATATACGATAATTTCCCCATAAGAAGTTAATTCATTTCTTCTGTCAATAACCTCAGGATACGGAATAGTTTTGGCCCCTTTGATCTTAAATCTGTTGCCATCATACTTGCCGATTGTATCCACAAGCACATAGTCAGCCTTATCATTCATGCGTTGTAGAAGTTCCTCTTTGCTGATACATTCTAAAGACAGGGTCAATTCTTTTTTGTATGCCATATAATCCTATCCCTTAAAACTCTATTCCCTTGCGTGCTTTTATACCAATAGCAGAAGGATGTTTAATCATGCGCATCTCAGTTACATATTCGGCAATCGCAATTAATTCCTTTGGCGCCCCCCTGCCGGTGAAAACAAGTTCAACTCCTTCTGGCTGCTCCCTTAAAATTTTTTTAATATCTTCAGCGGTTGCATATTTATCTCGAAAAAGGTTGTTAAATTCATCCATTATAATAAGATCGTAGGTTCCGCTTTTTATCTGGTTTACCGAGAAAGAAATTGCTTTTTTAATATGACGCTTCAGCTCTGAACTTTTTACGGTCGGATCAAACAAAGGTGTTGTTTGACCTTTAAACTTTATCACTTTTATTCCGCTTTTTTTTGCAATCGTCCGTTCGCCTGCATCCTTTGTCCTGCTTTTAAGAAACTGCAGTATCAGGACTTTTTTACCGTGTCCAGCCGCCCTCATGGCAAGACCAAAGGCGGAAGTGGTTTTGCCTTTGCCGTCACCTGTGTATACATGTATAAGTCCTTTAGCCATAAAAAATAAAAAGCAAGACATGAAATGTAAAAAATTAATAATCCTAAAAAAAGCTTTCCAGCCACGAATTTCCACGAATTATCTCGAATAACAGGGAACTTGTGACTGTTCTATTTGTCACCATTTTGGTTAAAGACAAAATCTGTCTTCAAGCTTTATTTCATTCGTGTTCATTCGTGGCAACTGCCGTATATGGAATATTGTATATTGCGGGTATTGCTTAATTCAAGGAGGTGATAAAACCCGTCGCCCATTTAGATAACGGTTCAAACCGCTTGAAAGGTTCTTTTAAAAAGATATTCCATACTTTTTCAGTTTCAGATAGAGTGTCTTCCGGTCCAGACCAAGAAGCTTGCTGGCATTTGTTTGATTGCCCCCGGTTTTTTCAAGGACCGATAGTATATAATTTTTCTCTATCTCCTGGAGTTGAGGCACTCCATGAATTTTTCTGTCAGGAAGTGTATTGCCGGTAATTGCTATATCTTCCTTTGTAATTACGTCGGTTTCACACAGTATTACCGCCCTCTCAATAACATTTTCCAGTTCTCTTACATTGCCCGGCCAATCATAATCCAGCAGTACTTCTTCTGCCGCGGGATCGAGTATTTTAATGTTTTTTAAACTCTTTCTTCCGTATTTCCCGAGAAAATAGTTTGCCAGAGGCTTGATATCTTCTTTTCTTTCGCGGAGAGGAGGTATTTCAATGCTAATTACATTTAATCTGTAAAAGAGGTCCTCCCGGAAGCTCCCCTCTTTGATCGCATCGTTCAGATGTCTGTTCGTGGCAGCAATTATTCTCACATCTGCTTTCAGAGTTTTATTCCCTCCAACCCGGCGGAATTCACCGGAATCAAGAAACCGGAGCAGTTTGGCCTGCACGGCAACCGTCATCTCCGCGATTTCATCAAGAAAGAGTGTTCCTTCATTGGCTGTTTCGACCAGGCCGTTTTTTACCTTGCAGGCATTTGTAAAAGCCCCCTTTTCATGTCCGAAGAGTTCACTTTCCATTAAGCTTTCCGATATGGTAGAACAATTAAGAGCTATAAAAGAACGGTCATTCCGTCTGCTTTTTTTCCAAAGGTAATGGGCCACGATCTCTTTACCGGTACCGCTCTCGCCAAGTATCAGCACCGTTGAGTCATTGGGCGCTGTTTTGTCTATAAGTCTCAGGATCCTCCTGAACTGGGTGCTCTCTCCCACAAAATTATCCGGGGTTTCCTTTCTTGCAAGTTCTTTTTGCAGGAGTTGATTTCCAATTCTGAGTTTTTTCTGTTCATGGGCCCGGTTGATGACCCTTGAAAGTTCTTCCAGCTTATACGGTTTCGTGAGATAATCATATGCCCCGTCCTTCATGGCCTTTACGGCCGTCTCAACAGTTGCCTTTCCCGTCAGCACTACTATGGCAGGAGAAGCAGGGTCATTCTTTAATTGTTTCAGTAAGGCCATGCCGTCCATATCGGGCATGACAATATCCAGTAGAATGATATCAAAAGAAAAATCCATAAGTTTCAGGAGAGCAACCCTGCCGTTTTCAGCAGTATCGGTATAAAAGCCTTTCCGGCTTAATTCCTTTTTGAGGAGTCTCCTTACCGGCTCTTCATCATCGACAATTAAGATACGTATGCTCATGATGTCGTCACCCGTGACCGTGCTCCGTTATCTGTTTTAACGGACACGGACAACGGTCACGATTCACGTATTTTATCATCCTTTTTTTCCTCTTACCGGAAGTTTAATAATAAATGTTGTCCCTATCCCTTCCTTGCTTTCCACGTCTATGGTCCCGCCATGTTCCGACACTATCCTGTGACAAATCGAAAGACCGAGCCCTGTTCCTTCTCCAATGTCTTTTGTGCTGAAAAAAGGATCAAATATTTTATCAACGATGTCCCTGCTAATCCCCTTGCCGTTATCAGAGATTTTAATGTGAATGGAATCATGAAAACACGGGTCTTTCACGTAAGACGTGCTGATTACGATTTTCCCTTCTGTGTCTATAAAGTAAAGAGAGTTCATAATAATATTTATCAAAAGCTGTCTCATCGCGCCCGGGTCCGCGACTGTTTCCGGTATGTCCCTCTGCAGATCCAGTTCTATCCGGTTGTTGTGTGTCCTGGCCCCGTGTTTTACCAGCAGGGTCACCTCTTTTATGAGTCCGTTGATATCTATCTTCCTGTAGTTGCCGCTTGAGGTCCTTGCAAAATCAAGGAGACCTTTAAGCCTGTCTTTACAGCGAAAGATCTCATTATTAATGGTCTCCAGATATTCCGGAAAATCTTCAAACGCGCTTACGGCCTTGAGTTCCGGATCTCCTGCCCTGTCCATTAAGGCCTCGGAATAACCGGCAATTATTCCAAGCGGATTGTTGATTTCATGCACGACTCCGGCAACAAGCATTCCGAGAGAAGCCAGTTTGTCGGCCCGTACAAGCTGTTGCTCAAGTTTCTTCTGTTCCGTCACTTCTCTCAGATAGTTCACAACACCGTATATATTCCCGTCACTGTTGAGCAGGGGATATGTCCAGAAGTAATAGATTCTCCCGTTTAATCCCTTTACTTCTTTAAATAATTTCTTCTTGCATTCGACCGACTCCGATGAAAGATTGGCAACATCAACTATTTGAAGTATATTAAAAATTTCTCCAGAACTTTTCTGTATCAAAGAGATCTCTGCCTTGCCTGATTTTTCTATTACAGCCTTGTTGACCCTGAGGACCTTCCCGTTCAAGTCCTCTATCCATACAATATCGGTAATGGCGTCAAATGTCTTTTCCCATTCCCTTTTTTCTTTTGATATCTCTTCAAACAGAAGTGCATTTTCAAGCGCAATTGAAAGGTGCTTCGCGATCGGAAGGAGTATCCCGAGGTCTTTTTCGGAGTATTTTTCAGGGGAGATACTGTCAAAATTGAGGGCCCCCAGGGGTCTGTCTTTATAAAGTGGGACACTTATTGTTGAGCGGATCCCTTCCCCGAGCAATACGGAATCATATGAAAACGCTATCTCCTTTTGAAGGTCCCGGTTTATCCAGGGTTTCTGATTTATTGTAACCCATCCGGCGCTTGTTTTATCTGTCGGCGAGACAACGCCCTTTGTCAGCCGTGTCGGACGTTTTGTGTCAATTGCAAATATCTTCAGGACATTCTTGTGTTCCTCAAGAAGATTGATGCTCGCCCTGTCGAAATCTATCATCTTTTTGATTTCAGAAAATACAAGCCTGAAGATATGCCCTATACTGAGACTTGAATTAATAACACTGCTTATCTCATTTATCAGCTCTATCTGTTTCACTTTTTTTCTGTGTCTTGCGCGCGTCTCGATCTTGATCAGCTCGCTGCGGTCTTCCACAACAACGATAAATCCGTCGGAATGCTTTACAAAAGATATCCTGGCAGGAAAAGTTTCTCTGTCTTTCCGAAGGCACCTTCCTTCCAGAACTGAAGATTTCTTTTTAAGGGCGTCCCGCTGGATTGATGTGGATATCCTGATAATATCAAAAACAGACAGATTGATGATCTCATCTTTTTGAAAAAAAAGCCGGGGTTTCACTGTGGCGTTACAATCTGTGATCATGAAATCTCCATTTATGGAAAAGGCGGGAAGATGCAGACCATCAAGCACTTCCCACAGGAGCATCGTATCCTGAAAGCTGCCAAGAATCCGCTTCATTTTTTCATTTTAGCATAATAAGACGATCTAATAATAATTTATCCAGACTCGCATAGACGGGGAATTATGCCCCGGCATGAGGCATATTCCCCCATTGCCCTGAGAAGTTACAGACGTGAGTTTCGTCTTTTTGTCATAAGTTACCTGACAGGTTAACGTGGCATTGTAGTTGCATATAAATATAAGGCCCATGCCCTACAGGGGGATAATGAATTTGAACCATTAACATTTTCTCTAAAATGATTAATTAGGGACAGCATCAAAAAGGAGGTTTTATGACGCCGCGTGAAATAATTCTGAAGGCCTTTGAGCAGGGCAAACCAGAGCGTGTCCCGGTAACGCTGTTTGGCGCCGGGATGTGGAGTATCAAGGAATACGGCACTACTTTTAAAGACTTATCTCTGGATGCAGGAAAAATGGCTGATATGCTTGTAAAGATGTCCGGTAAGCTTATCTGTGATATGGTTTACGCAGGATCGGGCTATAATAATTTCCATGCTGCAGCGCTTGGAGGCGGCATCAAATTCAGGGAGATCGGCGCCCCTGACCTCGAGGCACACATAGTTTCAACAGAAGAAGATCTCATGAAACTGGACCTGTCAAAAATAGATTCAAATGAAGTTATTAATACGGTGAAAAAGGCCTTGAGATTGACGAAATCAAAGATCGGGAGTGAATATGCTGTAACTATGACGGCTTGGGGGCCCTACACACTTGGCGCAAGGCTTGTCGGCGAGGAGACGATGATGAAGGCCACATTCAAGAAGCCTGATTTTGTACATAAAATTGTAGATTTTGCAACTGACTTGCTCATTCATCTCTACGAACCGGTTGTTTCGGACGGGACTCTTGAAGTAATCAGTATTGCTGACCCCACCGCTTCCGGTGATTTGATATCGAAAAAACAATTTGAGACATTTGCATTGCCTTATCTTAAGAAATTCAATGACTGGGCCAGATCAAAAAACGTTCATACCCTTGTACACATCTGCGGCAATACAACAGACAGACTGGATCTTTTCCCGCTTACCGGAGCAAGCTGCATCAGCCTTGATCACAAGACCGATATCGCGAAAGCAAAGGAAGTATTACATGGAAAAATGTGTTTTGGAGGCAACGTTGATCCCGTTAAAATAATGCTCCAGGGCACCGTCGGACAAGTGGAGGACGCATGTAGACAGGTGATCCAGACCGCCGGCACAGACGGCGGTTTTGTTCTCATGCCCGGCTGCGACATACCGCCAACCGTTCCTTACGAAAACATACAGAAATTTATGCAGATTGCGAGGGAATGGAAACTTTAATGAGAGGAGGTGAGAGAGTCCTTTAACGCTTTCGATGAACAAGTGTTTTACAGATTTGGCAGGATAGTGAATATTTAACAGCCCGTGATCCCTGAAAATCCGGGCAGAGGGAGGCAACAATGTCAGATAAAAAAATGACACTTGAGGAAGTAAATGCGTACATGAAAGAAAAGTGCGGCTTCGTGCCGAGAATGTTCCAGATAATAAATACGGTTACGCCTGACCCAGGGAGGACCTTCGCTGATTTCTACGCAAGCATTTTCGGAGACGGTGCGCTGTCAAGGAAAGTCAAAGAACTTATGTTTATGTCCGGAGGTGTTGGTTACTGCTCCCCAAGATGCATAATCCATGTGATCCCTGCAATCAATGCAGGCGCTACTACAGGTGAAATATTCGAGGCCGCTTCCGTCGGAATGATCCTCGCAGGTTTTGTCCCCGGCGGGCCCGGCATCCCCTATGCATTTGAGTATGCCCTTAAATGCCTGGACATCGAGGCCAAATTCAGAAAAGGTGAAAAGTGGGAATACCTGCCACAGACCAAGTTTGACCACGGCGTTTTTTAAGAATAACTGTAGGGGTAGGTTTTCGCAGGGGCAGGTTTCGTAAGGGCGGGTTTGAAACCCGCCCCTACTGAAGGAGCTTTATGTTTGTTTTTTCGAGAGAACAAAGAATTTTTAATATAAGCGGCATAAAAATAGGCGGACAACCGGGAGAAAACCCGCCTCTCCTGATTGCATCCATGTTCCATAACAAGGACCGGATACTTCGGGACAGGAAAGGAGATTTTGACCGGCAGAAGGCAAAGGAATACATAAAAAGACAGGAAGATCTTTCAGTTTCTACAGGAATACCTTCGATGGCAGCTATGGTTGCAAATACACATGAAGAGGCTCAGATTTATATAGATTTCTATCTTGAGACAACGGACATGCCCTTTGGGATCGATATGTGGGTTGCCGAAAAGAGGGCAAAAGCAACTGAATACGTCGCAAAATTGGGGGTTCAGGACAAATTCCTGTACAACAGTATCACCCCATGGGATAAGGATATAAAGGGACAGGTTAACAGATTAAAAGACCTTGGAATAAAACACGTTGTCGTGCAGGCATTTAATGATAAAGACCAGTCGCCTTCAGGGCGGCTGACATCGCTTGAAAACATCCTTTCGCAGGGGGCTGACAGCTTTGAGACTATCATAGTTGATACATCTGTCATGAACCTTCCTGCTACATCTTTTTCGCTGATAGCAAACAGGATCATAAAAGAAAAAACCGGCCTTCCCTGCGGTGGCGCATATTCAAACGGCACCCATATGTGGCAGGCTTCAAAAGATATCTGGGGCCTCGACGGTTTCAGGACCATGGATGCGGTCGCACAGGGAATGGCATCAGTTCTCTGGAGCGATTTTAATTTTTACGGGCCTATTGTTACCGCACCGAGGATCTTGCCCGCGGTAGCGACCGCACACATCCTCCTTTCCATGCTTGTATATGATGAAACCAAAGCGGTCCCCGAAAATCCCTCACTGCCGATAAGGAAACATTTTTCAGACTTTCTTGGAAAACTGTTTTCAGGGGAAGCGAGGAAATAATGTTTATGATAAAGGAGAATATATGAGTGAGACTATAACGCCGAGAGAACGGGTTTTAAAACTCTTTGCAGGGGAAAAGATTGACAGGCCTCCGTGTTTCAGCGGTATGGGAAATGTGACGGTAGAAGGGCTCAAAAAATACGGGTACAAATTTGCCGCCCTCCATTCCGATGCGAAAATGCTGGCTGACGCCGCTGCTTCCACTTACAAACTCTTCGGATTTGAATGCGGCGTAATCCCCTTTGACCTTTGCGTTGAAGCAGAAGCGCTCGGATGTGAAATAAATGTATATGCACATCTTGATGATATCGTTTATCCCACGATCAAAAGGAAACTCATCCACAATGAGGATGAAATGGATATAACCGTTCCGTCAGACCTTACATCCCGGGGAAGGATACCGCTGATGCAAGAAGCCATCAGTATTATCAAGAAAGATATCGGCAATGAGGTTGCAATCGGCACGTATGTTCTCGGTCCGTTTACTCTTGCCGGACAGATCATGGAACTCAATGATCTGCTGAAGCTGTCTTTTAAAAAACCTGACAAGGTGGGAAAGTTACTCGATCTCCTTGCCGATGCTATTATCATGATCGCAAAAGAATATGAAAAGACGGGAATAGATTACATAACCGTAAGAGAGATGGGGGCCACATCGGATGTCCTGAGCCCGAGGGTTTTTAAAAACCTTATCCAGCCTTATCTCAAAAAGATATTTTCGGAATTGAAAGTCAATAACGTCCTTCATATCTGCGGGAAAACGAATGACATCGCGGGCTTCATGGTTGAGTCAGGGGCAAAGGCCATCAGTGTGGACCAGAAAAATGATGTCGCCGAAACACGGAAGAAGATAGGCAGTGAAGCCCTGCTGTTCGGCAATTATGACCCATACAATGTCCTCGTGTCGGGAACTACTTCCCTCGTAAAAGAGACTATGAGGAAATGTATTGACAATGGCGTAAGCGCTGTATGGCCCGGATGCGATATATGGCCTACAGTACCACCTGAAAATATTAAAGCCATGATGGAAGAGGTAATAAAATAGAGGAGGTAACTTTATGGCCACAGATGAAAAAAGACAGGAGATTCTCGACAAGTTAAGGAATGCGGTGATACAGTACGATGAAGATACGGCAAAAGAGGGAGCCCAGGAAGCACTTGATAACGGACTTGAGGGAAACGACGCTATATTCAATGGGCTTGTAAGCGGTATGGAGGAAGTGGGAAGGCTGTTTGAATCCCAGGAGTATTTCGTCCCCGAACTGCTCATGTGCGCCGACGCCCTTTACGCGGGACTGGACATATTGAAACCCCACGTAAAAAAAATGGACCTTGGTGTAAGAGGATCGGTTGTTATCGGAACTGTTGAAGGGGATGTTCACGACATCGGGAAAAATATAGTGAAGATGATGTTCGATGTAGCCGGCTTCACTGTGTATGACCTTGGCAGGGACGTCCCGCTCGATAAATTCGTGGAAGAGCAGATCAAGACAGATTCTGACCTTGTCTGTCTCTCTGCCATGATGACAACGACAATGGTCGGCATGAAAAAAGTAATTGATAATCTGAAGGCAAAAAACCCCAATATAAAGATCATGATCGGCGGCGCGCCGGTATCCCAGGACATTGCCGATAAGTGGGGCGCGGACGGTTACGCCAAAGATGCGAACAATGCCCTTAAAGATGCAATTAATATGATCAGTTCATTGAAAAAGATGAAAGAAGAGGCAGAGAGCAAAGGAGGTTAGATGAATGATATTTTGCAAAAGGAAATCCTCGGGTCAGGCGCTGATATTGTAGGTTTTGCTGATCTGAAAGGTTTTCTTGATGCAGATGTCGCCTACCTCCACAAGGCCATATCATTTGGTGTATGCAAAAATTTAAATGAGAAGACCGTTCAATTACTGACCGCGCTTCAGAAAAAGGCTGTAAAAATTCTCAAAAAAGAGGGCTATAAATATCTCTGTATTCCGCCTGACTCTGACAGAACAATAAATACATTCGTATCTAAACTGTACCCGCTCTTTACGCACAAGAGCGCAGCCACATCCGCCGGGATAGGCTGGATAGGAAGAAATGGTCTGCTTATAAATCCAATCCACGGTCCGCGCCTTTCACTTGCGACTGTGCTTACAAATGCCCCTCTAAAAAACGGCACCCCTATCGAGGCCTGCCTTTGCGGTGACTGCAGGATGTGTATCGACCACTGTCCGTCCGGGGCGATTACCGGAAATGACTGGTCCAGAAGAAGACCGTTTGTTGAACTTGTCAGATTGAGCAATTGCAATACTCATAAAAAGAAAAGTAAAGCTGTAAACGGCAAACCCAATTGCGGGCTATGCATCACCATCTGCCCCTATGGCAGGAAAATTAAAAAGGAAAAAAATGAAGGTTTTTTTGTAAATATATAACCTTCTGTCAATATAGAAAGGGACATATTTCTAATTAGAGCCTGTTTATAAATTCAACATTAAGACGTCATTCCCGTGAAAACGGGAATCCAGTAATTTTAGCAAGTCCTGGATTCCCGCTCAAAAAACTGCGGGAATGACGTCTTAATGTTGAATTTATACACAGATTCTAATTAAGGAGATTAACAGATGAAAAAACATAAAGTGATCTTTCAGCCCTCAGGAAGGAGGGGCGAAGTGGAAGATGGGAAGACACTCCTTGAAGCTGCGCAGGCTCTGGGTGTTGATATTGAAGGTCTTTGCGGGAGCAAAAAGGTATGTGGAAAGTGCAAGGTCAGAATAGAAGAAGGCTATTTTGAAAAAGATAATATTGAGTCCGGAATGTACCATCTTTCTCTTATTACTGAAGCTGAAAAGAAGCACATAAAACCTGATGACGGTCCCGGGATACGCCTCGCCTGCACAGCAGAAGTGCATGGAGATGTAAAGGTTTTCGTGCCGGAACGTTCCAGGGCAGGCAAACAGGTCGTTCGCAAGGCGGCAAAGGAGCTATACATAGCCCTGGACCCCGCAGTGAAAAAGTATAATATCGAACTGGTCCCTCCAACACTTCATGATATGACAACAGGCGATAACGAAAGGATACTGAAGTGTTTGGAAGATAACTATGGTCTGAAGAATCTCACCATCGATTATTTTGTTCTGAAAGAGCTTCAGGATGTTTTGAGAAAAGGTGAATGGACGGCAACTGTTACGGTATGGATGGACAGTGATATAATAAAAGTGGAGCCCGGATTTGTAGAAACGTGTTACGGGCTTGCAGTTGACATCGGCACCACAACATGTGTCGGTTATTTGACCGATCTGATTACAGGCAAGGTGGTAAATACGGAATCAATGATGAACCCGCAGGTCCCGTATGGCGAGGATGTCATGTCACGCATTACGTATGCGATGACCAATCCGGCAGGACTCGAAACCATGCAAAAGGCCATCATTGACGGACTGAATGAGATTATTGAGAGAGCTGTTTCTGAAATTATTAAAGACGGTCCTAATCCCGGTTTTTCAATTGATGACCTTACTATAGTCTTCAACACTGCAATGCATCACATATTCCTCGGCTTTGATCCCGTGTACATAGGCCGTTCACCTTTCATACCGGCAGTGCAGAATTCCATGAATGTTAAGGCACGTGATATCGGCTTAAAGATAAATCCGTCAGCCTATATCCATGTTCTGCCGATTGAAGCCGGCTTTGTCGGCGCTGATAACGTTGGAGTACTGATAGCTGAAGAGCAGTACAATCAGGATGAAATGGTGCTCGTCATCGATATAGGCACAAACGGTGAACTCCTTCTCGGAAACAGGAACAAGGTCTGCTCAACTTCCTGTGCAACAGGACCTGCATTCGAGGGTGCACAGATAAAGTTCGGCATGAGGGCGGCTCCGGGAGCTATCGAGGTAGTTCAGATCGACCCTGATACCAGGGAGCCCAGGTACAAGGTGATTGGAAAAGCGGACTGGCATTCACATCTGGAAAAAATAAATGCTAAAGGTATATGCGGTTCAGGCATTATCGAGGTCGTTGCCGAGATGTTCAAGGCCGGTATAATAGACAAGTCGGGCAAGTTTGTCATGGATCTCAATACCCCCAGAGTAAGAAAAGGGGCTGACGGTAAACCAGAGTATGTCCTCGCATGGGCTGAAGAGACATCCATAGGCACCGACATTACAGTAACCCAGGGAGATGTAAGGGCGCTTCAACTGGCCAAAGGTGCGCTTTATGCAGGCGCCAAACTGATGATGAAGAGACTGGATGTTTCGGCAATTGACAGAGTTGTGCTTGCGGGCGCTTTCGGAAGCCATATAAGCCGTGAAGCTTCATTGACTCTGGGCATGTTCCCGGACTGTCCGATCGATAAAGTGTATGCGGTCGGAAATGCAGCAGGTGATGGCGCAAGGATGGCGCTCCTTAATAAGGATAAACGAATTGAAGCCGATTACAGGGCACGGTGGGTGGAGTTCATCGAGATCGCAACTGACCCGGCCTTTGAAAAAGAGTTTATGCAGGCAATGCATATACCTCACATGAAAGACAAATTCCCTAACTTGAAAGAGTTATTGAGCAAATCCGGTTGCAAGGTGGAGATAAAGGGATGACAAAGGTTATCGTAAATTCAGGCATCTGCGGTTTCTCGGTTACAATTGCAGCCGAAAAAGAGACCGGCAGAAAAATCCGTTTGTCTTTCGATACTGAATGCGAGATGGTGTTAAAAATGCTCGAAGACATTTCACAGGTTGATACAATGTATGTTTTTTTGAATCATCTTGCTAATCCTGTTTACAGGTCTGCTGCAAAACATATAAAGCACGCGGCCTGTCCTGTGATGAGTGGGATCTTGAAAGCGATAGAGGTTGAGGCAGGGCTCGCTTTGCCCCGTGATGTACAGATCGAATTTATTAAAGATCAAGGGTTGTGAATATTTCTATATGACAAGAGAATATTTAGGGATAACACTGATGGCCGTAACTTACCTGTGTTACGCGATCTTTTTATGGAGAATAATATGGCGTATTTTCCTCTTGCTGAAAATCCCCGGCGACCGGAACAAAGAATCTCTGCCCGTTTCCCAAATTGCACCGATGACGATACTGAGGGGAGTAAGGGATGTCCTCTTATTAACAAGACTTTTTCGGGTCAATAAGCTGTTATGGATAGGAGAGTGGATATTCCACTGGACTTTTCTTCTCGTAGTGATGAGGCATTTGAAATATTTCCTTTTCCCTATCCCTGCTTTTGTATCAGGCTTTGATTCGTTAGGATTATTTGCGGGATACGTATTTTACCTGTCACTAATTTATATCCTGATAGTAAAGTACAGGATAGAAAAGAGCAGATATTTTTCCACATATAATTTTTTTCTTCTCATCCTACTTATAATGATCGGCCTGACAGGCATATTGATGAGAAATATCATGCGTCCTGACATCGTTGAGATAAAATATTTCGTTCTCAATTTATTAACATTTAATCCGGTATCCATACCGCAAAGCATGCTGTTCAATATTCACTTCAACATGACGCTGGTTTTTTTAGTTTCCCTGCCCGCTCACATCTTTGCCGCGCCTTATACAATATTGCATGCGCGTCAGTGTGAGGACAGGTTTGACCTTTTGATACATGAAAAATAAAAATTCTTTTACATCGTGTCTGTCACAGAGACAGCTTCTTGAACTCGATGCCTGCACACAATGCGGTGAATGCCTTAAAAATTGTCCTGTGCAGGATGTGACGGGGAATCCTAATATTTCACCGCCGGAAAAGATCCGCATGTTCAAAGAATTCATAAAAGCCACCGATGGTCTTAAACCCATGTTGTTCGGCAAAGGGGAGATTGATCGCAAGCTGCTTGAAGATTTTACCAGGGCTGTTTATGAATGCACGATCTGCGGCGCCTGCGGCAGGAGTTGTTCTGTCGGCATTATTACGGAGAGGCTTTGGCCCATGCTCAGGAAAGAAATGGTACGACGGGGACTCGGACCGCTCGGTGCGCAGGCGAATATTCCCGGGGCAATAGAGCGTACGGGAAATCCTTATGAAAAACCGCCTGCGGAGAGATATCTTCCATGGTTTCCGGAAGGAGTCAAAGTGGCTGAGAAAGCGGATATAGCATATTATGCAGGGTGCACCGGGGCCTATCTGGCACAGCCGATGGTAAAGGGTGATGTGCGTGTACTGTCTGCCATCGGAGAAGAATTTACAATGCTGCCGCCTGAAGATGAGGTGTGCTGTGGATTCCCGTTATTTATAACAGGGCAGCATGATATGCTTAAGGATTTAGTCATCAGGCTTGTTAATGCGTATCATGCAAAAGGAGTGAAGACACTATTATGCTCCTGCCCCTGCTGCGTGAACATAATGGTAAAGGACTGGCCCCTGTTCTATGGTAAGGAATTGCCTTTCAGGATAAGACATATAACTCAATTTGTTGAGGATGCGCTTAAAAAAGGCAGGCTGCGTTTCAGAAAAGAACTTCATGAAAGGATAATTTACCATGATCCATGTTATTTAAGCCGTGGAGTTGGGATAATTGCAGAGCCGCGGTACATACTTTCTCAAATACCCGGAGTTCAGCTTTTGGAATTTGAGAGACACGGGCTTGATTCACGGTGCTGCGGAGCGGGAGGCGCTGCGCGGAAAGTATTTAATGAAAATGCGATAGCGATGGGCAGGCTGACGATCGATGAAGCAGTCGCAAAGAAAACGGATAAACTTGTTTTAAATTGCCCTGCATGCTATGAGAAGGTTAACGAGGCCCTGCAGGGTCATGATAAGCAGATAACGATCGTAGATCTGATGGAGTTGGTAGCGGAATTGATATAAAACTGTTTCATTGGTTCAGTTGGTTATATTACTAATAAGGTCAAAAGTAAGAATACATAAATGTCATTCCCGCAGTCTGTTGAGCGGGAATCCAGACAGATAAAGAACTGGATGCCCGATTAAAGACTTCGGGCATGACGACTTACTTATGACCGCATTAGTATGTATCCTTACTTATAGCCGTCTTAGTAGTTACATTGTTTAACAAATAAAACCAATAAAACTAATAGGACTAATAAAACGGATCTATACTTGCTCCAGGTTTATGAATAAAATGAGCTGAGACCTTTTTTTATGAGCCATTACACTTTAAAATGCAGAAAATGCGGAACGGTCCTGAAGGAAGCACACTGTGCCTTTTGCGAGCACTGCAAGGATGCATTACTCTTAACCGATTACAAAGAGACTTCTTTTACGGAAAAAAATTCAGGAGAGATCTGGAGATTCAACTGGCTGCCGGTCCATGATCCGAAATTTCATCAACCCGGTCCTGTTGTTTTTAGATCGAAAGGCCTTTCTGAAAAACTTGGGCTTGAGAACCTTTTTATAGCCTTTAACGGCTACTGGCCTGAAATCGGCGCTAAAATAACAACCTGTACCTTCAAGGAGTTTGAAGCTGCTGTGGTCCTGGAAAACGCACGCTCAAACGGCATTGAAGGGTTGGTTGTGGCATCCGCAGGAAATACTGCGAGGGCCTTTGCCCATCTATCGACTGTATCAGGATTTCCTGTGATAATCGTGGTCCCGAGTATGTGCCTTTTTGAGATGTGGTATCTTGAGGCGTCTTTAAGAATCCCTACTCTTGTTCTTGAGGACGGAGATTATTCAAACGCAATTGATCTGGCAAAGAGGATCGCGCTGATCCACGGTTATCCTTTTGAAGGTGGTGTCAAGAACATAGCCAAGAGAGACGGCCTCGGTATTGTCCTGCTTGAGGCGGTATCGAAAATAGGGAGACTGCCGGACCACTATTTTCAGGCCGTTGGAAGCGGCGCCGGGGCTATCGGGGTATGGGAGATGTCAGAGAGATTTCTCAGGGACGGAAGATATGGCTCCAGACTTCCGGCGCTTCATCTCGCACAGAACCTTCCCTTTGCGCCGATGGTAAAGGCATGGAACAATAACAGCAGAGAGCTTTCCTCTGAAGATCTGAACCCAGAATTAATAGAGCAGATAACCACGAGGGTCCTTTCAAGCCGCTATCCGGCGTATTCAATTGTGGGAGGTGTTTTTGACGCCCTTCACGCCACTGGAGGGAAAATGTATGGGATAGAAAACAATGAAGTGCTTGCTGACATGGAGTTGTTCGAAAAAACAGAAGGAATAGATATTGTGCCTGCTGCTGGTGTTGCTGTTGCCGGACTCAGAAAGGCAGTTGAGAACGGCCATGTAGATAAAAGTGATACTATTTTATTAAATATCACCGGCGGCGGGGAAAAACGGTTAAAAAAAGATATGAAGACATACATGGTCGAACCTGTGTTTGTATCCGGGAAGATCACAGACAAAGAAATAGAGGAACTGTGCAAGCGCCTGAAAGTGAACTGATCCACATTTTAAAAAAGAACAAGGTTGATTATATATCTACCCTGCCTTGCGAAAAGATAAGGGTACTCCTCCAAAGGATAACCGGAGAATTTTTTCATGTCCCTTTGACGAGGGAAGAAGAAGGGGTCGGCATCAGCGCAGGCATTGCGCTCGCTGATAAGAGGCCGGCAATGTTCGTACAGAGTTCCGGCATTGGGAACATGATAAATGCGCTCCTGTCCTTAACAGGTTTTTACGAACTGCCTCTTGCTGTCTTTGTAAGCCGGCGCGGTATTTACAAGGAGAAAATAGCGGCGCAATTACCGATGGGGCAGCATCTCCCCGGAATTCTGAAAGGAGCCGGGATACCATACTCGGTCATCAGTTCAAGAGATGATCTCGGTCTGATAGAAAAAAAACTTCCCGGCGTATACAGAAGCAGCAAAATACATGCATTCCTTCTGAGCCCTGCGATCTTTGAGGGTACGTGTGATAGCGGCATTCTGAAATCCACTTCGCATCCAATCACCGGAAGCTCAAAAGGATATCAATCTAAAAAAATGACCCCGCAGTTTCCCCGCTTTGAAATCCTGAAGATCATCGCACCCTATCTCGATGCCAAAGTTGTTGTCTGTAATCTGGGCTTCCCTTCAAAAGAACTTTTCAACATTAAGCATCAGCAGTCGAACTTCTACATGCTCGGAAGCATGGGCTTGGCTACGCCGATCGGTCTTGGTATCAGCCTGGCATCCGACAAAGAGGTTATCGTTATAGACGGCGACGGCAGCCTCCTGATGAATCCCGGCAGTCTTGCAACGACAGCGCATTTTGCCCCGCCGAATTTGACCATCCTTGCGGTAGATAACAGCTCCTACGGCTCAACAGGCGACCAGCCGACACTGACCGGTTCATGTGTTGACCTCGGACTTGTGGCAAAGGGTTTCGGCATTCAAAATATAATAAAAGCGTCAACAGGGAAACAATTGGTGGATGCATTAAAGAAACCTCATAAAGGCCTGCGTTTTATTCATGCATTGGCTGTACCGGGCAATAAAGATGTGCCTGCTATCCCGCTGCATCATCTTGAGGTGAAGAAGCAGGTGATGGGATGGATAAGCAGAAACTAATTTCTTTAACTTTTCCTTTACAATGTATGATGGATGAGGCAGTGATGGGGTAAAGCGGGACAAGAAGAGTATCGGTTATTGTTAATTTGCATTACAGGTTGGTGGTCAATGATAATACGTAGTTATTGTGAGTTTCAGCGGTAGATAAAATTATTGCTTTTACCTGCAACTCAGTAATTCAGATGATATAACAGTTTATTGATTAACGATATGAAGCAAGCATAAAAAAAGAGTCTGAGATAGCCCAGACCCTTTAGCAATTTACGTTTAACAAACCTTACTTTTTTCTTCTTAAAAATCTTCTTCCTACCAACAGTGTTCCACCTGTAACAAAAAGAATAGAACTTATCGGTTCAGGGGCAACTGAGACAATAGTACCGGTCTCAATTGTCAGATTGTCAAATGTAAGCCTAACGGGTTGACTAAATGGTCCACTCCAAAAGCCAAGTGAGAGAGTTGACTCCGTAGGTTCCCCCATATAACCTGAGATGAGTGTCCTCCACGACCCTGTGTTCATGTCCCAAGAGTAAGACGTACCGATATTGCCAACCCTAGTGAGACGGTATTTGCCTGTCGTGTTAGAAGCGCTACCTCGCCATATTGTTCAATTCCATGGATAACTCCAACATCGCTTTGTCGCCCCCAATCCCAAAATCGCTCAGCAGTTAACCAGTAAGGCCCATTAGAAAGTTCCAGTCCTGCCAAGTGAATCCCGCTGTTGGCGGGCCAAAGGGTAAAGTTGAAATCGATGCGAACATCTATGTCTCCTGATAATGTAAACACGCTCGAGATACCTCCGGAGCCTTGTCCATTGGCGGGGATATCCCACACCAACTGTCCATCTTGAACTTGAGCATTACCCGACCATCTGAGTGAATCCAAAGCTGTGCCATCGAAGGTCTCAACCAAGACCGGTGCTCCCCAAGCTGTTGTTGCCGACCAGTTCAGCAAGATCAACCATATTATCCCCATGATGCTGATTTGAACGAAAAACAGCTTAAATAATTGCTTCATTGAAATATCTTCCCCCTAATATATTTTTTTATCTTTTTAGGTGCTGAAATACTGCAAAGCTATTAAATAGAACCTCCTTTCTTCTGATAGCGTCATAGCGTATGCGTCACTGACGAGTGCCACTGTAAGATAACCAAATGCCTGAAACTGATTAGCACGCCGTAAAACAATGCGAGCTAAAAAAGCGTCCTGTGGCACTCGTTCAGTGCACGCAATTGTTATGCCTTCCTTCTTAATAATCTTCTTCCTGCTAAAAGCGTTCCTCCAGTGACGAACAGAAGAGAGCTAATTGGTTCAGGAGCAGCAGCAACGGTAAAGGTACCAATATTGCCTGTCTGGCTATAGTCATAACTATAACCATGCTGCCCTGTATTGGTCAAAGTCCAATCCCCGGCCATTTTGATACCATCCCACCAGGAAACGTGCTTCTCTTCATCATTTAAGGACATCCAAGCCCCCTCAGTCGTAACACCATTGCAAAAATAACATCCGTGATAGTGAGTACCATTAGGGTCTATCAAATCTACGTGAACGTGCGCGTCTAAATCCACAAACGTACTCAAATAGACATAAGGAGTTTGATCCCATGCAAAAACGGTTTTTTGAGTATAACTTCCATAGGTGTCGGTCATGAATAGCCCCGAGGAAAAATCAGCAGAAGCAGTAGTTGCCACTCCCAAGGCTAATAATAAAGTTACTACTAAAAATAGTATTGGTTTTTTGTACATAATTTTCTCCTCCTTTTGTACGATCAATTTGGTGTGGTTTACGAACTACAAATGTTTCCCCCTTTCTCCCCGATAGCGTCGAGGCCTAACGATAAGGGTGAGTCATGCGAGGCACTGTAGGACGTGAACATCCCAAAAAACCTTTTGCAAACCTCAAACTACTGCATTGCCGAAAAAGTGTCCTGTGCCTCGCATTGACTCCAGCGTTTTGTTATGCCTTCCTTCTTATAAATCTTCTTCCTGCTAAAAGTGTTCCGCCTGTAACAAAGAGGAGGGAACTAATTGGTTCGGGAGCAATACGAACAGCCGTTGCACTGAACACCTCGCTTGGATCATGACTATGTTGGCTGCCAGTAGTAAAATTAAAGATCACACCTTGGGTATCCGACCAATAAGCGCCGCTATTCACGTTAGTAAATAATTGGGGGGTTGTACGTGTTACACTTTCAACATAGTATAGATGTCCCATTTCGCTATCGGAGCAGTTCAGACCTGTGCAACTACTTGCTAATGGTAACCGCCAATCATTATAACCTGCGTAGGATAAGGTGTCAGCCCATGATGATGCTTCACTCCAATCTTCCTTTGGGTGGTGTCAGGTCTACATTCTTCATGAAAAATCTGTAATATGTAGACCTGACACTAATAGTCTATATTTTCTCAAGACTGAAAGAGAATTATGCATTTATATTTACAAAGCAGGAAGATCACATGAGGGATTAAGCTACAAATTCCCTGTCTTCTTATACTCCTCGACATAGCGTTTCAGGGCCCTGAAGAAAAGCCAGTCGAGGGAGATATCATTATCAGATGCGATCTTCATTAACTGGTCGATTACTTCCTTATCAACAGCAGATTCGGCAGAAGACAGAGCGATGGAGTTTTTTTCTTCATGTGGAGTATCCGTAATTGAGCTGTCGGTTCTTTTGGCATGTTCTCTTGCCAGAAGCCCCATGAGCCCCTGTAGATCACCGGCTTGCACTGCGTTTACAATATCTTCCGGCGGCTGGATGTCAGAAGACCGCTCTCTATGTTCTTCTGAAGCAGGTCCTTTGGAAAATTCTTCTGTCTCCGGAGCTGGATTGCCGGAGAAGCCTCCTGCGGGCATCATGCCTGACATACCCATCATCATTTCTGCAAGTTTTCTTGCATGTTCGTTGTCCGGCAGTTCCTTCTGCAGAAATTCATCGAGCTTCCCCTGTGACATTGCCATAGCCATCCGGTCAGCCATCAGAGGTTCTCTGTTTTCATTGTCCTCAAAAGATCTCTTTCTTCCAAAAGGAGTTGACGGTGGTTTTGGCAGTGGCTTTTCTTTCTTTGACATGATATTAATTTACCATATAAAAAAGATCTTGTGGTCAAGGAATGAAAATATGGGAGCATTATTGTTGCTCTAAAATGCAGCATTTAGCTGCTGAGTTGCACAGATTGACGCGGATTTTTCAATGAGCTGGAAGAAGTTCAGATTTCACCTTTTGGGTGAATAGGAGGGGACACTACTAAAGAAAACAATACCAGAAAGGTGAAAAACTTTAGGTATAAGGGTTACTTTGAACTCATGAATTATTGGATGACAAATGACCATTACAGTCATTACAATATTCATTGTATTCCCTTAAAAAAGATTCGAGTTCCGTGAGGGTATTTATTCCTAATCTCTTTAATTGAGTTAATATTTCTTTTCTTGTCAGGGTTGCCATTTTTGATACTCCTATTAATAGCAAATATCTTGCCAATTGTTAACTAATTGATTTTATTCAAAATGTAAGGGCCTGTTTTTATTTTTATCAGCTTTTTTCCCATAACTTGCCACTTTGATTGGTAAAATAACTAATATGATTATTAGCGATAAACAGTCCACATTTAGCCATTGGCAAAAGCCGACCGCTGATGACTGAAAGCTGATTTGGCATTTGAGCTTTGACATTTGTCATTATCCCGAATCTCCGTTGTGCTATCGTGAACAGTGTCTTGACAGGCTGTTGACAAGTTCAGGTTAATCCGGATTTCCCGGATGTCCGTTGGAATTTACCCCGAACTTATTATTGACTTAGCTCAGCATAAATGATATTTTTTATGAATCATATTATTTCCATTGGGAATTACATAAGACAATGAGTGGAGCAGGAGATACTACAATTCGGGAAATGGGCAAGAAAAGTACAGTAAGACAGGCAAAGTCCCTGATGAAAAGCAGGGAGCTTGCCGAAGCTCTGTCAGAGCTGATCGAGAAACAGCGGGGAGATATAGGGTTTCTCCTGAGCACGCTTAAAAAGCGTCCCAGTACTTTTAATCCCTATGTACTCAAAGGAATGTCTATCTACAGCGAGCCATCTGCATTAGATAAAAAAACGGCTGAACTGGTAGCGGTTGGTGCTGCTGCCGCTCTCAGGTGCGAACATTGCCTCACTGCCCATATAAACAGGGCCCTTGACGAGGGCGCGCAACCACTGATGAAGTATTGGACGCAATCCTGATCTCCGGCGCTATTTCAGAATCATCCACTCTTTCCGTGGCTTTCCGGAAGTTCAAACAGCATGAGG
Organism: Nitrospirota bacterium; assembly: GCA_016215115.1. Lineage (GTDB taxonomy): Bacteria > Nitrospirota > Thermodesulfovibrionia > UBA6902 > UBA6902 > SURF-23. Next base: position 23,766 of record JACRLN010000036.1, read on the forward strand.
GGAAAAGACAATTGGCTAAGAGAAAAAAGCAGGAATCAGGTAAACCGGAAATACAATGATCAAGAAAATCACAGACATCTTCAAGGAAAAAAATAAAACGTTTTCTTTTGAGTTTTTTCCTCCAAAGACCCCCAGGGGAATGGAGCATCTTTATCATACCGTAGAAGAACTTAATTCACTCGGTCCAGATTTTGTATCCGTAACATATGGAGCAGGCGGATCCACCCGGGGGGCGACAATGGACATCTGCATGGAAATTCAAAAGCGGTTCGACCTCACCGTCATGCACCATCTTACGTGTGTCGGACACAGTCAGGCTGAACTGAGAGACATTCTCGGCCGTGCGAAAACTAATAATATCAGGAATATACTTGCGCTCCGGGGTGACCAGCCAAAGGGAATCGAGAACTGGCAGCCTGCTCCTGACGAATTAAAATACTGTTATCAGTTAATTGATCTTGTCAGCGAGATTGATAAAGATTTTTTCAGTATCGGCGTGGCAGGTTTCCCTGAAGGACATATTAACTGCCCTGATAAGGCAACAGACACGAAGTATCTCAAAATAAAAATAGATCATGGCGGAGAATTTATAATTACACAACTGTTTTTTGACAATGCAATCTATTCCGAATATCTTGATAGACTGAAAAATGCCGGAGTAAAGGTCCGCGTCCTTCCAGGTATCCTTCCTATCACAAGCTATGAGGGATTATTGAAATTCTGTAATACCTGCGGTGCAACGGTCCCACAAATGATTCATGACATATTCAAGCCGCTTTCCGGCAATGAGCAGGCAACTGTCGAGGCCGGAATAGAATTTGCCGTCAGCCAGTGTCAGAACCTGCTGGACCGTGGAGCTCCTGGTCTTCATTTCTTTACACTGAATAAAATTGAACCTATAAAAGAAATTTGGAAGAGGCTTAGAATTAGATAGAGTCAGTTTATAAATTACTCTTTGCGTCATTCCCGCAAGCGAAGCGCGTCGGGAATCCTTCTTAAAGAAAGATTCCGGACAAGCCGGAATGACAGACAAGCAGAGTTTATAAACAGACTCTAAATAGATATCCCGTCTCCGTAGTGGTCTTTTGAAGGGTGTGTTTTTCTTATCAATGAAGTATCAAAAATTTCGTCGGAAGAAATCTCCCGGCTGATATATCCGAGTTTTTTTAATGCCTTTACAAATTTCAGAGTGGAGGAAATATATTCATTGGTGATCTGTGCACAGTATTTTGGAGATATCTTCAGGGTATCCATGATAAAATCTTCATCAACAATCCCTATATAATCTGCAATAATTTTTGCCGCCTCTTGCGGCCTGTTTCTGAAAAAGGCGGTTGCTTCTTCATGCAGCACAAGAAACCGTTCTATAGTTTCATGTTGTTCATTTAAAAAGTTGCTCTCAACAAGGATGCCATAGCTTGGATTGCCCGGCCAGAGTTTGGATGGCGGATAAAGGATCTTTCCACCTGCGTATCGATTGAGCGCAACAGCCAGTGCAGGTGTGCCGACTGCTGCTGATAACTGTCCCTTATATAGCGCATCTATAATCTGGTCTGCCCACTGAAAATTTACAATCACTATCTCATCTTTCAAATTGAATCTATCAAGATATTCCGAGATGATAACATCGTGAATAGAACCTTTACCCGGGACCCCGATCTTAAAACCACGAAACTGTTTAAGTATATCCCGGAGGTCGCCTGATTCCGGAAATCCCTTGTATGGATCTCTTCCAATTATAACTGTCCCCTCGATATGCCCTCCTGCTACGCATTTGATTTTAACTCCTTTATCCATACCGATAATTGCAGGGGGAAGTCCGATATATGCCATATTGATCTCTCCTCTTTTGAAGGCGTCAACTATAACGGGTCCTGTGCCAAAAAGCTTCCATTGAACATCTGTCCCCATTACATCCTCTATGTTGCCTTGGGCTATTAAAAGGATTGAAGTATGATAAAAGGTTGATAGATGGCCTATTCTGAGTGGCATTTATTTTTTCCCTGTGCAGTTAGCCATTAAAATAGCGATCAGCAATCAGCCGTCAGCTATAAGCTTTAATTGTGATCATTCTTTAAAAAAGCTGACCGCTGAATGCTGAGAGCTGACAGCTATTCTGGAGCGGGCGACGGGATTCGAACCCGCGACCTTCAGCTTGGGAAGCTGACACTCTACCACTGAGTTACGCCCGCAATTATTGATAAAATATTGTATATTGCAGGGAATGTTTAATGCAAGAAGACTGATAGTATTTTGATATTAATATTTCTGTTATAATAAAACTTATGTTTAAAATCTTATCGAAAATAATAGGCACAAAAAATGAGCGTGAAATTAAGCGGCTGTGGACTGTCGTTGAGCAAATAAATTTTCTTGAACCTTCAGTAACCCCTCTGAGTGATGCTGAACTGAAGGCAAAAACCGATGAATTCCGCAAGAGACTCGAAGCCGGTAAGAGCCTGGATGATATTCTCCATGAGGCTTTTGCAGTTGTCAGGGAAACCTCACGCAGGATTCTTAATATGCGGCATTTTGATGTGCAGCTTATTGGAGGTCTTGGGCTTCATGAAGGAAAGATAGCGGAAATGAAGACCGGTGAAGGCAAGACCCTGGTCGCGACCCTGCCTGTTTATCTGAATGCGCTTGACGGCAGAGGCGTCCATATTGTCACGGTTAATGACTACCTCGCAAAAAGAGATGCCCAGTGGATGGGGCCTTTATATCATTTTCTGGGATTGTCTGTCGGCATTATCCAGCATGAAAGTTCTTTCCTGTATGACCCTTCTTATCATTCGGAAGACAGCAGACTGCAGCATTTGAGGCCCATTGACAGAAAAGAAGCTTACCTGACCGATATTACATACGGCACCAATAATGAATTCGGCTTTGACTACCTGAGAGACAACATGAGATATCACATAAATGATTATGTGCAGAGAGAACTGAACTATGCGATTGTCGATGAGGTGGACAGCATATTAATTGATGAGGCCAGGACCCCGCTTATCATTTCAGGCCCGTCCGAGGAGTCAACAGACAAATATTACATTATTAACAAAATAATACCAAAGCTTAATAAAGATACCGACTATACGGTCGATGAAAAAGCACGAAGTGTTACACTCACCGAAGAAGGGAATGTAAAAGTAGAGAGGCTGCTTGGGGCCGGCAATCTCTACGATCCTTCCAATATCGAGCTTGTTCACCATGTCAATCAGGCGCTAAAGGCGCATGTACTTTTCAAACTTGATGTTGATTATATTGTTAAGGACAACGAGGTGATTATTGTTGACGAATTCACGGGCCGTCTCATGCCTGGAAGAAGGTGGTCTGACGGATTGCATCAGGCTGTTGAGGCAAAAGAGGACGTCAAGATAGCCAGTGAGAACCAGACCCTTGCTACCATCACTTTCCAGAATTACTTCAGAATGTATAACAAACTCGCCGGAATGACCGGTACTGCTGATACAGAGGCAGAGGAGTTTGCAAAGATATATAACCTTGATGTTCTGGTAATCCCGACTAACAAGGCTATGATAAGAGTGGATAATTCAGATATTGTTTATAAAACCGTGAAAACCAAATTCGATGCTGTTATCAATGAAATTGAGGATTGCCACAAGAGAGGGCAGCCTGTTCTTGTAGGCACTATATCTATAGAAAAATCCGAACTCCTCAGTTCAATGTTGAAAAAGAAGAAGATCCCACATTCCGTCCTGAATGCAAAGTATCATGAAAAAGAGGCTGAGATTGTTGCGCAGGCAGGAAGGAGCGGAACCGTTACACTCGCTACCAACATGGCTGGAAGAGGTACGGATATAGTGCTTGGAGGAAATCCGGAAGGCGTTGCAAAAGATATGCTCAGGGACAAAAAAGAGCATACAGAAGAGGATTTTAAAAAGACCCTTGAAAGAGCTAAGGAATTGTGCGCACAGGACAGAGGAACCGTCATTGCTGCCGGCGGGTTGCACATCCTTGGGACCGAAAGACATGAGGCCAGAAGGATAGACAATCAATTGAGAGGACGTTCCGGCCGTCAGGGAGACCCTGGTTCGTCAAGGTTTTATCTTTCACTTGAAGATGACCTCATGAGGATATTCGGTTCAGACAAGATCTCAGGGCTTATGGACAAATTAGGCATGGAAGACTCTCAACCGATTGAACATAAATGGATAACAAAGGCGATAGAGACTTCACAGAAGAGGGTTGAAGCCCACAATTTTGACATCAGAAAACACCTGATTGAATATGATGATGTCAATAATAAACAGAGGACTGAGATCTATTTATTCAGACGGGAGATACTCACAGGTGATAATCATAAGGACAAAATACTTGAAATGGCTGAAAATCTGCTTGATGACCTTTTGTCCCTTTACTGCCCTGAAGATAAGCATTCCGAAGAATGGAACATAAAAGGACTGCGGGACGCACTTTACGGACAGTTTTCCATATACCCTGAGATAGAGGCAAAACTTATAGAAGAACTTCACCATGAACTCTTTGAGGCAGTCAGACAGGCGTATGAAAAAAAGGAACAGGAAATCGGCCCGGACGCATTCAGGTATCTTGAAAAGATGATGCTCCTTCAGGTTCTTGACACTCAATGGAAAGACCACCTTCTGAGCATGGACCATCTGAAAGAAGGCGTGGGACTTCGCGGATATGGACAGAGGGATCCACTCGTGGAATATAAAAGAGAGGCCTTTGATATCTTCGCCGACCTGAGCAGCAGGGTTTCTTCAGAAGTGCTTGCAAGGTTGATGAAGATTCAAATTGCCAGGGAAGAAAGAATAGAAAAGAAATTTACAGCAAGACCCGCAAGGCTGAATTACGGCAGGGGCGGGGAAGACGCTAAACCACAGACTGTTATCAAGGATAGAAAGATCGGCAGAAACGATCCATGTATTTGTGGAAGCGGGAAAAAATACAAAAAATGTTGTGGGGTCAATGCATAATAACAACCTTATAAATTTCATTGATGAGATTACAAAGATCCTTTCCACTACTTCCGATTTAAACAAAACCCTGACTTCCGTTATGAGAAAGATAAAGACTTTTACAGGAGCAGAGACATGGTCTCTTTTAATTACTGATGACCTTTTCTTTAAAACAATAGCTTTAAAGAAATCAATGAACATAAAGAACTTCAGGTATGAAACAGGTACGGGCCTTACCGGTTGGGTGTTGAGAAAAGGAGTCCCGATCCTTGTCCGGAATGTGTCGAAAGACAAGAGGTTTAACAAAAATGCAGACGGATTTCACAAATTAAAGGTTAAATCATTAATATGCGCTCCATTAAAAGTAAATGATGGTCTTGTTGGTATTCTGAGACTGGTTAATAAAAGACAGGAGAATTCCTTTTCAGATACGGACCTGAAACTGCTTGTGAACGTTTCTCATAATATTAACATGATGTTTAAGCAGGCATTTCTCTATAAGAAAATAGATGAAATTGCAGTAACAGATGATCTTACCGGCCTTTACAATGTCCGTTTTCTCAACCGGTCCATTGAAATAGAAATAGAGAGGTCCCTGCGTTATGGCTCACTGTTTTCACTCATTTTTCTGGATATCGATAACCTGAAAAAAGTAAACGAGAAGTTTGGACACCTTACCGGCAGTAAAGTGCTTATTGAGACAGCCCGGTTATTGCAGGATAATTTAAGAAAGGTTGACGTAACCATACGATATGGCGGCGATGAGTTTGTGATTGTTTTACCCCAGACTCCCCAAGAGGGAGGTTTTCTGGTTGCCGAGAGACTGAGAAAGATTATAGAAAAGAACTTGTTCTTAAAAAAAGAAAAAAACCCGCTTAAGATAACAGCGAGTTTCGGGGTCGCATCTTTTCCTGATAATGCAAATAATAAAGAAGCCCTGCTCAGGCTGGCAGATAAAGCTATGTTTCGCGGCAAATTTTCAACAAAGAACGTCGTGTTTGCGGCGAAATAAATAACACATTACCACAATGTTCGACTGGCTAAGTAATACATATCGCCAAATTCTTGATAACATGACAGAGGGGGTGTATTTTGTCGACATTAATCAAAAGATACAGTACTGGAACAGGGCCGCCGGTTTATTGACCGGCGTTGCTGCTGCTGAAGTCCTCTGGAAATCTTTTCACGACAGCCACATTCAATATGAAGATGAGAAGGGTAATCTTTTACAGCCGTTTGAACATCCTGTAGCGCTTTGTTTTCAGGAAAAAAATATTGTCAGTAAAAACTTCTTTATAAAGACAAAAGACAACGGGAAGATTTACGTTGAAGAAATCGCCTTACCTTTATACCGGAATGGTAAATTAAAAGGGGTAATCTCCACAATTAAAGATATTACACGATGTACTGAGATGATAGAATCCCGGTTGAAATCCGAGAGAAAGGAAAGATTAATCCCGATATGCGGCTGGTGCAAGAAAATAAGGAGTGACAAGAATTACTGGGAACAACTTGAAACCTATCTCACAAATGAGGGCTTCGGCATCTTTACTCACGGTATGTGCCCTTCCTGCGCAGAGAAAATCTTTGAGAAAAAGATATATCTGGAAAGCTATCAGCAGATATGTAAATCAATAAGCGCCAGCATTTCTCTTGATGAGGTATTGCAACTCATCGTAACCAATGTTGTTAAAGTCATGAACGTGAAGGCGAGCCTGCTCCGGCTGCTCAATAGAGAAAACAAGCAGCTTGAGCTGGCGGCACATTACGGACTTAGCGAAAAATATGCAAATAAAGGGCCTGTTGCTTATGATGCGAGCATTGATGATGCGCTGGCAGGTAAACCTGTGTCGGTATACGATATAACGGAACATGAGGATTCAAAATATTATAACGAAGCCCTGGAGGAAGGTATAAGGAGCATCCTTTCCATCCCGCTGCGTCTTGAGAAGGAAGTGATAGGGGTGCTCAGGATGTATACAACGGAACCTGTTATGTATACTGAAGAGGACCTTAAATTTATAACCGCAATAGCAGAGCAGGCTGCAACAGCAATAGTAAATGCGCGGCGTTTTGAAAAGGCGGTATCCAGGGAAAAAGAATATCTCCGGGTCTTTGAAGAAATCACAAAGACTGTAAGCTCCTCTCTTCATTTAAAGGATGTTTTTGATATGATAGTGAAAAAAATCCCCCAGGTCATGGGTTTAAAAGGGAGTTCGGTCCGGCTTATGGACAAGGACAAAAAGCAGTTGGAGCTCGTAGCCCACTACGGACTGAGTGAAAAATATGCTAACAAGGGACCGGTGTCTTATGATAAGAGTATCGATGATGCCCTTGCGGGAAAGGCGGTTTCAGAATACGATGTTATGGAAAATAAAGATGCACTGTATTACAAGGAGGCTGTCGAAGAGGGGATCAGGAGCATCCTGTCCATTCCCATGCGTTTTAAGAATGAAATTATCGGGGTGCTAAGGTTATATTCGGGCAAACCGGTCCAATATAATGATGCAGACTTCAGGTTCATGTCGGCTATTGCGGAACAAACTGCCATAGCGATCGTGAATGCAAAGCACTTCGAAAAAGAGATCTCCAGGGAAAAAGAATACCTTAAAGTATTTCAGGAAGTCACAAAAACAGTAAGCTCCACTTTACATGTTAGAGAAGTGCTGGATATGATAGTGAGAAAAATTCCGGAGGTCATGAAATTAAAAGCGGCTACCATCCGTCTGCTTGATCATACAGGTAAAAAACTCAGACTTGTGGCCGCTTACGGCCTCAGCGAAAAATATCTGAACAGGGGGCCTGTTGACACCGAGGAGAATGTAATAGAAGCGCTAAATGAAAAACCTGTTGCCATTTATGATGTTACAACTGATTCAAAGATCCAATACCAGAAAGAAGCTGCAGAGGAAGGGATAAAAAGCATACTCACTCTACCCGTTAAAGCAAGGGGAAAGGTATTAGGGATATTAAGACTCCTTACAGGCGAGCCAAGAATGTTTTTACAGCAGGAAATAGACTTTGCCGCATCTCTTGCCGAACAGAGCGGCATAGCTATAGAAAATGCGACCATGTATGAAAAGACGAAAAAAGAATATGATGATATGATGCAATTCCTTGACGGCGGTTTTTTTGAAAAAGAGTGAGGGTTAAAACTGTCTAAGTGGGAATTACTTCCGCGCTTTTGTACTTCAGTACTATTGCACTTCTGCACTATGGCACTAACTGGTTTCCCGCTCCCTTTCCCGTTTCCTGTTCTTCGCGCGCCATTCCTCATATCTTCTGCGTGCTTCGGGAGAGATTGTAATCCTGTCCCTAACATCAAAACTGAAAATGATGAGTGATTCAGCTCCCCCAACCGGTTGCAGTTCTTCTGTAACCGCGGGAAGGATTACCTCGTTTACCCTCGGCCCGCTTATCGCCTCGATGTCCATGACTCCTCCATCTTCCTCACTTGCGCGCTTACGCGCTTACTCACTTGTTTATATCCCGATCTTCCTCCACGCCACGATAACTTTACCGATTATTTTATAACGTCTGTTAAACTTAATTGTTGCATACTCGGGGTTTTCACTGACCAGAAACACTTCCTGGCCCTTTTTATGATATCTCTTAAGCAGGGATTCGCCCCATTCGTTATTTACCAGGACCATGTCTCCATTGTTAATATCTGCATGAGCAATAAAAACTACATAATCACCGTCTCTCACCATCGGAGACATGCTATCCCCCCGGACAATAAATGCATAAGCGCCTTTGGGTACGTCGGGAAGGCTGATGTATTCGACAATCTTATCCGACACGTGTTCAGGGAAGTCGGATGAAACTTTATTCAGGACAGGAATCCGGACTACCGGCAACGTCACGGTAACAGGTGAATATCCGGCCTTTCTTTCACCCTCAACTGCAAGCAGCCAGCCGGGATCACATTCCAGTATTTTGGCTATTTGTCCGAGAAGCACGGAATCCGGGGTTCTGTGTCCCTGTTCGTATTTACTTAAGGTAGGATAGGCGATACCGAGCTTCCTTGCAAGTTCCCCCTGTGAAAGCCCCGCTTTAATTCTCGCTATTTTTATCCGTTTGCCTAAATATTTAACCATATAAAATTTATCTTGACAATTCTATTAACGATTGTTTATATTTTCTTGTAGATATCTTTTGCCGTTACACATAAATGAGGATGGACATGGCAGCTGACAATTCTGAATACCGGATACAGGAAAAAAATCTGAGGGGTTAAAGCCGGTTCGTCCGGCGGATCCGGAATGCAAAAAAATAATGTATACAGAACTTATACACGCATGTGCAAATAACAATATTTACCTCCGGGAGCATCGGCTAATTGTCTGATGCCTCGTAACAGGGCGATAGGTTACACCACGACCATCGCCCTTCATTTTATATATTTTTGTCAGGAGCGTCAACGAAAAAATCAAAAAGTGTGTAACCATTCAGTGACGGGGGGTAATTGTAACCATTCCATTAAATAAATAGCCGCAAAGTTTGCTTATCTCTGCTTAAATTCCATTTAATCTTCCGAATCAATTAGTTGTTTTCATTTATCGTGTTTTTTATCTTGACTTA